>CANFKD010000083.1 GCA_947447115.1 Caulobacteraceae bacterium
GATCAAGGCTTGGGCCATCGGCCTCGATGGTGAGGGCGTACCGATGATGGGGGATCTGGCCTGATGAGCCTTGTTCATGATCTAGGAGCCAAGGCGCTTCATCTGCTCGATCCTGAGGATGCGCACAACCTCACCATCCGCGCGCTGGCAGCAGGCCTTGGTCCTCAGCAGATGACCCGTGACGACCCCGTGCTGGCCACCCAGATCGGGTCTCTGGTCCTGCCCAATGCGGTCGGTCTGGCGGCAGGGTTTGATAAGAATGCCGAGGCCCCGGTGGCCATGCTGCGGGCAGGCTTTGGCTTTGTCGAATGCGGGACCGTGACCCCCTTGGCCCAAGCCGGCAATCCTCGCCCAAGGCTGTTTCGTCTGACCCAAGACAAGGCCGTCATCAACCGTATGGGCTTTAACAACGGCGGTCTGGAGCCCTTTGCTCAGCGCCTATCCGTGCGGCCCAAGGCGGCCGGGATCGTCGGGGCCAATATCGGGGCCAATAAGGATAGCGGCGATCGGATCGGTGACTATGTAACGGGTCTCGAGCGGCTTTGGGGCTTGGCCGACTATTTCACGGTCAATATTTCGTCGCCCAATACGCCGGGATTGAGGGCCCTGCAGACCAAGGCGGCGCTGGACGAGTTGCTTGGCCGGTTGGCGCAGGCCCGAACGGCGCTGATCGCCGCCTCTACTGATGTGCCGGTCCTGCTCAAGGTCGCGCCGGATCTGGAAGAGGGTGAGGTCGAGAGTATTGTGGAGTGCGTGCTGGCCCACGGCCTCAATGGCATCATTGTCAGCAACACCACCATTTCGCGGCCCGAAAGTTTGCAGTCAATCTGGAAGGCGGAGACCGGCGGACTGTCCGGCGCGCCCTTGATGTCGCTGTCGACCCAGATGCTGCGCCGGTTCTATGAGGTCGCGGCGGGGCGGACATCCCTGATCGGGGCAGGTGGCATTACCTCTGGTGCCGATGCCTATGCTAAGATCAGGGCCGGCGCCTGCGCGGTCCAACTCTATTCGGCCATGGCCTATTCCGGCCCGGGTCTGATTACGGCCATCAAGCGTGACTTGGCCGCGCGTCTGAAGGCAGACGGCTTTACCAGCGTGACCCAGGCGGTCGGCCAGAAATAGGCTGATCCGAAAGGATGACCGGCATGAATTGGATCAAGAGATTTGGCCCGCTGATCTTGGTAGCCTTGGCTGTTGCGGTGGTGCTTGCCAGCGGCCTTGCGGACCATCTGAGTCTGGTCGAGCTTAAGGCGCGAAGGGATCAATTACAGGGGTTCGTGGCCCTGCATCCGGCCCTCAGTTTCGGCCTCTATGTCCTCATCTATATTGCCGTGGTCAGCCTGTCGCTGCCGGGGGCTCTGGTCATGACCCTCAGCGGCGGGTTCCTGTTCGGTCCTTGGCTGGGAGCGGTCGCTGCAGCAAGTGGCGCGAGCTTGGGCGCCGCAGTGATCTTTATGGTCTGCCGCTCGGCCGTGGGTGACAGCCTGCGGGGCAAGGCGGGTTCTACGATTTCTAGGATCGAGGAGGGGGTCCGGCGCGACGCCTTTTCTTACATTCTGACCCTTCGCCTGATCCCGGTCATGCCGTTCTGGCTGGTCAATCTGGCGGCGGGATTTGTCGATATTCCTCTGCGGACCTTCTTGTCTGCCACGGTGCTGGGCATCCTTCCTGGCTCGCTCGTCTATGCGGGCTTGGGCTCTGGTCTGGGCGAGGTCTTTGCCTCCGGGCAAGAACCAAACCTGCGGGTGATCTTTGAGCCCCATGTGCTCTTGCCACTGGTCGGCCTAGGTCTGTTGTCACTGCTGCCGGTGGTGCTGCGCCGGTTTCGCAAATCGGAAAAGACGTCATGAGCCGAACCCTCCATGCTGACATCGTCGTTATTGGTGCCGGGTCTGGCGGGCTGTCCGTCGCCTCTGGCGCGGCGCAACTGGGACTCAAGACCGTCCTTTTTGAAAAGGGCGAGATGGGCGGCGACTGCCTGAACTATGGCTGTGTCCCGTCCAAGGCTCTGATCGCAGCAGCTAAGGTCGCCCATACCCTGCGCTCGCCGGGGAACCTCGGCATTGGCGCTGGCGCTGAGCCTCAGATCGATTTTGCCGCCGTCATGGCCCATGTCCATCGGGCCATCGCCACCATCGCGCCGCATGATAGCCAAGAGCGCTTCGAAGGCCTTGGCTGCACCGTCGTGCGAGAAACGGCAAGGTTCGTCGGTGAAGACACGGTTCAGGGCGGTGATGTCCGGGTTAAGGCCCGCAAGATCGTGATTGCCACGGGTTCACGGCCCAAACTGCCGCCGAGCCCCGGGCTGGAGGCCACGCCCTACCTCACCAACGAGACCCTGTTTGACCTGACCGAGCAACCCAGCCACCTGATCATACTCGGCGCCGGTCCCATCGGTCTGGAATTGGGCCAAGCCTTTGCACGTCTGGGCACCAAGGTCACGGTTTTAGAAGCCGACCGCGCCCTGCCGCGCGAGGATGCCGATCTCGCCGCCATTGTTATCGAGGCCGTGCGCGCCGACGGGGTGGACCTGCGCGAAGGGGCCAGGGCCACGGCAGTGGCTGCCACGGCGGACGGCGTTGCGGTCAGCTATCGGCTGGGCGATCAAGAAACGCGTGTTGAGGGCAGCCATCTGCTCGTTGCCACGGGCCGGGCACCGAACGTCGAGGGACTGGACCTCTCGCTGGCCGGTATTGGACTGGATGAGCGCGGATCGATCCTGACGGATGATCAACTCCTGACCACCAATCGCCGGGTCTTTGCCATTGGTGATGTCAGCGGACAGGGCGGCTTTACCCATACGGCGGGAGCCCATGCGGGCCTGATCATTCGCAAGGCCCTCTTTGCCCAGCCGATCAAGGCTTCAGCCCTAATGGTGCCCCGTGCGACCTATACCGACCCAGAAATTGCCGCTGTGGGCCTGTCAGAAGCCCAAGCCCGTGCGCTCTATGGCGCGGATATTCAGGTCATCACCGCCGATTTCAGCGGCAATGACCGTGCTGTGGCCGAGGGCCGGACCGACGGCAAGGGCAAGCTGATCTTATCAGCCAAGGGCCAGGTGCTTGGCGCGGCGATCGTTGGTCCAGCGGCTGGGGACCTGATCCAGCCTTGGGTTTTGGCCATGACGTCTAAGCTCAAACTCACCGCCATGACCTCGATCATCGCCCCCTATCCCACGCGCGGAGAGATCAATAAGCGGCTGGCTGGGCAATATTTTACGCCCCTTCTGTTCTCCGCCCGAACGCGTCTTTTGGTTTCATTGCTCAAACGGCTCGCTTGAAGTAATTAGGGAGCATGGCGGATGCCGCTCCAGACCTTAAGCCTGCGCGGGTAACCAGCCCCGCGCGAAACGCCCGGCGGTTCTTCTGGCCCGGGGGTCTGTCTTCACGTCTGCTGATCCTCACCTGTCTGTTCGTGGTTCTGTCTCAATTGCTGATCCTTGCGCCGTCGCTGGCCTCCTATGAGGAGCGTTGGCTGTCAGAGCGGGTGCGCCTGGCCGAGCTCGCCTCCACTGCTGTTGATGGCGCGCCGGGCCGCAAGGTCTCCAAGGGGCTTTCCAAACAGTTGCTCGAGGGCGCTGGCGTAGTGTCGGTAGCCGTTCAGAGTGATGGGCTGCGGCGTCTGTTGCTGGCCGGACCGCGCATGGAGCGCACGCCCTATCTGGTGGATCTGCGCGATCCCAATCCCGCCGCGTGGCTGAGCGCGCCGTTTCAGACCCTGTTTGGTGGCCCCGATCAGATGGTCCGCGTCGTGGCCGCGCCGCAATTTCGTCAGGCCGACTTTGTCGAGATCGTCGCGCCAGACCAGGTGCTGCGTGATGAACTCTTTGCCTATCTGTGGCGCCTTGTGGCGGTAACCCTCTTTACCTCGATCTTTGCGGGCGGCTTGGTCTATCTGTCGCTCAATGCCTTCCTCGTTCGGCCCATGCAGCGCATCACGCGGGCCATGGAGCGCTTTCGCGCAGACCCCGAAGATCCACGCGCGCAGGTCGGACTGTCCGGTCGCCGCGACGAGGTGGGCCGCGCCGAGGCTGAGCTGGACCGGATGCAGACCGATGTCCGCACCGCTCTGCAGTCCAAGGCCCGACTGGCGGCTTTGGGCGAAGCGGTGGCCAAGATTAATCACGACCTTCGCAATATGCTGACCAGTGCCCAGATCGCGTCTGAGCGTTTGGCGCAGTCGGGTGATCCCAGCGTGACTCAGGCTCTGCCGCGCCTCGAGCGAGCGCTGGACCGCGCTGTGACCTTGGCCACCGATGTGCTGGCCTATGGCAAGACCCAAGAGGCGGTGCCTAAGCCCGTCGCTGTGCCCCTCAAGGCGGCGCTGGAGGCTGCTGCCGAGGATGCAGGCCTGTCACCTGACGGCGTTGAGCTTGAGGCCGCCCTGACCCCTGACGATCAGGTTCAGGCCGATCCAGATCAACTCCATCGCATCCTGCTCAATCTGCTGCGCAATGCTCGAGAGGCGATTGAGTCCGCACCCAAGCCGGAGGTTGGCGGCAGGGTCCGTATCAGCTTTGAGCGAGATGGCACCATGCTCGTCGTTCAACTGGTGGATAATGGTCCCGGCGTGCCCGAGCGTCTGCGCCCGCGCCTGTTCCAGCCCTTTGCCGGATCAGGCCGCAGCGGCAGTACGGGCCTTGGTCTGGCCATCGCCCGAGAGCTGGCTCAGGCCCATGGCGGCGATCTGCGTTTGGTTCAATCGGGTGATCAGGGCTCTGTGTTCGAACTGCGCCTGCCCGGCTGACGCGATGGGGCGCGTCTAGTCCTTCACCCGATCCAAATAGGCTTCTGAACGCATCTCATGCAGGCGTGAGGCCGTACGCTCAAACTCAAAGGCCCCGTCACCGGCGGGATAGAGGTCGTCCGGTTCCGCGTCCGCCAAGGCGATGAGCTTGGTTCCGGCCTCATAGAGCGCGTCGATCAGGGTCACGAAGCGCTTTGCCTCGTTACGACGGGCAATCTCTAGGCGCGGAATGTCGTCTAAGAACACCGTATGGAACCGCGCCGCCAGCGCCAGATAGTCCTGCGCGCCCAAGGCTTGGCCGCAGAGGCTGGCGAAGGATGTGCGAACAAAACCGCCGCAGGTTCGAGGCAGACGAATTTGACGACCCAAAACCTCCAAGGTCGCGCCCGTCTCGGGGGCCGCGTCTGTCAGATCGGACCAGAGGGCGTCAAAGCCTTGCGCCTGATCGGGGGTCAGGGGCGAGAAATAGACCTGCGCGCCCTTGAGCCGGTCGAGCCTAAAGTCGGTCGGACCCCGGACCGCGACAATCTCCATCCGCGCGCCCAGCATATCGATGAAGGGGGTGAAGAGCGGCCGGTTGATGCCGTCCTTATAGAGGTCGTGCGGCGGGCGGTTAGAGGTCGCGACCAGCACCACGCCCTTGGCGAACAGGGCTTCGAACAGACGCCCCAAGATCATGGCGTCGGCAATGTCGGTGACCTGCAGCTCATCAAAACACAGGAGCTGGGCCTGCTCGGCGATCAGGTCGGCGACCGGTACGATCGGATCATCGCCCCGGTTCCGGCCAAAGCGTGCCTTGCGCTCGGCGGGGGTGCCCTTTCGCCATTGATCGATCAAACCGTGAACCTCGGCCATGAAGGCGTGGAAGTGGGCGCGGCGCTTAAGGCGAACAGGGGCAGAGTCGAAGAACAGGTCCATGAGCATGGACTTGCCCCGTCCGACCGGTCCCCAAAGATAGACCCCCTTTATCCCGCCCAAGGCCTTTGGCTTGCGAAACAGCGAAAAGCCCTGTGGTTCCTGCGCCGCCTTGAGTTCGCCCTCGAGCCTGGACAGGGTCTCAATGGCGGCCTGTTGCGTGACGTCGAGGCGGATTGTTCCGGAATCGAGGCGCTGGGCGTAGGCGGTCTGAAGAGAAACCGGCATGGAGTCTTAAGAGGCCGGGTCTTTGACGCCCAGTTCAGCCCGCACGAAACGGTAGGTCTCACGCTTTTCACAGGCGCAGGCCCGCATCTTGCCGTCCTTGGTCCACCAGATCAGAGTCGGGTAGGCGAATTTCACGCCATTGTCCTTCAGGAGGGGGCGAAGGTCAGCGACCATCTTGCGGCCTGACTCGACCACGGCGGTGCGGCCTGTGTCGCCATCGGCAGGCACGATCCCGGGAGCCGTCCAGGCTTCGACCGGCACCTTGTTCCAATCCTCAAACAGGGCCCAAGAGCGATTAGACCAAAGCTCGGCCACGGTGGCCCGCTCGACCGGGGTCGATTTGGCCACGCCATTGACCTCGGCCCGGGCCACCTCGATCACCCGCGTATCAACGCCGACCGCGTGAAGGCCGGGAAACTCCTCGGTCTTAAAGCGCATGCAGTCCGGGCAAGACCGAAAGCCGACCATATAGAGGGTAGGACCGGTTTTACCGGGGGACACCCAACCGGCGCTTTCAACGATCTTGGTGATCTCAGCCTGATGTTTGGTGATGGTGTGGGGACGCCATTTGAGGTCCGTATTCCAGACATAGGCTCCGGCCCCAATCACGGCGGCGGCGACCACAAGGGCGACAATGAGGGTTGTAAGCCTGTTCATCGGATCATTTCCAAATTGGCGGCGGGTTTCGGGTCTGCAGCCCTCTCTAATTGCCGCATCGTACCAATGGCGACAAGGGCCACCAGCACAATCAGGCAGACATAGGCGATGGGACGCTGGGGCCGACGGGGGTGACGCTCACTCATGGGAGGCAGCGTATAGAATATTCCGCGCTAAGGCCCAAGCCTGTCGATGTTGGGTGTCAGTTCGGCCAGGTGCTGGGATCAAGCCCTAAGACCTCTCCGGCCAGATAGAGCGAGCCGCAGATCATCACGCGGGGTGAACCCTCGCTCACGGCAAGATCGAGCGCCTCATGGATGTCCCTGCAGGCCTTGGCCGATAGGCCAGCGTCAGAGGCCACTTGAGCGAGGGTCTGCGGCGATGCGGCGGCATCGGCATCGAAACCGACGGTGAAGATCTTGGGTCCCAGAGGCGCGAAGGCCTCAAAGAACCCCGCTGCATCCTTATTGCCCAACATCCCGCAGATCAGCGCCAGTGGCCTGCCATCTCGGGCCTCTAGATCGCTCAGAGCCTTGGCCAGAGCGCGGGCGGCGTGGGGATTGTGGCCGCCATCCAGCCAAAGGTCCGATCCCGCCTTCGCGGCACGCTGCGCCAAGGGGCCGGTGGTCAGGCGCTGGAACCTTGCGGGCCAGACGACGCTGGACACGCCCTTAGCCAGCGCGGTTTCGGTGATCCGCGCGTCCTTAAGGGTCAAGATCGCGAGGACGGCGAGGGCGGCATTGTCGATCTGATGGGCCCCATAGAGCGATGGCAGGGGCAGGTCATGCAAGGCGGTTTCCGTCTGGACCAAGAGTCGGTCCCGATCACGCCAGCCGTCGGCCTGTTGGCCCAGCACGGTCAGGGGTGAGCGGGTCTTGGCGGCGACCCGTTCAATCACCGCCATGGCCTCATCATTTTGCCGGGCAATGATGGCCGGAACGCCGGGCTTCAAGATGCCGGCCTTCTCGGCAGCGATGAGAGCGATGGTGTCACCCAGAAATTCGCGATGGTCCATATCGACCGGCGTGATGACGCAGACCGCAGGCTTCGAGACCACGTTGGTGGCATCCAGCACGCCGCCGAGCCCAACCTCGATGATGCAAAGATCGGCGGGGACCTCTGCAAAGGCGGCCAAGGCAGCGGCGGCGGTGATCTCAAAGAAGGTGATGGGCAGGCCCGCGTTGGCCGCTTCGACCCGCTCCAGCACCCGTGCCAAATGCTCTTCGCTGATCAGGTCGCCCGCGAGCCTGATCCGCTCTACAAACCGAACCAGATGGGGTGAGGTGAAGACATGGACCTTCAGGCCAGCGGCCTCGGCAATGGCCCGCAAGGTGGCGACCGTCGAGCCCTTGCCATTGGTTCCGGCCACATGGATGACCGGCGGCAGATGGTCTTGAGGGTTTCCCAAGGCAGCACAAAGCCGCAGCATCCTGTCCAGCGATAGGTCGATAAGCAGGGGATGGAGCGCTCGCAGACGTTCTAACGCCGCGTCATGGGGCCGAAGATGGTCGCTCATGGTCGCCCCAACATAGGGTGAAAGTCGTGCGGTTAGCGGAGGGCGCGGCCCATCATCAGGGTCTTGAGAATGGAACCCAAAACCGCGGCCAATTCATTGCGCGGTGTCACCCGATCAACCATGCCCTTTTCGACCAGATATTCCGAACGTTGGAACCCGGGTGGCAGGGTCTCGCGAATGGTCTGTTCGATCACCCGCTGGCCGGCAAAGCCGATCAAGGCTCCCGGCTCGGCCAGATGGACATCGCCAAGCATCGCATAGGAGGCGGTCACGCCGCCGGTGGTCGGATCGGTCAGGACGACGATGTAGGGCAGGCCCACATCTTTCAGCTCTTGAATCGCCAAGGTCGTGCGGGCCATCTGCATCAGCGACAGGGCCCCTTCCTGCATCCGTGCGCCGCCAGCCGCCGTATAGGCCACCAGAGGGCACTGTCGTTCCAACGCGGCGTGGGCGGCGGCAATGAAGCCCTCGCCCGCAGCCATGCCCAGAGAGCCGCCCATGAAGGCAAAGTCTTGCACCAGAACCACAGCCTGGGTTCCGCCAATCTCGCCGGTGGCGATGGCCATCGCATCCTGCTCACCCGTGGCTTTGCGGGCAGCGGCGAGGCGATCGACATAGGATTTGCCATCGGAGAAGTGCAGCGGGTCATCCGGCGCGGTTGGCGCGGGCAATTCTTCATATTGGCCTTCGTCGAAGGTGAAGGCAAAGCGCAGGGCAGGGCCGATGCGCATATGGCGTCCGGCCGGGGTCACCCAAAGGGCGGCCTCCAGATCAGGGCGATAGATCATCTCGCCCGTGTCGGGACACTTGACCCAAAGATTTTCTGGGGTGTCACGCTTGGTGACCAGATTGCGGATGCCCGGGGCAATCTTCGCCAGCCAGCCGCCACGCTCGCGCGCGGACTTACCGCCGGAGGAGGGGGCGACCGGGGGGGTATTGGAACCCGCTGGGTCTTTCGTCTCAGCCATACTCATGCCCGGACTTTCAGCTTTAAGTGACGCTCACGTCAAGCCTTGCCAAGCGAACAGCTTTAGCCAAGGCGGCGACAGATGCCAGAACTTTCGGTGCCGCTAAACTATCGGTCGCGGCGGCAGAGGCAATTTCTTCGACCAGAGCCGAGCCGACAACGACCGCATCGGCGACCCGGGCCACCGCTGCGGCACGTTCAGGCGTCTTGATCCCGAAGCCTACTGCGACCGGCAGGTTCGAGGCCTTGCGGACCCGCGCGACGGCGGGGGCGACGGTGGCGGCATCAGCCTCCTTGACCCCGGTCACACCGGCAACCGAGACGTAATAGACAAAGCCTGAGGTGCGTTTCACGACGGTCTCTAGGCGCTTGTCATCAGTGGTCGGAGCGGTCAGGCGGATCAAAGAAATGCCTGCAACATCAAGGGCATCAGAAAGTTCTGCGGCCTCTTCAGGCGGGCTGTCAACAATGATCAGGCCATCGACCCCGGCGGCTGCGGCATCGGCGGCAAAGGGTCCGAAGCCATAGGTCAACACCGGGTTGGTATAGCCCATCAAAATGATTGGCGTGGTCTGGTCATTGACCCGGAAACGGCGCACCAGATCCAAGGTTCCTCGCAGCGTCATGCCAGCCTTGAGCGCCCGCAAGGCAGCACGCTGGATCGGCGGGCCCTCGGCCATGGGATCGGAAAAGGGAAAGCCCAATTCGATCAGATCAGCACCGGCGGCGGGCAAGCCTTTGAGAATTTCAAAAGCCGTCTCCACGTCCGGATCACCGGCCATAATATAGGTGATCAGGCCTGCTCGGCCCTCTTGCTTGAGGGATTCAAAGCGCGAAGTGATTCGGTTCTGGCGCATCCGGGTCATTCTTTCGGTTTAAAGTCGGCTGCCCAGGGCTTCCGCCACGGTGAAAATATCCTTGTCGCCGCGTCCGCAGAGATTCATCAAAACGATACCATCCTTGCCCAATTCCTTGGCCACATCCCCGACGCGGGCCAAGGCGTGGGCGGGCTCTAGGGCAGGAATAATGCCCTCGAGCTGTGAGCAAAGCTGGAAGGCGTCCAGCGCCTCTTGGTCGGTGGCCGAGACATATTGCGCCCGGCCGACATCGTGCAGCCAAGAATGTTCTGGGCCAATGCCGGGATAGTCCAGACCGGCGGAAATGGAGTGGGCATCGATGATCTGGCCATCATCATCCTGCAACAGATAGGTCTTGTTGCCGTGCAGGACGCCAGGGCGACCGCCGGTGAGGGAGGCCGCGTGCTGGCCGGTGGACAGGCCGTGGCCTGCGGCTTCGACCCCGATCAAACGGACATTCTCATCAGCCAAGAACGGGTGGAACAGGCCAATGGCGTTAGAGCCGCCGCCGATACAGGCGACGATAGCATCGGGGAGGCGACCTTCGCGCTCCATCATTTGCGCTCGCGCTTCGATGCCGATCACAGATTGGAAATCGCGGACCATGGCGGGGTAGGGGTGCGGGCCCGCTGCCGTGCCGATGATGTAATAGGTGTCATCAACATTGGTCACCCAGTCACGCATGGCCTCGTTCATGGCGTCCTTGAGGGTGCCGGTGCCGCTGGTGACGGGACGGACCTCTGCGCCAAGCAGGTTCATGCGGAACACGTTCGGCTTTTGCCGCTCGACGTCGGTGGCGCCCATATAGACGATGCAGGGATAGCCAAAACGGGCACAGACCGTTGCAGTGGCGACGCCATGCTGACCGGCTCCGGTCTCGGCAATGATCCGCGTCTTGCCCATGCGGCGGGCGAGCAGGATCTGGCCGATGCAGTTATTGATCTTGTGCGCGCCGGTATGGTTCAGCTCATCGCGCTTGAAATAGATCTTGGCCCCGCCGAAATGTTGGGTCAGCCGTTCAGCGAAATAGAGCGGGCTGGGCCGTCCCACATAGTGGGTCATGTAGCCGCTCATCTCGGCATGGAAGGCCGAATCGTTCTTGGCGTCCTCATAGGCCTGACCAAGGTCAAGCACGAGGGGCATCAGGGTCTCGGCCACATAGCGGCCACCATAGTCACCAAAGCGGCCATTGGCGTCGGGATAGGCGGAGTAGTCATTCGGAGATTGAGCGTTCACGCGGACCTGCCAAGCGGTTTGTGACTAAAGACCAGACGCGCCATGGACGCGGCGAGCGGCTGACAAAAAGGCGGAAATCAGAGCAGGGTCCTTTACGCCCGGCCCGCGTTCCACGCCAGAAGAAACGTCGATTAGGGGTGCACCAGACTGGCCCATGGCCTCTTCAAGGTTCCAAGGATCCAGACCGCCGGCCAAAAACCAGGGTCGCTCAAAGCGCCGTCCGGTCATGATGGTCCAGTCAAAGCGTGCGCCGACACCGCCGGGCAGGTCGCTGTCCTTCGGGGGCTTGGCGTCAAACAGCAGATGACTGACCAGTCCATCAAAGGGCTTTGCGGCTTCCAGATCGCTGGTTTCACGCACCGAAATCGCCTTGATGATCCCCGCGCCCGTACGCTGAGCGATGGCGGCGGCACGGGCGGGGGTTTCCTTACCATGGAGTTGAATGAAGTCGGGCTTTAGCCCCGCCATGATCTGATCGAGGGTCTGATCATCCGGATCGACCGTGACCGCGACGATGCTGGAACGCGTGCGCACGGGCGCGGCCAATTCGGCGGCGCGCTGAACGGTCAGATTGCGCGGGCTTTTTTCGAAGAACATGAAGCCCAGATAGGCAGCCTTGCCCTCAAGCGCCGCCTCTACGGTCTCAACCGTCGTCAGACCGCAGATCTTGACCGGGGCCAAGGCGCGCAACTTGGCCAGATGGGGGTCGGCACTGTTCATGGATTAGGAGATGGCGGGCGATGGGCCGCTTGGCAAGGGCTGTGACGTTCGCAACGGTCGATCGGTGTTATTTCTTCAGGAGGTCGCGAATTTCAGTCAGTAGGGCCTGCTCAGGCGTCGGGGCGGACGGGGCCTCGGGTTCCGCCGCAGCCTCTTGTCGACGCACGCTGTTGATGGCCTTGACCAACAGAAAGATCACACCGGCAACGATCAGAAATTGGATCAGGGTATTGATAAATGCCCCGTACTGAATGGCCACTTCCGCAATCTTCGCGCTCTCGTCGCCCGGCTTGAGGACAAGTTTGAGGTCCGCGAAATCGATCCCGCCCGTCACCCATCCGATGGGCGGCATAATAACCTGGTCGACGAGGCTTTTGACAATATTGCCGAAGGCACCACCGATGATCACGCCAACAGCGAGGTCAACAACATTACCGCGCGAGATAAATTCGCGAAATTCGCTGGCCATTCCCATCGACTAGATTCCTGTGTTCGGCCTATTCGTCGGCGTTCAGACGCTCGCGCAGTTCTTTGCCACTTTTGAAGAAGGGGACGTGCTTGGCCTTGACCGACACGGCATCACCGGTGCGCGGATTGCGGCCACCGCGGGCTGGGCGCGAGCGGACGGAGAAGGCTCCAAAGCCACGAAGTTCGACACGGCCGCCGCCTTCAAGGGCTTCGATCATCTGGTCGAAAATGACGCCAACGACGCGTTCCACGTCCTTTTGGGTCAGGTGCGGATTTTCGGTCGCCAGCTTGGCGATCAGTTCAGACTTAATCATGGAGAGGCCCCCGTCTCTTTGGATTTGACCATGGTCGATAATCGAAAGGGTTTCAAGGGGTTGCAGGAAGAGAAATGTAAAGTTCGTTTAATTTGAGCTCTAGCACTCTTGTAAATAAAGAAATGGCGGCTTGGTTTCCCAAGCCGCCACGGTCCTAACCTTAAGGGGTTTTAGACTATTCCTTAGAAGCCTTCTCGCGCAGAGCCGCGCCGAGAATGTCACCCAGCGAAGCGCCGGAGTCCGAAGACCCGAACTGTTCGATGGCTTCCTTCTCTTCGGCCATTTCCAGAGCCTTGACCGACAGGGAGACGCGACGAGCGGCCTTGTCGATATTGGTGATCTGGGCGTCGAGACGGTCGTTGATGGCGAAGCGCTCTGGGCGCTGCTCCGAACGATCGCGGCTCAGGTCGGACTTGCGGATGAAGGCGGTCATCGGCGCATTTTCGTCGCCGAACTTCACTTCAAGGCCACCGGTGGTGACGTCAACGACGATGACGGTGACGGTCTGACCCTTACGGTGGGTGTCGCCAGCCATTGGATCACCGGCCAGTTGCTTGATGCCGAGCGAGATACGTTCCTTCTCGACGTCCACATCCAGAACCTTGGCCTTGACGACGTCGCCCTTCTTGTAGCGCTGAATGGCTTCTTCGCCAGCGGCACTCCAGTCGATGTCGGACAGGTGGACCATGCCATCGATGTCGTTTTCCAGACCGATGAACAGACCAAATTCGGTGGC
>CANFKD010000084.1 GCA_947447115.1 Caulobacteraceae bacterium
CAAGCTGACCTACTGGTCCGACATCACCACGGCTGGCCCATCCTCGCCGCTGTTCGTGTCAGAGGAGCATCGCCGCGCCCAACTGATGGACTGCGCGCAATATTTCATGGGTCTGTGGAACGAGCGGGTGAACCTGACCGAGCCGGGCAATGACCTGATCTCGATGCTGGCCCACGGCGAGTCCACGCGCAATATGGACCGCATGGAGTTCCTGGGGAACCTGCTGCTGCTCATCGTTGGCGGCAATGACACGACCCGCAATTCCCTGACCGGCGGCGTCTTGGCGCTCAATCAGAACCCAGCGGAATATGACAAGCTGCGGGCTGATCCCTCCTTGATCCCCAACATGGTCTCGGAAATCATCCGCTGGCAAACCCCGTTGGCCCATATGCGCCGCAATGCGCTGCAGGACGTGGAACTGGGCGGCAAGACCATTAAAAAGGGCGACAAGGTCGTCATGTGGTACGTCTCGGGCAACCGTGACGATGAGGTGATCGAGAACGCCGACAGCTTCATCATCGACCGCGCCCGCGCCCGCCAGCACCTATCCTTCGGCTTCGGCATCCACCGCTGCGTGGGTAACCGCTTGGCCGAGATGCAGCTCAAGATCGTCTGGGAAGAGATCATGAAGCGTTGGAGCTTCGTCGAAGTGATGGGCGAGCCTGAGCGCGTGCCCTCATCCTTCGTTAAAGGCTACCAGACCCTGCCGGTGCGTCTGCACAGGTAGGCGGATTAGCTCAGGAACTTGGCCAAAAAGTCCGGGTGGAGACCCCATCCGGCAAAGCCTGCCACGCCCATGACAACCCCAAAGCCGCCAAAGACCCAGGCGACGGCCAGAACCCATGGGCTTTCGGCGAGGGCCGCGACCGCCGCCGCGCTTATCGCTATTGAGATCAAGGCATCTGCGGCATCGAACTGATCATCATGGATGTTGAGCCGATCATATTCGGCTTCTAGGCCCTTGGCCTTGGCCATGAGCTCCGGCACTTCGGCCTTATATTTCGCAATCTTCGCCTCCGCGGCCGCTTGCAGCTTTAGGGCCGGGGCTGGGTCCTTGGCCATGGACGCCAGAACGCCGAGATCGGCGGCCTGCCCCTCAGTGATATGGAGCTTGGTCTTGGTGGCTTGATATTCGCCCCAGCGATCGACCGAGTCGGCCTTGGCCTGTTGCATAGCCTGAACCAGATTGTCGTCCTTGACGTGGGCCAAGCCCAGAAAAACCGATAGGGCGACCACGGTCATGGCCACAGCCCGGTTCAGTCGGGCATCTTTGCTTTGCGGCCTATCAATCTCCAAGCTCACGTCAACGGCCCCTCAAATCCTTAAGTTCAGGGGCTCAGTCTTGTCGAAAAGCGCGGCAGAACTGTGGCCGACCTTAGCTCCAGTCGTTGCCGTCGCCGCCATTGCCGCCGCCGAGCAGGCCGCCAAGTACCCCGCCGATAATGCCTCCGACGGCCATATTGCTCACCGCCCCGCCGCCGCCTTCGCTTCCGGAAGGCATGTAGCGGGCGATTTCTTCAGCAAGGTTCATGATGGGCATGGACTGCAAGTGGACCTCGCCCGGGCCTGTCAGGCTGGCTAAGAACAGGCCCTCGCCGCCAAATAGGATGTTGCGAAAGCCCCGCATCATCTGGATGTCAAAATCGATTGACGGTGACTGCACCCCAACATGGCCGGCATGGACCAGCAAACGCTCGCCCGGGGCCAGTTGCTTGGTCACCACCTCACCTGACAGATCGAGCCAGACGGTGCCCGGGCCGGTGACCCGCTGCAGGATGAAGCCTTCACCCCCGAACAGACCGGCACCGAACCGCTTTTGAAAGGCCAGTTCCAGCGTTACCGACTTCTGGGCGCACAGGAACGTCTCTTTGCGACAGATCAGGCTTTCGCCCGCTGCAAGGTTGCGCGCTAAGATCGTACCGGGAAAGCGCGGTGCGAAGGCGACATGGCCGGTGCCCTGCTCGGCGGTGAACTCGGTGACGAAGAAGCTTCCTCCGGTCAGGCTGCGCTTGATGCCCGCAAAGAATCCGCCGCCGGTGTTGGTGTCCATGCGCACCCGGTCGTTCATCCAAGCCATAGCGTGGGTCTGGCTATAGACCGTCTCACCCGGTGCCAGATCAATGGCGAGGGTCTGCATGACGGTGCCGTTGATTTCGTACTGCATGGGGCAACCTCCAAACGGTTCTGGCTGTTTCTAGTCGCGCAGGAGCTCGTTGATGCTGGTCTTGGAGCGGGTCTGGGCATCGACGCGCTTGACGATGACGGCGCAATAGAGGCCTGGGCCACCATTGGGGCCGGGCAAGGAGCCGGGGACCAGAACGCTATAGGGCGGGACCTTGCCCATATGGATTTCGCCGGTCGCCCGGTCGACGATCTTGGTTGAGGCACCTAGGAACACGCCCATCGACAGGACTGCCCCCTCGCCAACGATCACGCCTTCGGCCACTTCGGAGCGCGCGCCGATGAAACAGCCATCTTCGATGATGGTTGGAGCGGCCTGAAGCGGCTCCAGCACGCCGCCAATACCTGCGCCGCCGGAAATATGCACATTCTTGCCGATCTGGGCGCAGGAGCCGACCGTGGCCCAGCCATCGACCATCGTGCCCTCATCGACATAGGCGCCGATATTCACAAAGCTCGGCATCAGGATGACGTTGCGGCCAATAAAGGCCCCCCGGCGCGCGACGGCACCGGGAACCGCGCGGAAACCGGCGGCGGTGAACTGCTTGTCAGTCCAGTCGGCGAACTTGCCCGGAACCTTGTCCCACCAAGGCCCCATACCCATCGGATGGTTCATGCTCTCGGCGCTGGTCATGATCTGATTGGCGTGAAGGCGGAAGGACAGCAGCACGGCCTTCTTCAGCCACTGATGAACCTGCCATTCGCCGTCGATCTTTTCAGCAACCCGCGCCGCGCCGCTGTCCAGCAATGAGATGCACTCTTCGACGGCCTCACGCGAGGGGCCGGTCGTGGTGTCACTGATCTCGGTGCGGGCGTCCCAGGCCGCTTCGATGGCAGCTTGCAGGTCGGCGAAGGGCGCGGTCATGGCTTAACTCTCCTGAAGGCGTGCGCCGATCAGGAAGGGCGGCAGACGCGAGGTGCGGTGGTGAACGAAATCGGCGGTGGAGTCTAGGGCATGTTGACCGACCATGACGGTGGTCATGCCCATGGCCGCTGCCGGTTCAAGATTGCGCTCGCTGTCCTCGAAGAACACAGCGCTTTTTGGGTTCAGGCCAAAGGCCTTGGCCATCTTGTCAAAGGTCGAGACGGCGGGCTTGGGCAGATAGTCGGCTGAGGCGATGTGGAAAATATCCTCAAACAGGTCCGCGACCCCCAGCTTGGCCAGCACCCGCTCGGCATGGTCGCCTGAGCCATTGGTGAAGACCAAACGCCGACCGGGCAGGCGCTCCAGCCCCTGACGCAATTCGGCGTCGGCGCTGAGACCATCGAGCGAGATATCATGCACGAAGGTCAAGAACTCTTCCGGCGGCAGGCCGTGATGGGCCATCAGTCCGGCCAAGGTCGTGCCGTGCTCGTGGAAATATTTCTTCTGCAGGGTCCAGGCCTCGTCCCTCGGCAAGCCGGTGAACTGGACCATGAACTCGGTCATCCGGTCGGAGACCAGGGCCATGACCTCGGATTCGCGCGGATAGAGCGTGTCGTCCAGATCGAAGATCCAGCTGTCCACATGCCTCAGATCCGCCGTCATGCGCGGATCAGGGTCCCGGCACCATGTTCGCTGAACAGCTCGACCAACATGGCATGCGGGCGACGACCATCGAGAATGACCACAGCATCCACGCCCTGCTCAACCGCGGCAATGGCGGTTTCCAGCTTGGGGATCATGCCGCCCGTCGCCACACCGCTTTGAATGGCGGCCTTGGCTTCGGTCACAGACATCTGACGGATCAGCTTGCCATCAGCATCGAGCACCCCGGCCACATCGGTCAGGAGCAGCATGCGCTTGGCCTTGAGCGACCCGGCGAGGGCTCCCGCAACCGTGTCGGCATTGATGTTGTAGGTCTGACCCTCTTCGGACACGCCGATGGGCGCGATAACGGGGATGTAGTCCTCATCCGCATAGATCAGGGCCTCGATGATCTTGGGATCAACCTTCTTGGGCTCGCCGACAAAGCCGAGATCGACGATCCGCTCGATATTGCTGTCCGGGTCGCGGCGAGACTTGCGGGCCCGCTCGACGGTGATCAGGCGAGCATCCTTGCCCGATAGGCCGACGCCGCGCACATCGGCTTCGGTGCCAGCGCGGTTGATCCAATGGACGATCTCTTTGTTGATCGCGCCGGACAGGACCATTTCGGCCACTTCCATCGTCGCCTGATCGGTGACGCGCAGGCCGTCGATGAAGGTCGACTTGACGCCAGCCTTATCGAGCATGCGGCTGATCTGCGGACCGCCGCCATGGACGATGACCGGGTGAACACCCAAGAGCTTCAACAGCACAGCATCGGCGGCAAATAGCTTGGCGACGCTCTCTTCGCCCATGGCATGGCCGCCATATTTGATGACCACGGTTTCACGGTCATAGATCTGGATATAGGGCAGCGCCTCAGCCAACGTCTTGGCCGTGGCCCAGCCGCTTTCTTCCGGGGCTATCTCTGGGGTCTTGGGAGTATCAGCCATCTAGGGTCCGCCGAATGGAGAGAGCGCGTTTCGATAACGAAGACCGGGGCAAATGTCACGGTTCTTGGTAAGGGTCTGGCGCTCAAATCAGCGCGCAGACCTCCATGATTTCAGCGCGAAGTTCAGGAATACCATCACCCTTGGCCGAAGAGGTGGCCACAACACGGGGGAAGGCGGCGGGTCGTTTGGCAATGCCCTTGAGGGTCTTTTCTACGGTCACGGCCAGTTCGTGGGGCTTGATCTTGTCGGCCTTGGTCAGGACGATCTGATAGGAGACGGCGGCCAGATCCAGCGCATCCATCGCCTCAGCATCCACGGCCTTGAGACCATGGCGCGCATCGATCAACAAAAAGACCCGCTTGAGGTTCGGACGCCCTCGCAGATAGTCGCGGCCAAGGTTCTGGAACTTGGCGGTCGTGGTCTTGGACGCCCTTGCAAATCCGTAACCCGGAAGGTCGACCAGCCGCAGTTGCTCATCCAGCACGAAGAAATTGACCTCGCGCGTCCGGCCCGGCTCGTTCGAGGCGCGGGCCAAGTACTTTTGATTGACCAGCCCATTGATCAGCGACGACTTGCCGACGTTGGAGCGACCGGCAAAGGCCACTTCGGGCAGGTCTGCGGGTGGCAGTTGCGCAATGGCTGCGGCCCCCATCAGGAACGCGACGGGCTGTGCAAACAGGACCCGCGCGCTCTCAATCGTCTCGTCGGTAAAGCTCACCCTGGGGCCTGCTGTTTACCGCTCATGCGGGCGATGAAGTTGTCGATCGGATTTTCGACCTTCAAGCGGTGCATGATGACGTACTGCTGTAGGATGGTCAGGATGTTCTGCCAGAACCAATAGATCACCAGACCGACCGCAAATTGCGACATGGTGAAGGTAAAGATGATGGGGAACAGCTGGAAGATCTGCTGCTGGACAGGATCGGGCGCGGGTGGGTTCATGGCCTGCGACAGCCACATGGACAGACCATAGATCAGCGGCCAGACGCCAATATGCAACGGCCCGCTGAGGAAGGCTCCAATCAGGGGCACGACCGATGGATCCCACGGGATCAGTCCGAACAGGTTCATAAAGGTCGTCGGGTCGCGGGAGGACAGGTCGTGAACCCAGCCAAAGAACGGCGCATGGCGCATCTCTATGGTCACCGACAGCACCTTGAACAGGGCATAGAAGACCGGAATCTGCGCCAGCATGGGCAGGCAGCCCATCAAGGGATTGATCTTCTCGCGTTGATAGAGGGCCATGGTCTCCTGTTGGAGCTTCTGGGGGTCCTTTTCGTACTTCTTTTTGATCTCCTCCATTTGCGGCGCGACCTTGCGCATCATGCTCATAGATTCGTAGCTCTTATTGGCCAACGGGAAGAATAGCAGTTTGACCACGATCGTCAGGAGCAGGATCGCCACGCCGACATTGCCAACCTGGTGATAGAAGAACTCCAGAACCGTGAAGATCGGGCGGGTGAAGAACCAGAAATTGCCCCAGTCGACGGCTTGGTCAAAGCGCACAATACCGAGCGACTTTTGATAGTCCTGCAACATCGGCACGATCTTGGCACCGGCGAACAGGTGCTGGGTTTCGGACACGGCGGTGCCGGGCGCGATCTTGTGGACCGGTCCAACGAAGTTGGCTTCATAGACATCGGCGAGGCCGGTTTGAACGACGCGGAACTGGCTCTTATTGGCCTCGTTCTGGGCCGGGATCAGGGCGGCCAACCAATATTTGTCGGTGATGCCCATCCAGCCGCCGGTCGAGGAGGCCTCTGAGCCGCCGTCCTTTTTCCAGGCCTTATATTTAAGGGTGGTCAGCTTGCCATCCACGACCCCGACGGCACCCTCATGCACGACTGCGCTAGAGGCGTGATCGGTGGGAATGCCTTGGCGTTGAACCGAGCCATAGGCCGCCAGTTGGATCGGCATAGCGCTGGCATTGGCGACGCTGTCAGTGACCGTAAACATGAAACGGTCATCTATGCTGATCTTGCGGCTAAAGGTCAGGCCCGTGGTGCTGACATAGGTCAGGGTGACGGGCGTTGCGGGGGTCAGCTTGGCACTGGGTGCTGCCGTCCAGAGCGTATCGGCATTGGGCAGGTCGGCGACATTGGCCCCGGCCCATCCAAATTCCGCGAAATAGGCGTTCTGGGCCCCTTCAGGCCGGAACAGTTCGACCAGCGGGCTGTCCTTCTCGATGGTCTGGCGATAGCCCTTGAGGAACAGGTCATCGATCCGCGCACCCTTCAAGGCCAGCGAGCCGGTCAGGCCGGGGCTGTCGATGGCGATGCGAGGGCTGGCTGCGGCGGCTTCAGCGCGCGGCACATAGGTCTCTCTGACCTGACCATTGGGCAGGATCGGAACGCCAGCCTTGATGGCGGTCGCCTGGGCTACAGCTACCGCTTGGGCCCGGTCGAGCTGACGGCGCTTGGCGGCGGGGTCGAGCACGAAGATCTGATAGAGGACCAGAATGGCGACGGCGCAGACGATGAAGATGATCGTATTGCGGCTGGACTCATTTTTCATGGGAGACTGTTACCGGGAGGAGGCGGCCGACGGGCGATCGCCGTTGGAACCAGTTGGGGCGGAAAGGCTAATTAGCGCGGTTTTAACATCGTCAAGCAAGCGAGCCCAAGGACGGGTGATAGTCCCACCTCTGGCGACAAAGACATAGTCGAAACCGGGGCGTCCGTGCAGGGGGAGAATCTGTCTTGCAGCCTCTCTAAGGCGTCTTTTTGCGCGATTTCGCTCTACGGCCCCGCCAATCTTGCGCGTGGCGGTAAATCCGATGCGAATGGCAAGGTCTGGCGCGGCGGTTTCGGGGTCTGTCGGCACCCGCGCCAAAGCCTGAACCACGACGGCCCCCTTGGCGCTAGAACGACCTTTAGCAGCCGCGAGAAACTCGGGCCGCTTGGTCAGGCGCTTTAGGATAGGCTTGGAAGCTGCCGCCGTTGGCTCTGAAGGGACTTCGATCACAAGACCGCACCCCTTCTGAGTTGCTCAACGGGTCGGCGAGATGCCGGGATAAAGAGGTCGCTAGACGCCTTAGGCCGTGAGGCGCTTACGGCCCTTGGCGCGACGACGCGCAACAATCTTTTGGCCGTTCTTGGTGGCCATACGCGTGCGGAAGCCGTGACGGCGCGCGCGCACGAGTTGGCTGGGTTGGAATGTCCGCTTCACGATTAGGCTCCAGTCGATAATAGGTCTGTGTCCGCGAGTGTCTCCACCTGCGAATGAGGGGCGGTTGATAAGGGGCGAGAGCCGTCCTGTCAACCGATTCAAAAGGCTGAGGAACGATCTGGGGCCTCAAGAGGGCTAAGGCCTGTTTAGGTCGTCCTTGCGGCCTTGTCTATTGTACCGTTGAGTGGTACAAAGGGACTGTAAAATCACCTGTTGAAACGAGCCATGCTGACGACCCTTCGCAAACCAGCCTCGGTGGCTGAAATCTTGGTGGAAGAGTTTATGGAGCCTTTGGGCCTGACCCAAACGGCCCTTGCTCAGGCCATGGGTGTGCCGCGCAAGCACGTCAATGAACTGTGCCGGTCTCGCCGCGTGGTCACAGTTCCAACGGCGCTGATCTTGGCGCGGGTCTTTGGCAATAGTCCGGAATTTTGGCTTAACACCCAGCGGCGCACAGATCTTTGGCTTGCGCAAAATGATCCGGTCGAGTGCGAACGGGTGGCGCGGGCCACGCCGCTGTCAACGGCAGCCTGAACGTCCTATCAGCCGCCTAAGGCACAATCACGACCTTGCCGATGACCTTGCGGTTGGCCAACATGTCGAAGGCTTCGCGCCAGTCCTCTAGGGCATATTCGGCATGGACACGCGGCGTGATGGCTCCGCTGTTGGCCAGGTCCCACACCGCTTGGCTGTTCTCCAAGCCCTTTTGAGGAAACTGGCGGCCATATTCTCCGGCCCGCACGCCCATGACCGAGAAGCCCTTGATCAGGGGCATATTGACCGAAACATTAGGGATGCGGCCTGAGGTGAAGCCGATGATCAGCAGGCGGCCATCGAAGTCGATGCAGCGCACGCTCTCATCAAACACATCGCCGCCGACCGGATCATAGATCACATCGGCCCCGGCGCTGCCCGTGATGGCCTTGACCTGCTCTCGAAAGCCGCCCGTGACATTGAGCACGGCGTCGGGGGCATATTCGGCCATGACCACGGCCAGCTTCTCATCCGAGGCCGAGGTGGCAATAACCTTCGCACCCATAACCTTCGCCAGATCGACGGCCGCCAGGCCAACGCCGCCCGCTGCGCCATGGACCAGCACCCATTCGCCGGGCTCCAGCCTTGCACGGCGGACCAGCGCCACATAGGCGGTCAGATAGGCCACACCATAGGCCGAAGCCTGCGCAAAGCTTAGGGCCGCCGGTTTGGGTTTGACACTGTCCTTGCCCAGCACGGCATATTCGGCAAAGCCGCCGAGGCGCGATCCGCCAACAACCGCATCGCCAAGGCTTAGGCCCTCGATCCCTTCGCCTATGGCCACGACCTCTCCGGCCAACTCCATACCGACGCCAAAGGGCAGGGGGGGCTTGAGCTGATATTCGCCTCTGGTCATCAACAGATCGGGGAAGTTGACCGACGCGGCCTTGACCTTGACCAAGACTTCACCCGCGCGGGGCAGTGGCACAGCGACCTGCTTGACCGCCACGCCGCCATAGTTGGGCTCAAGCGATGAGACCACGAGGGCCCGCATCTGTTCGGGTAGGGATGAACTCATAGGGCAGACGTCTCGTGCAGGGCCTTTTGAACCAGCGCTGCGATCTCGCGGCAGGCGGTGTCAGCGGCAGGTAGGGCGCCGGTAAAGGCCGTAAAGCCATGAGCGAGGCTGTCATAGCAGCGATAGGTCACAGAAACCCCCGCCTCGCGCAAAACCTTGGCATAGGCCCCGCCTTGATCGACAAGGGGATCAAAGCCTGCTGTGGCTATGACGGCGGGGGCCAGTCCCTCAAAGCTTTCCGCCTTGATCGGTGACAGGCGCAGGTCCGTGGGGTCTGTATCAGCGGCCATGTAATGCGCCATGAACCATTCCATCACGTCGCGTGACAGGGGATAGCTGTCCCCGAACACGGTCATGGAGGCGGTCTCGCTGGCCACATCAACGGCGGGATAGATCAAGAGCTGCAGGTCGGGCTGGGCCTCGCCCAAGCGCCGCAACTCATGCGGAATAACGGCGGCAAAGTTGCCCCCCATACTGTCTCCGCCAATGACAGCGCGATCCGGAGCCGTGCCGAACCGTCCGGCATTGTCGCGGCCCCAGCGATAGGCAGCCAGCACATCATCCAGACCTGCCGGGAACTTGTGCTCTGGCGCGAGACGATAATCGACCGATAGCACGGCGGTGCGCACATCCTTGGCGAGGATCGAACAGAAGGCGTCGCAGGTTTCCAGATCGCCGATCACACCGCCGCCAAAATGGGCAAAAACGATCAGGGGCAAGGTTGGGTCCTGCCGCTCGGGGCGATAGAGCCTCAAGGGCAGAAGGCCGCCAGGACCTTCCATGGTCAGGTCTTCACACCGCACCCCTGGCTCACGGCGGCCCGACATGAGGGCCAGGCCCGTCGCACTCGCAGCCCGCGCGGCGGTGGGCGAGAGGGTGGTCATGGACGGCATGCGCTTGGCACCATGCGTCAAAAACTGAAACCGTGGATCAAGGGTGCGCCCGGCCCGATAGTCGACCGCCCCGCCGCTCATAGCCCGCAAGATCGGCGTTGGCAGGGATAGCAGGGTCTTGAGGATGAACTTCTGGACCTTGATATCGGCCATGGGGCGGTTCCTAGATCGGGGAGGGGAGGGGGAGCGTTCAGGGCTTCAGGGTCGGTAGGGCGGGGACGCCGCCAAGGATCATTTTGACTGCAAAATTGGTCGCCCCATCAATATCGATCGGACGGCGACGGAGCATCTGCTGGCCGATGTCTCGCGCCAAGGCAATAGCGGCACCGGCCAGATAGTCGGCATCGACCGGCCGAACATCGCCTCGGTCGATCACGGCGCGGATGGAATCGCGGACCTCGTGGAAGATGAAGGTCATTTCTGGCGTTTCCGCATGCATGATCGGCTGACGTTCGCCGACCGGGCGCTTGGCCTGCCATGTCTCATGTTCCTGCGCCATGAAACTGAAATAGGCCCGAACAGCACCATAGATATAGGCTTGGAAGTCCGGCGCGGTCTCATATTGATGTCGCAAGATGGGGCGCAGGCGCCGCGCCGCATCGTCGGACAGGGCCTCGAACAGCTCTTCTTTTGAGCGATAGTAGTTATAGAAGGTCCCAGAGGCCAAACCGGTGCGCCGGATAATGTCGCGCACAGTCGCCGCCTCATAGCCCAACTCGCCAAACACCGCCTGCGCAGCCTCAAGAATGGCCAACCGATTGGCCGCCTTGGTCACTTCGCGTTTGCCGAGAGGAAGGGCGATTAGGTTGGTCATAGGGCCTTCGAGAGATCTGATCCGGTCAGCTTAAAGCATGAAACGCGGATTTGCATCTACCGTCGTGCCTAGGGCCACTTCACCTCGGGCGGCATGGAACTGAGGATGGAGTCGACATTACCGCCGGTCTTAAGGCCGAACATGGTGCCGCGATCATAGAGCAGGTTGAACTCGACATAGCGGCCACGGCGGATCAGTTGCTCGTCGCGTTCTTCAGGGGTCCAGGCCTCGCCCATGCGCCGTTCGACCAGCTTGGGATAGATATCGAGGAAGGCTTGGCCGACATCTTGGGTGAAGGCGAAGTCGCGCGCGTGATCGCCGCTGTCATGGTGATCATAGAAGATGCCACCGATGCCGCGCGGCTCGTTGCGGTGGGGCAGGAAGAAATAGTCGTCGCACCAGGCCTTATATTTGGCGTGCCAGGTCGGATCATGCTTGTCGCAGGCCCCCTTATAGGCCGCATGGAAGTCGATCGCGTCCTCGAAGCTCTGCTCGCGCTGATAGGCGAGAAGCGGGGTCAGGTCGCCGCCGCCGCCAAACCAGCTCTTGGTCGTGGCGATGAAGCGGGTGTTCATATGGACGGCGGGAACCCGTGGGCTGCGCATATGGGCGATCAGGCTGATGCCGGTGGCATAGAACCGTGGGTCCTCTTCGGCGCCGGGCATGGTCTTGGCGAAATCGGGCGGGAAGGTGCCGTGAACGGTCGAGACATGGACCCCGACCTTTTCAAACAACCGCCCGTGCATCATCGACATCACCCCGCCGCCGCCAGCGGGCCTTTGCCAAGGGGTGCGCACGAAGGTGGCGGGCTCGCCGGGATAGAGGTTGGCCGGAGCGGCCCGTTCTAGGGCCTCAAAGGCAGAGCAGATGCGATCACGAAGGGTTTCGAACCAGTCGCGGGCTTGGGACTTGCGGGCGTCGAGGAGGGCTGTGTCGGTCATGATGGAACTTTTCTTAGGCCAAGCGGCCGGGCTTGTCGCCTAGGCGCGTTTGTCGCATCGCTTCGCCCAGAGCCATGGCCCCGGCCACAATAACGTTCAAGGAGCGTGCCTGCGGCACCAGCGGCACAAATAATCGACCGGCCGCCGCTTCATGGACATCATCGGGTACACCGGCACTTTCGCGGCCAAGCAGCAGGGTGTCGCCCGCACGGAAGGAAAAATCGTACAAAGAAATGGCAGCCTTGGTGGTCAGCAAAATCAGACGTCCATCTTGCCGCTCTGGTGCCAGCTGAAAATCTGCCCAAGAATTATGTCTTTGAATTTGCGCAATTTTTCCATAGTCCATCGCCGCGCGTCCGAGACTTTTATCGGATAACGGGAATCCGCAAGGTTCGATAATGTCCATTTCGACGCCCAAACAGGCGCAAAGTCTGATGCCTGCGCCAAGGTTTTGCGGAATGTCTGGTTGAAAAAGGGCGAGGCGCATTCTATCGGAACCGGTAACAGGGGCTAATTGGCTTGAGGCGACTCAAGTCATGTGGGCAATTGCGACGTTGCGCCGCAAGGGGTGAATGGCTGCATAGGCCTAGCTTCTTGTGGCAGACGACCTTAGTCAGGTCGATTGAGATTGTACGTGACTTGAGCTGAATCGTTTCGCGATGTCAGCCGGTCCATTCGAAGGGTGTTGAGGTGGCCGATACCGTCGGGGAAATTACCCCAGCTGGCGAAGATCCCAGCCGGAGAGACTTTATTCATGTGGCCGCCATGGCCGCTGCCGTCGGAGCCGTTGGCTCTGTGGTGTGGCCCTTGGTCGATCAGATGAATCCGTCAGGCGACATGCTCGCTTTGGCGTCATTGGAATTTGACCTGTCCAAGGTGGCAGACGGCTCCGAGGTCACGATCAAGTGGCGCGGTAAGCCGGTGTTCGTGCGCAAGAGAACCCCAGCGGAAATTGCCAAGGCTAAGGCCGATGACAATGCCGACCTGAAGGACCCTGCAAAGGATGCCGACCGTCATAAGCCGGGCAAGGCCGAGTGGCTGATCCTGATCGGTTCCTGCACCCACTTGGGTTGCGTGCCGACGTTCGGCGGCGGTGACTGGGGCGGATGGTTCTGCCCTTGCCACGGCTCGCACTACGACACCGCGGGACGTATCCGTAAGGGTCCGGCCCCAAAGAACTTGGCGTTACCTGAGTACGCCTTCCTTTCCGACACCAAGGTTAAGATCGGTTGATGCGCAGATGAGCGGACACTCGACCTACGAACCGAAGACCGGTTTCACGCGCTGGCTGGACTCGCGTCTTCCAATTATTCGACTGGGCTATGACAG
>CANFKD010000085.1 GCA_947447115.1 Caulobacteraceae bacterium
CACGATCCTGAACTGGTCATTCTTGACGAGCCCTTTTCCGGCCTTGATCCGGTCAATCAGCAATCGCTAGAGGCCATCATTCGCGGCTTGGCCGCTAAGGGCTCGACCGTGCTGTTCTCGACCCACGTTATGCAACATGCCGAGCGGCTCTGTGATCGGGTGGTGCTGATGGCAAGGGGCCGCAAGATGTTTGACGGCGATTTAGCGCAAGCCCGCAGCCATGCCCCCCGCCTGCTGGTGCTTGAGGGCAATATTAGCCTTCAGGCCGTTCAGGCCCTGCCCGGCATAGAGCAGGTGGAGGTCACCGACCTTGCGGGCCAAGATGGAACCGATCTGGTGCAACTGTCTGCGACCCTCATGCCCGGTGCCAACGGGCAGGACGCCCTGCGGACGGCCTTTAGCCAAGGACTCGACCTTCGGCGCTTTGAGTTGAAAGAACCCACCCTGCACGATGCCTTTATCGCCTTAACGGGGGATCAGATATGAGACGCCTGCTCACGATCGCCCTGCGCGAATATCTCAGCTATGTGCGCACCGTCGGTTTTTGGCTGTCTATGGCCGGATTGCCGGTCATCATAGGGATCGCGATCATGGCCCCAACCCTGATTGCACGGTCCACCCCGCCTCCCAAGATGGCGATCATTGACCTTAGCGGCCGCAATTTGACGCCCGTGATCATTAAGGAGTTTGAGCGCCAACAGAAGGTTGGAGTTGCCAAGGCCATGGCGGCGGCTGCAACTGCGGCGGCTGGCCCCAAGGCGGGAGAGGCCATTATGGCCCGCTTCAACGCCCAAGGGCTCAAGGCGGCCGAGGTCACCTTTAGGTCGCTCGCGCCCAAGGTTGCGGGAGCCTTCAAGGCCCCGTCCGCCGAGGTTCTGATCGTACCGGTGCCAGACAGCGTGGCCGCCACCACGTCGGCAGAGGCGGCCGGCAAGGCCCTTAAGCCCTATCTGGCCGATGAGACCAGTCGCGGCCTGACCTACGGCGCCATCCTTACCGCCGATACCAAATCCCTATCGGTCGATTTCTGGAGCCGCAACCTTGGCCTCCAATCGCTAGACGATCGGCTGAAAGACATTCTGCGCGACGAGGATCGGCGCATGCGTCTGACGCAGGCCGGTGTCTCCGACGCCCTCTTGAAAGACATCGACGCCGCTGAGCCGGTCATGCGCCTGAGATCACCGAAATCGGAGGGCGACCAGGTCTCCTTGCGCGACCGCCTACCGACCGTGATTGGCTTTGCCATGGCCATGGGTCTATGGACAGTCATCCTCAGCGGGGCCGGAATCTTGCTCAACAGCGTGGTGGAGGACAAGTCTAGCCGCGTGCTTGAGGTGCTACTCGCCTCGGCCTCGACCACCGAGATCATGGGCGGCAAGATCCTTGGCGTGGCAGCGGTCACCTTTTCGGTCCTTGGCATCTGGCTGACCCTTGGCACAGCCATGCTTCTGACCAGCGCACCGGGGCTGTCTGAAGATCTGGTTGCCATCTTGGCGACCAAGGGTCTGGCCTACTATTTCGGCTTCTATCTGGTCGGCGGCTATCTGATCTATGCCTGCGTCTTTACCGCCATTGGGGCCTTTTGCGAGACGACACGCGAGGCCCAGACCCTTGTTGGGCCCATGATGTTGATCCTGTCCATTCCCATGATCTTCATGTCGCAATCCATCACCCACCCCGACATGCCGATCATTAAGATCCTCTGCTGGGTCCCGCCCTTCACGCCGTTCATGATGATGGTGAGGGCGGCCTCAGGGCCTACCCTTTGGGAGCTGTTGGGCACCGGCCTTGGCATGACCGCCTTTGTTGCCGTCACCCTCTGGCTCTCGGGTAAGGCCTTCCGCGCCGGGGCCCTATCGACCAGCAAGCTCGACCCCAAGGCTCTGATTATGGGGATCATCAGGCGCAGGCTCAAACCGGCCTAGTTAGGGTCAATCGCGACACGACAAAGGCCGCGCCGGTTTCCCCGCGCGGCCTCATTATCTGGGTCGATCTAGCAGCGGCCTCGCCTTACGGCAAAACCCCAAGAGCCTAGCGTACGGGCTTCTTCGGTGCTGCGATCAGGCCTTCGCGCTGCATGCGCTTGCGGGCCATCTTGCGCGCCCGCCGCACAGCTTCAGCCTTTTGGCGAGCCCGCTTCTCAGAAGGCTTTTCGAAATGGACGTGCCGCTTCATTTCACGGAACGAACCTTCGCGCTGCATCTTCTTCTTGAGCGCCTTCAGCGCTTGGTCGACATTATTGTCGCGCACGAAAATCTGAACGATGACCAAGTCCTCCAAAGCGCGCTAGCCTAAGCCTACCTTACGAAGGCATGCGCCTTCGGGCCGAGTGCTAGCGAATAATAATCCACTGCCCGAGGGAAAATCCCTTCGTGCTTGGCCGCGCTGATACCAGAGGCTTGGAGGCCTGTCTACCGGCCAGTCCTCGCAGAGGCGAGATTCAGAACTGATTTGCGTAAAAAGCCAACGGTCCTTGTGATCTGCGGCAAAGACACCGTTCGCAGCCGATGACGGGCGGACCAAGGCGGACTATATAGAGAGCCATGTCTATGCCATCGCAACCCTCCCTGTCGACATCGCCTCCCGCACGATGGGACGAAACCACCGAGCAGGGCCTCTTGGATGGGGCCCTGGTTCTGGCTGCGGGGCGCGGCTGGACGCAAGGGCTGGTCTTGGCGGCTGCGGCCAAGTTAGGCCTGAGCGCTGCTGAGGCAGACCTTCTCTTGCCCCACGGCCCGGCCGATCTGGCCGCCCTTCTCTCACGTCGCCATGACGACCTGACTATGGCGGCCCTCGCCGGGATCGATCCGGCCAGCCTGAAGATGCGTCAGCGGATTTCGCTCGGCATCCTGACCCGTCTCGACATTGCTGCCGCTGAGGGTCAAGCCCTGCACGGCTGGGCGGGCTATCTGGCCCTGCCGCACCATCTGCCTCTGGCCTTGAGACTGGTGTGGGAAAGTGCGGACCGGATATGGCGCTGGGCTGGGGACACCGCCACCGACGAGAATCACTATTCAAAACGCGCGCTCGTGGCGGGCATCTTGGCCAGCGCCATGGCTGTGCGCCTGAGCAACGGGGCCGAGGCCGCCAATGCCGTGGTTGCCGCGCGGATCGACAATGTGATGGCCTTTGAGGGTTGGAAGGCCAAGCTCAAGCCCTCGGACTTTGCCAAGGACCTCGCCTCAGCCCTCGGCAAGATGCGCTACGGCTAGTCGTTGAGCGGGAACAGTCGATTGACGTGGCCCATCTTGCGGCCCGGACGCGGCTCGCCCTTGCCATAGAGCCACAGGCGCGCGTCCTGCTCTAGCGACAGGGCCTTCCAGTCCAGAACCTCATCGCCCAGCAGATTGGTCATCTCGACACGGGCCAAGGGCGCAACCTTGCCCAGAGGCCAGCCTGCGACCGCACGAATATGCTGCTCGAACTGATCGACCTCGCAGCCATCAAGGGTCCAGTGACCGGTATTGTGAACCCGAGGCGCGATCTCGTTGACCAAGAGACGGCCATCGGCCAGCTCGAACATTTCAACGCCCATAATGCCGATATAGTCCAGACCGGTGAGGATCCGGGCCGCTAGGGTCATGGCCAGCTCTTGGGTCGCTGCCGAAATGCGAGCGGGGGCGGCGGTGCGACGAAGAACGCCATTTTCGTGATGGTTTTCCCCCACAGGGTAGGCTGCGACTTCGCCATCGGTGCCGCGCGCCGCGATCACCGACAGCTCCCGTACAAAATCAGCGGCGGCCTCAAGGATGCAGGGCCGTCCGCCCAACTGGGCAAAGGCCGCCTCGGCATGGGCGGCGTCATGGCTTTCGATCCAGACCTGACCCTTGCCGTCATAGCCATCGCGGCGGGTCTTGAGCAGGCACGGGGCCCCCATGCGCGCCACCGCTTCAACCGCCTCTTGGGCGGTCGAGACCGAGGAAAAGGCTACGGTTGGAACGCCGTGAGCATTGAGGAAGGTCTTCTCATCCACCCGGTCCTGCGCCACAGCCAAGGCCAGCGGGCCCGGGGCAACAAGACAGCCGAGGGCCTGAAGCTGCGCGATGGCCGCGGCCGGGACATTTTCAAACTCAAAGGTCACAACCGAGGCAAGGCTGGCCAATTCAGCTAGGGCTGCAGGATCGGTATAGTCGGCAACAATCGTCCGTGCGCTCACTTGGCTGGCGCAGGAGCTTGGCTCCGGCGTCAAGATCACCGTCTGAAAGCCTAAACGCGCAGCCGCTAAAGACAACATTCGGCCAAGCTGGCCACCGCCGACAATGCCAATGGACGAGCCGGGCATGAGGGGCAGACGAAGGTCCGTCATGGGGCGCTATCTTCCACCGTCTCTGCAACACTCTCGGTCTGGGCCTGAACATAGGCCGCCAAACGCTGGGCCAGCGCCCCATCCGCCAAGGCCAAGATGCGAGCGGCGAGAAGACCGGCATTCTTGGCCCCCGCCTCACCGATGGCCAAGGTCGCCACCGGAATACCGCCGGGCATCTGAACGATCGACAGAAGCGAATCCAAGCCGCTGAGGGCCTTAGACTGAACCGGAACGCCGAGGACGGGAAGGTCGGTCATCGAGGCGGTCATGCCCGGAAGGTGGGCTGCGCCACCGGCCCCGGCAATGATGACCTGAAAGCCTGCCGCCTTGGCCCCCATGGCAAAGCTGACCATCCGCTCTGGCGTGCGATGGGCCGAGACGACCTTGGCCTCATAGCCAACCCCGAGGGCGGACAAGATGTCGGCCGCAGCCTTCATGGTCGGCCAGTCGGAACGACTGCCCATGATGATAGCGACCGGGACCCCGCTGGGGTTCATGGCAAATCCCTTTGTCTGGCCGTGACTGAAAATCGGTCACTCAGCCCATCGAAGGGGGCGGAGTATAGGCGTGCGCCTTGCGCCTGCAACCGACAGCGTTAAGATTCATGCAGACTGCGAGATGATTCTCTCCTGATTCATGCGGTTTCGGCGGGCGACTCGATGAAGCTATTAGGCGTTCGGGCTGATCCCCTCTCTGGGGTGAGACGACGGGCAGCACTGCAGGCGGCGGCCGAAAGTTCGGGACAGTCGGCAGCGACGACCCGTTCTGGCGACACGGCGGCCTTTTTGGGCCTGACCCCGACGGACATGACACCGCCGGTTAAGGCCGCGCTCGCGACCCTTTTGACCGAAATTGACGAACTGCGCCGTGAGGTTGGACTGCTTAAGGGCCGCCTGAATGAGGCCGAAGATCTGGCCGACCGGGACGGCTTAACGCCCGTCCTCAATCGCCGCGCCTTTGTGCGCGAACTGCAGCGGGTCATCACCTTTGCCCAAAGGTTCGATACGCCCTCCAGTCTGGTCTATTTCGATCTCGACGGTTTTAAGGCGGTCAATGATCGCTTTGGCCATGCGGCAGGCGATGCGGCTTTAAAGGCTGTGGCGGAACGACTGGCTGTGGCGGTGCGCGACGGCGATGTGGTCGGGCGGCTCGGCGGTGATGAGTTTGGCGTCATCTTGACCCAAGCCGATCTCGGCACGGGCCTCGCCAAGGCCGCGAGCTTGGCCCAGACCATTGAGGCAGAGCCGGCATCTTACGGCGACTGGCTGGCCCCCTTGCATGTGTCCTATGGCGTGCGCGAGATCGAGGCGGGCCTAACGGCAGAACAGCATCTGGCCGAAGCAGACGCTGCGATGTATGCCCGCAAACGCAGTGCCTCGGCCAGAGCCGCTACCGGCTAACCATAATCCGTCACACCCTCGTCCGGGTCATCCGGCCACGCCGGATCCTGCGATCTGCGCGTCCGGACCATTCGGTTTCCATATAGGTCGAACGGGCAAGATTGAGCGTCTCGTCCCCGCCCCTTAGTCCACGCTTCTGCACGGGTTGACCGAGAATTTGCGCGGCAAAGGAGGCGGCAGAAAGGTCACTCAAGGGATTGGCAACGGGAACCGGTAGCCCCGTCACCGTTAAGGTCGTGTCAGGTTCGATCGCGTCGTGAGGCATCGCCGTTCGGCGAATCACCTTTTTGACGGCCCCCTTGCGACGAACCGGCTTGATCGGTTTGGTCATTAGCAAACCCCTCTGTTCTGAGGATGGTGCCCATTCTTGGGCTGTGCTCGTTATGAGCCGTACGAGGGTACGACTCCTTAACGAAACGTCAACCCTTGGATGCGAGCCGCGAGATTTGCTCCTGCATCTCTTCGATCTTTTTCTTCAGATCATTGAGGGAGTCATCTGGCGCGGCCGACGCGGCGGCGGGTGCGGGTGCTGCCGCAACCTCGCTGTCTTCAGGGCGGACATAGGCGAAGGGCGAGAACATCTTCATCGCCCGGTCAAACATGGCGAGGTTTTGTTTCACCTGGTCTTCGAGAAACTGGGGCCCGGCCACAGTGCCCAGACCGGCGCCGAGATTGGGTGCCAAGCCCTGCGCCAAGCCCGGCGCAATCGCGCCCATCTGGGTGCGCATCCGCTCCTGCTGACGGGTGAAACTGTCGAGGGAAAGCTCCAGATAGCTGGGTAAGAAGGCTTGCATCGAGTTGCCGTAAAAGCCGATCAGTTGGCGCAGAAACTGGATCGGCAACAGGTTTTGCCCGCGGCCCTCTTCGTCAAAGATAATCTGGGTCAGGACCGAACGGGTAATATCCTCATTGGTCTTGGCGTCAAAGACAACGAAGTCGACCCCCTCCTTGACCATCTCAGACAGGTGCTCTAGCGTCACATAGGAACTGGACGCCGTATTATAGAGCCGCCGATTGGCATATTTCTTGATGACCACCCGGCCCTGTGCGCCGTTCGCCGACGCCTTGGCCTTAGCCCCGGATGGCTCGGAACCAGTCTTCTTTTGATCTGACATCGGGTCTCCTAAGGCCAAGGGCCGTGATTAGGACGCGCGTGTATACAGCCGCAATGTTGCATCGCAGTATCTTCATTGCAACGGTTGACGATTAGATTGGCACTATTGCGGTCCTGACAGCATTGTCATGATGACGGCTGCCGGAGAAATGGCCATGGTGAGCGCCATTACAAGAAAGGCCTGCCTAGGTCTTTTAGCCGTCGCAAAATATCGGAGCACCATAGAGCCATGAGTGAAATCGTCATCGTATCGGCCGCCCGCACCCCCGTGGGCTCTTTCAATGGTGCCTTGAGCGCTCTGCCTGCCAGCGAGCTGGGTAAGGTTGCCATTCAGGCCGCTGTGGCGCGCGCAAATATCGCCATGTCCGATGTCGATGAGGTCATTCTCGGCCAGGTCCTTCAGGCCGGCGCCGGTCAAGGCCCTGCTCGCCAAGCCGCTATCGCCGCTGGCGTGCCTCAGGAAAGCCCAGCATGGAGCCTGAACCAACTGTGCGGCTCAGGCCTGCGCGCCGTGGCGCTCGGCATGCAACAGATTGCCAATGGCGATGCCAAGATCGTTGTGGCCGGTGGCCAAGAAAGCATGAGCCAATCACCCCACGCCGCGCACCTGCGCAACGGCCAAAAGATGGGCGACCTCGGCTTTGTTGACACCATGATCAAGGACGGCCTGTGGGATGCGTTCCATGGCTACCACATGGGTCAGACCGCTGAAAATATCGCCGCCCGCTGGCAGATCACCCGCGAAGATCAAGACAACTTCGCCGTGGCTTCGCAGAACAAGGCTGAAGCCGCCCAGAAGGCTGGCAAGTTCGACGCCCAGATCGCGCCCGTCACCATCAAGGGCCGCAAGGGCGACGTCATTGTCGACAAGGACGAATATATTCGTCACGGCGCGACCTATGACAGCGTCAGTGGCCTGAAGCCCGCCTTCACCAAGGACGGCTCGGTCACCGCCGCCAACGCCTCAGGCCTCAATGACGGCGCCGCCGTTGTGGTGCTGATGAGCGCCGATGAGGCTGCCAAGCGCGGTCTCAAGCCTATGGCCCGCATCGCCTCTTGGGCCCATGCCGGGGTTGACCCCAGCATCATGGGCACCGGCCCTATCCCCGCCGTTCGCAAGGCGCTGGAAAAGGCTGGCTGGGCGGTGGGCGATCTGGACCTGATTGAGTCCAACGAAGCCTTCGCCGCCCAGTCGCTCTGTGTGGTTCGCGAGCTTGGGCTCGATCCCGCCAAGGTCAATGTCAATGGCGGCGCGATCGCGATTGGCCACCCCATCGGCGCGTCTGGCGCACGCATCCTGACCACCCTGCTCTATGCGATGCAGGATCAGGACGCCAAGAAGGGTGTTGCCACCCTTTGCGTCGGCGGCGGCATGGGCGTTGCGATCTGCGTCGAGCGCGCCTGAACCTCCTCAAGACCTAAACGGGCACCGGTGCTTTAAGCACCGGTCGCCTCCCTATGATCTCAAACACCCTGACCCTTAAAGGATAGACCATGACTAAAACTGCAGTCGTGACCGGCGGAACGCGCGGCATCGGCCTAGCCATCACTCAACAACTCAAGGCCGCTGGCTACAAGGTTGCTGCCCTCTATGCTGGTAACGAAGCCGCCGCCGAGGCCGTCCGCAAGGATCTTGGCGTTCTCTGCATCAAGGCCGATGTGGGTGATTTCGAAGCCGTTGGCGCGGCCTTTGCTGAAATCGAAAAGACGCTCGGCCCCATCGAGGTTCTGGTCAACAATGCCGGGATCACCCGCGATGGTATGCTGCACAAGCTGACCCCCGGTCAGTGGAGCGAAGTGATCCGCGCTGACCTGGACAGCGTGTTCAACACCAGCCGTCACGTGATCGACGGCATGCGCGATCGCAACTTTGGCCGCATCATCAATATCTCGTCGATCAATGGCCAAAAGGGCCAGATGGGCCAGACCAACTATTCCGCCGCCAAGGCTGGCGTGATCGGCTTCACCAAGGCTCTCGCTCAAGAAACTGCGCGCAAGGGCATTACGGTCAATGTCATTGCGCCGGGCTATATCGATACCGATATGGTGGCAGCTGTGCCTGAAAAGGCGCTGGAAGGCATTATTGCCAGCATCCCCGTTGGACGCTTGGGTAAGGCCGAAGAGATCGCCGGCGCCGTGCTCTATCTGGCCTCCGAGGGCGCAGCCTTCGTTACGGGCTCGACCTTGACCATCAATGGCGGTCAATATATCGCGGGTTAACCGCAGATTTTGAGAAAATGGCATGGCTGTCCAAAATCCGCCCTACTCGGGGTGCATTGAACCGGCCATGCTGTCCTCGCCCCTCATTCCATTCTGGATTTCTAGATCCCTTCGGTCCTGGGGCCAATTGAGTCTAGGGCTTATCTTGAGCTTCGGGTGCCTATCTGGGGCCGCGGCAGCTGATGGGCGGCCAGACGACCGGCCCAGCCATATGCAGACCCTGCGCGACGCCCTCTTTGGGGGCCATCCCGATGATGGGCGCACATTAAACGCCCCTGTCATTGCGCGGTTTGCCTCCGATGATGGCGACAGCTTCGTGCTCGACCGCTCCCAACAACTGCCCCTCTTACGGTTCGACGACAACCGCGAAATCTGGGTCCTCGCCCCCTCTCGCGCTGCGCGCGGTGACATGATCTATAAGAACGATGCGGGCCGTCCCGTCCTTCGGGCCACCCAAACCGGAGGCTTAACCCTCTTTACCCTCAGCCGTCCTGCAGGTGCGGCTGTGGCCCTAGAGGGCAGGGCCCCGCCCGTCCGGGTGATCATTGGCCCCATGACGCCGAACGCCCTGCTGCAACGGTTAGCCCAGGCCAGCGCCCGCGCCTCTCGGGCGGCGCAAAAGCTCATAACCTTCGATGCGGAGGATGTGACGCCAGAATCCTCCTATCTCTATGCCGACACAGCCGCCGTTGCCGCCGATGCCGTGGTTCAGCTGTCTAGGCGTTCCGATAGTCGCGATCTTATGGCCAAGCTAGGCCGCGTGCGCCTCATCGAGGGACGCCGCGTCGATGTTCGTCAGCAAGGACCAGACCTTCGCATCACCATCGTCATTGATGATGGATTGGCCGGGCGGCCCTCCTCTGAGCGGATCGTCAAGGCCTTTGAGCGTTAGGCCGACAGCCCTAACCCTTGAACTCGTCCTTAGCGGCACGCACCGCGCCAAAGGCCTCATGGTCGGACAGACCTGAACGCCCAAGCGCCGCCGCCAGCAGGGGAGCGCGCAAGAAGGGGTTGGTTGCCCGCTCCAGCTCAATCGTGGTTGGCACCGTTGCCTCGCCCCGCTCCCGCGCAGCGAAGACCGCTGCGGCCCGGGCCGCTACGGCAGGGTCCTGATCCACACTCAAGGCAAAGCGAGCGTTCGAGGCCGTATATTCATGGGCGCAATAGACCGTGGTCTCACCCGGCAAATTGGCCAGTCGCGACAGGCTGGCCCACATCTGCTCAGCCGTGCCTTCAAAGAGCCGTCCGCAGCCCAGCGCAAACAGGGTATCCCCGACAAAGGCCACCCCATCGGCGGCGCTATAGAAGCTGACATGGCCCAGCGTATGGCCACCCGTATCGATCACTTGAAACACCGTTGCGCCGAGCTCGACTTGGTCGCCGCCCGTCACCTTGCGATCCAGCGGGGTCAGACGCTCGACCTCTACCGGGCCGATACTGACCGCGCCGGTTGTCTCTTTCAGCTTGGCATTGCCGCCGGCATGGTCGGGATGCCAATGGGTATTGAGGATCAGATCGAGGCTCCAGCCCGCTTCATCCAAGGCCGCCAAGACGGCGTCGGCGTCCGGCGTATCGATACAGGCGACCTTGCCGCTGGCCACGTCCCGCACCAGAAAGCCATAATTGTCCGACAGACAGGGAAACTGACGAATTTCAACGGTCATGGGGGTTTCCTTTTCACGCAGGCCATTGCGCGGTTATATGGCCGAGACGGGTCCCGGCTCAAGGCCGACCCCATAGGACGATGTGAGAGCCCATGCGCCGCGATGTCTTAGAGCTCAGACACTTCTATGCCAGTCCGCTCGGCAAGATCGCCCGCAAGATGGTCGCGCGCAAGCTCGGCCAAGCCTGGGGTGACGGGCATGGGCTGGACATGCTGGGCCTTGGCTATGCGACGCCCTTTCTCGACAGCTTTCGCGCTAAGGCCCGCCGCACCGTTGCGGCTATGCCCGCCGCCCAAGGGGTCGAGGTCTGGCCAAACCCGCTCGGCGCACCTGGCGCGGAGGACGAGACCGAGACGCGCCCCGTGCGGGGGCTGTCTTGCCTTGCCGATGAACTGGCCCTGCCCCACCCCAACGCCCTGTTTGACCGAATCTTGATGATCCACGCGCTCGAAGAGAGTGACGATCCGCTCGCGGTTATGCGCGAGGTTGGCCGGGTCATGGCCCCCTCTGGCCGTGTGATTATTGTGGCTGCCAATCGGCGCGGCGCCTGGGCCAATAGCGAGGCGACACCCTTTGGCCATGGCCGCCCCTTTACCCGCGCGCAACTCGAAGCCCTCGTGCGCGAGGCCGGGTTAGAGCCCACCGCCTGGTCGCGCGCCCTCTATCTGCCGCCTCTGGCTTGGATGGGCTCGTGGGCCGAACCTTTTGAACAGGCGGGTGCTCGGCTCTGGCCAGGCCTTTCGGGCCTGATCCTGCTCGAAGCGGTCAAACAGACCTTTGCCGTCAAGCCAAGGGGGCATGGAGCTCGCGCGCGGGTCATTGTTCCGGGCGCACTTCAGCCCATGCCCTCGCCCTCCACGGGCAGGGACCGCGTCACAAAGGCGCTTTAACCGGGAAGGACTTGGACCTTTACGCCTTTTGGCCTTAGGTTAGCTTACTGATCTATGCGGTCGAGGGGATGCGACATGAAGTTGATTACAGCCATCATCAAGCCAAGCCGACTGGACGCCGTGCTCGAAGCGGTGACCGATGCCGGGGCCTCTGGCCTGACCGTCACCGAAGTGCGCGGCTATGGCCGTCAAAAGGGCAAGACCGAGGTCTATCGCGGCGCTGAGTACGAGGTAAAGCTCCTGCCCAAGGTCAAGCTCGAGATCGCGGTCCCAACCGACGTACTCGAGGCTGTGGTTGAGGCCATCGCCCGCACGGCCAATACCGGCAAGATCGGCGACGGCAAGGTCTTTGTCATGGATCTGGAATCGGCCCTGCGCATCCGCACCGGCGAGCGCGACGCTCTGGCCATCGCCGGATAGGCTAAGGTTTCATCGCTCTGGTCTGGGCTCTGGTCAGGGCTCTGCGCGCTGAATGGCCACCTGATGGGGATAGGGCACCAAAAAGCCCTCATCGGCAAGCGCATGCTTGGCAGCAACCAAAAGCTCCGACCGGGCCACGCCATAGTCCTCACCCTTGACCCAGGCCCGAAGCGCCACCTCGGCCCAGCTCTCCGATAGGGTCATGGCCTCGGCCAAGACGGCAGGCTCTGACAAGACCAACCGGTGAGCGCTGCCGACCCGCTGCAAGGTCTCCAGCGCCTTGGCCAGATCATCATGAAAATCGATCCGGAAGATCAGGTCCACGCGCCGCTCAGCATGATGGGTGAAGTTGACGATCAGTTCGCCAAACACCTTTCCGTTGGGGGCGATCACCTTGACATTATCGACCGTGGCCAGTTCGGTGACGAACAGGTCTAGCGCCTTAACCGTGCCCTGCCGACCACCGATCTCGACAAAATCCCCAACCCGATAGGGCCGAAAGAGCAGCAACATCACCCCAGCGGCGACATTGGACAGGGCCCCTTGCAAGGCCAAGCCCACGGCCAAGGAGGCGGCGCCCAAAACCGCCAAGACCGAGGTGGTCTGCACGCCCAGTTGCTGCAGCACGGCCACGCCGCCGACCACCAACACCGCATAGCGCGCCAAGGAGGCGGTAAAGCTGCGCAGGGTCTGATCGCCATTGCGATGGCGCTCAAACTGGTCAAACAGGCGGCGCACAAACCGCGCGACCCAGCCCGAGGCCCAGAGGGTCAAGATTAGAACAAGACCGGCCACGGCAAATCGAACAACAAAATCCCCGGCCGCGCCCGCCAAACGGTGCAAAATGTCGGCATCGGCCGCGAGCGACTGGATCTTGGACAGGCTCGCGCCCTGCACGGCCAAGGTGGCGTTCTGGATCAAAACGGTTAGTCCTGAACTGATCATCATGGGCCGATCAATATCCCGCTCGACCCGAGGAAAACCCACTGTCGCTAAGGCCTAAATATAGACCCTAACCCCCACACCGCAACCACGCGCTGCCCGTCCCCACAACAATCGACCCGCAAAAGCCTCTTGCACAAAGCCCCGCCCACAGATAGGTATCCGCCCCTCACTCTGATCGTGCCACGGCACATCACATGACCCTCCGGAGAGGTGGCAGAGTGGTCGAATGCACCGCACTCGAAATGCGGCATACCCGCGAGGGTATCGTGGGTTCGAATCCCACCCTCTCCGCCAGTAACC
>CANFKD010000086.1 GCA_947447115.1 Caulobacteraceae bacterium
AAGGCAACCTTGCCCGTCAATGACAAGGTTTCGATCACCGCGCTCTACACCCACAACTACAATACCTATAACCAGAGCGACAGCGTCACCCCTGCGACCCTCGCCCAGACCCTGGCCTATGGTAAGCGCTTCTCTCTGAGCAATGACCCCACGCTCCAGACCTTCAAGGACTATAACTTCACCAAGAAGCAGACCGATTTTGGCTATATCCGCGCCAATGTTGATTTTGGTGGCGGCTTAAAGGCTGAAAACACCGCCTATAGCTACTGGTACAGCAACAAGACCCTGTCTGCCGCTAACGGCGCGGCTGATGCGACGATCGGCGCGACGGCTCTGGCTGCTGCCAACAAGGTCATATTGAACCCTTCAGCCGTCTATCCCATCGGCGGCGCAGGCTATTCGTCGAGCCTCAAGGTCAACGGTATTCCCGGCTATTCCAAGCGTAACGAATATCGCGTGCGCGGCGACATCCTAAAGTTCGACAAGGATTTTGCGACCGGCAAGGCGACCTTCGGCGTTATGTACGAGATGGCTCAGACCAGCCGTTCGCGCTTTGATTTTGACTGGGTCACCTTCCGCCCGGATTACCGCGAAAAGGCGGCTCTAATCACCGGCGATTTTGGTTGCGCAGGCCTTCCAACCACGGTTGCGCCAGGTAAGACCTATAATGGTGCCTGTCAGGTTCCTCTGAACATCGCCTATAACGAATATTCAGGCTGGCATCAGTATCAGACCTTCGCTCAATATGAGTGGAAGCCCAATGACAAGCTGACCGTCACGCCCGGTATCAAGCATGTGAATTTCGAGCTCTACGTCCACGCGCAAGCCTTGGCGGTGAAGGGCTCCATTCAACCTGCCTACACCTCCTCGACCTATACCGCGACCCTGCCGTTCCTCACTGCAAACTATCGCATTGCGCCTAACTGGGCGGTCTATGGCCAGTATGCTCAAGGCTTCTTGGTTCCCAGCATCGGCGTGTTTTATGTGAACGCCCCGGGCAAGAACAAGGTCGAGCCGCAGACCTCGACCAACTATCAGCTTGGCACGGTCTATAACGCTGGCAATGTGACCATCGACGCTGACATCTACTACATCGACTTTAAGAACAAGATTCAGTCGGTGACCGATGTTGCGACCAATGAAACCTACCAGACCAACCTCGGCGGCGCGACCTACAAGGGCGCTGAAGGGCAGATCACCTATGTCTGGGCCAAGGGCCTAAGCACCTTTGGCAACCTCTCTGTCAACAGCGCTGAAGGTAAGAATGATCCCTATAATGCCGGCTATAACGGTCACCAGCTGCCCAAGACACCGTTCTGGACCGGCGCGGCTGGCGTGCGTTATCAAAAAAATGGCCTCTTCACCTCGGACGACAGCTTGGTCGCAACCTTGAACGAAAAGATCATTGGCCCACAGTTTGCCATTGGTGCTTCGGGCGCGACCGGTCCTAGCGGGAAGGTTCACGCCTTTGATCAGGCCGATCTGAGCGCGACCTATAGCCTTGGTCGTTACAGCATCGAAGCTCAGTTACTCAACCTGCAAGACCATCAAGATATGACCTCGTTCAAGGGCTCTGCCCTTGTCGCGGGCACCAACCTGCCTGCCCAAACCCTGGCTCAAGGCGGCGCGGCGAACATCTTTACCTATCAGACGGGCCGCAGCTATCAGATCACTCTGAAAGCCGTGTTCTAAATAGGACTTCAACCTGCTCGGCGGCACCCCGCCGAGCAGGTCCTACCCTTACTGGCCGGTTCAGGTCTTTGAGCCTAAGGTCGCGCATGTCTATCTGGAGCGTTCCATGATCCGCCGCCTATTGGTTAGAACGACCCTTGTAACCGCCTTGAGCCTTATGGCTCCAGCCTCGGTGTCGGTCGCATGGGCTCAAACGGCGAGCCCCGCTCCGGCCTCTGTAGCACCAGCCAAACCTAAGAAGGTTCTGAAATATCTAACGGCCGCGGACATCGACCCCAAGCGCCTCTTGCCCGCGCCCCCTGTGGACGGCTCGGCCATGGCCTTGGCGGATCTGGCTGAATTGCACCGTATCATCGCCGCGCGAACACCGGAGCGGTTGGCTCAGGCGCAATGGGACGATGACCACGAAGATGCCTCGGCCTTTAATGCTACGGTCGCTGCGGGTTTTGATGTTTCAAAGCTGCCGATCACCGCAGAGCTTCTAGAGGTCGTCAATATAGACGCGTCCCTAGCAGGAGCGGCCGCAAAGACCCTGTTTGCCCGCAAACGCCCATGGGCTGTGGATGCGACGATCCCCACCTGTGACCCGAACGATGCCCCGCTGACCTCTTATCCGAGCGGCCATTCAACGCGTGGCTATGCCATTGCCATGACCTACGCCCTGCTCATCCCTGAAAAGGCCGAGGCCTTTATGAGCCGAGGTGCGGACTACGCCTATAGCCGCCAGGTTTGCGGCTCACACTATCCAAGCGACACCGCCGCCAGTCAGGCCCTCGCTGCTGTGCTCGTGGCGACACTGATCAAAAACCCAGAATTCCAAGCCAAGCTTGAAGCAGCCCGCACTGAACTTCGCGCAGCGCACCTGACCGGCCAGTAGGAAACCCCTTCAATTAGGGCGCGTCAGGGCCCATTTCAGCCTCCGCTGCGGCAACGGTCTGAGCAATATCGGACCTCGTCCCAGACCTTTTCCCATTTCTTGCGCCATGCAAAAGGCCGGGCGCAGGTCGCGCAGATTTTGGTGGGTAGGTCACCTTTCTTGCGCATCTTCGCCACGATGTTTCTCCAGCCCTTATGAACCAAACAGCTCGCCCTATCGTAACAGATAGGTCGGTAAAGACACGTCTGCCAGAGCTATGGATCCGTTATGAAAAGCCTATGTCTGGTGCTCGGCGACCAGTTGACCAGAGGCTTAAGCGCCCTTGATGGGATCGACCGGGCCCGTGACATCATCTTCATGGCTGAGGTTGAGCAAGAGACGCGCTATGTCCCCCATCATAAGCAAAAGATTGTCCTGATCCTGTCGGCCATGCGCCACTTTGCAAAGACCCTTCGGCAAGAGGGCTTCCAGGTTCACTATGTTGCCCTCGATGATCCAGCCAATAGCGGATCCTTTAGCGGAGAACTGGCCCGCGCGGTTGCCTTGCATCAGGCTGATCGCGTCATCGCGACCGAGCCTGGAGAATGGCGGGTCGCAGAGATGATGCGGGGCTGGGGCACCCAGATTAGCGTGCCCCTTGAGGTTCGCGATGATGATCGATTCTTCTGTTCTCGCCAGCGATTTGCAAAGTGGGCCGAAGGGCGAAAATCCTATCGGATGGAGTTCTTCTACCGCGAGATGCGCCGTGAGACGGGGCTGCTGATGCAGGGCGATCAGCCCGAAGGCGGCGAATGGAATTACGACAAGGAAAACCGCAAGACGCTGCCCGCGCAGCAGTCCCTCCCCTCGCGATTGCGCTTTGAGCCGGACGAGATAACCCGCGAGGTGATGGCTCTGGTTTCGCGCCATCACGCCGATCATTTTGGCGACTTGGAGCCGTTTGGCTGGGCCGTGACCCGTAAAGGGGCCCTAGAGGCGCTCGATCATTTCATGTCGCTCTGTCTGGTGAACTATGGCGACTATCAAGATGCCATGAAGACCGGCGAGCCCTTCATCTATCACGCGATCATTTCGCCCTATCTCAATTGCGGGCTCTTAACGCCGCGCGAAGTCTGCGCCCGAGCCGAGCAGTCCTTTTATGCAGGCCATGCGCCGCTCAATGCCGTGGAAGGTTTCATCCGCCAGATCTTGGGGTGGCGAGAATATGTGCGCGGGCTCTATTGGCAACACATGCCCGCCTATGGGGCGACCAATGCGTTAGAGGCCCATCGCCCCCTGCCCGACTTCTTCTGGACCGGCGACACGCAGATGAACTGTGTGGCTCAGGTCATCAACGACACCCGCCAACATGCCTATGCCCATCATATTCAAAGACTGATGGTCACTGGAAATTTCGCGCTACTGGCGGGCCTTGAACCGCGCGCCGTCGAAGAATGGTATTTGGCGGTCTTTATCGACGCTTTCGAATGGGTTGAACTGCCCAATACCCACGGCATGGTTCTGTTTGCCGATGGCGGAATGCTGGCTTCCAAGCCCTATGCGGCGTCCGGGGCCTATATCAATCGCATGTCCGATTACTGCAGCGGCTGTGGCTATGATGTGAAGGAAAAGAGCGGTCCCTCAGCCTGCCCCTTCAACCTGCTCTATTGGCATTTTTTGATCGAGAACCAGCCAAGGCTAGCGACCAACCCACGCATGTGTATGCCCTACCGGACCTTGGCCAAGATGAGCGATGATCGCAGAGCCCAGATCACGCGCGAGGCGACAGCTTTTTTAGACACGGGCATCAACCTTAAACGCCCAAGGCAGATGGCACTGGACCTTTAGTCGTCACCACGGGATGGGGGCACGAACACTCTGGCTCACCCCCCGCTAACCGCCTCTTGTCTATCAATCATTGTGACGCTATATACCGTCTAAATCTCTGTGTTTTAGAAGGCCTTCTGAATGTCCCTCTCCCAATATGCCACGGACGGCCTGTTTGCTCCGGTACAGATTGCTTCGGTTTTACAGACCACCTGTGATGAGGTGGCGCGCACGGCAGGGCTGGGTCTAGATGCCGTCCAACGCAAGGCGCGCATTGGCTCGAGCAAGACCCAGCGACGATTGCGCGAAATGGTAGAGATCCTCAACAAGGTGGAGCCGCGGTTTGGATCGGCCCTCATGGCCTATGCTTGGTATCGCTCTGAGCCTCTTTCGGGCTTTTCTGGTCAAACCGCCATGCAACTGGTGCGCGGTGGCCGCGCTGACGATGTGCTGGACTATATTGATGCGGTCGATGCCGGTGTGCATGCCTAACCATGCAATATCATGGTCGGCTCTATCGCGCGCTTAATCCGGTCTATTCGCGAACGCCTCTATCGGGCCAAGGCGCGGCCCTCTATGGCGGCCGGTTCAATCCCAAAGGCATGCCAGCGCTCTATACCTCCCTTTCTATCATGACGGCGCTGAAGGAGGCCAATCAGGTCGGCCGGCTTCAACCCACCACGTTGGTTTCATATCAGGCTGCAATAGAGAGCGTGTTTGATGGCCGCGATGGGTTTGCGTTGGCTGATCAAGGCTTCAGTCTCGCCGACTTACCCAGCAACTCATGGCGAGATCGGGCCAAGGCCGAAGGCGAGGCGCCAACCCAAATCTTGGCGCGGCGTCTCGTAAAAGCAGGCTATCATGGCCTAATGGTGCCCAGTTTTGCCGCTGGGGCGACCGCGGCAGACCTTAATCTCGTTCTCTGGCAATGGAGCGATCGCCCCCCAACGCTATTAGAATTGATTGATGATGAAGGACGTCTTGTCACGCAGAATGCAGATGGACGATGAAGCGCAGGGTCCTGATGGAAATTAAGATCATAACTTCAATGACCAGGCGATATTTCTCGAGCCTATCGGTTTTCGCTTACCAAGGAATGGTAAGGCCCAAATGATCTAGAAAGGCTCCTGACTGATCTGGGCCAAGCCCGTCAATTACCTCAAGCATCCTCAGGGCAGCGGTTTCAGGCGACTGGACCTCCAGTCCCCCTTTCTGGAACGGTGTGGATAACCCAGTCTCGACCGTGCCGGGATGTAGCGCGATACAGATGGCGTTTGGCGAACGCCGCTTCAATTCCACAGCAGCCGTCCTGACAAGCTGATTGAGCGCCGCCTTCGAGGCGCGGTAGGAATACCACCCGCCCAAACGATTATCGCCAATGCTGGCCACGCGCGCCGACAGGGTTGCAAAGACCGCCTTGCCCGTTCGCGGCAGTAGCGGCAGCATATGTTTCATGGTGAGGGCCGGACCGATAGCATTGAGCGCAAAAGCTCGTGCCATCTTGGCGGCGTCGATCTGTTGCAGGCTCTTTTCCGGGCCCTGATTTTCGTCGTGCAGGAAGCCGGTCGCATCGATAACAAGCCGGATCTCGCCCTTGTTGGCCGCGAAGGCTGCAGCCCGCTCAAGGCTGGCCTCATCTAAGAGGTCGATCGCCACAGCTGTGGTGCGACTGAAGGAGACCACATGGTCGAACCTGTGACTGGCCAACAGGGCCTCTACAAGAGCGCGCCCAATACCGCCGCTCGCCCCGAAGACAACCGCAACGCCTCGGGTCTGAAGACTGTCTAGCCGGGCCGCGGGTTGAGTTTCATCCATTGAATTTGGCCATCTTCCTATTGTGCCTTGCGCCGCTCGATAGGGTTCATAGACCTTAAGGGTGGGTCCTGTCGAACGATCGGCACGGTCAATCGATCTTGTGTTTGACCAAGCGCCACGCAATGGTTCTTCCAAGCGTTTCAGGAGCCAAAAAGTGTCAGACCTCGAAGGCCAAACCGCAAATGCGGCTCAGATTGATTACTGGAACAAGACGGCCGGTCAAACCTGGGTGCAACATCAAGACCAGCTTGATCGTCAGATCGAGCCCTTGGGCCTTGAGGGTATCAAGGTTCTAAACCCTTCGGTTAGCGATCAAATCTTGGATGTTGGCTGTGGGTGTGGACAGACAAGCTTAACCCTCGGCGATCATGTCGGGCCCTCAGGTCGCGTCACCGGTGTGGACATTTCTGCGCCCATGCTGGACGTCGCCAGAGCGCGACCTGTGTTGGAAGGCGCGGTCCATCCAACCTTTGTAGAATGTGACGCACAAACTGCTGAGCTTGGCGAGGCTATCTATGACGCCATTTTTTCTCGCTTTGGTGTGATGTTTTTCAGTGACCCTGTCGCGGCCTTTAAGAACTTGCGCGGGGCTCTCAAACCCCATGGCCGCCTAACCTTTGTCTGCTGGCGTCCCTTCCAAGACAATTTGTGGATGAGATTGCCCATGGAGGCAGCCCGGCCGTTTTTGCCAGCTCAAACGCCATCAGATCCTACGGCGCCCGGTCCTTTTGCCTTTGCCGATGCCGAGCGGGTTAGATCCATCCTAGAGCAAGCGGGTTTTACTGGGATCAGCATTCAGCCCTTTGACATGGCGATAGGCGGGTCACCGCTTGATCAGACTGTCGCCTTGACCTTCAAGGTTGGCCCCCTCGCATCGATCCTAAGGGAACAGCCCGAACTAAGGCCGGTTGTCGAAGAGGCCGTAAGGGACGCCGTGTCCGCATATCAAACACCCAAGGGCGTTCTCATGCCTGCAGCTGTCTGGATCGTTAGTGCATCGAAAGCCTAAGAGGACAGACCTTGTCGGTAAAAGAGCCGACTTGATCGGATAACCTGTCATATTCCAATGTTAAGGTTAGCGGTTGTAGGGCGATGGCGGCATCGTCTATTGAAATTGTAGGGGATTGACGATGACAAGAACGTACCTGAAGGCCCGAATGATCGCGCCCGTCAGCCTCGGACTGTTGTTGTTGGCGACCACGCCCCTGCAAGCACAGCCAAAGGACGCGGCACTCCGGACCATCGGCCTTGCCACCACCCAAAACCCGAAGGCCATCCAAGGCGGCTTTGACCTGCCCAATGGCTGGCGGATCACTCCGGCCAGCAAGTCTCTAACGAGCGCTGGCGATTTGATCTTGAAGATGGTCACCGCACCAGATGGCAAGGCGGTCATCGCCGTCAATTCCGGCTACCAAGCCCATGGCCTGACGGTCCTAGACCCTGTGACAAAGGCTGTGGTTCAACGCATTGCCTTAAAGTCCACTTGGCTGGGCCTGGGATGGTCACCCGATGGAAAGACGCTTTACGTCTCTGGCGGCAATGCGGCCGGATCGCCCGTGCCCTCCGCCGCGCCCATCTATCTCTTTGACTATAGGGATGGGCGCCTATCAGCCCAGCCGACCGGCACGCTTGATGAGACCTTGCCCTTAGACAAGGTCATGTGGTCCGGCGTCGCGCATCATCCCAAAAAGCCGCTGGTCTATGCAGCCAATCGCGGCGTCGATGACAAGCCAACCTATATCGCCGTGTTTGATGCGGTCAGCCATGCCCTGTTGACCCGCATTCCCGTTGAAATCAGTCCCTATGAGCTGGTCTTCTCCGCTGACGGGGCCCGCCTGTTCGTGTCCAACTGGTCCAGCCATTCGGTCAGCGTCATCGACACTGCGACCAATCAAGTGATCAACACCTTGCAGGTTGGGGCCAATCCCAACGACATGGCCCTGTCTTCAGACGGGCGTCTCTTCGTTGCCTGCTCAGCCGACAACAGCGTGCACGTTATCGACACCAAGCACTTGACCGTATCTGAGCGCCTGTCCACGACCCTGCATCCCTTTTCGCCTGAGGGCTCAACACCCGATGCCCTGACCATCGACCCAGTGCGGCACCGCCTCTATGTCGCCAATGCCGACAATAATGACGTGGCTGTGGTCGATATTGCTAAGCCAGGCCATAGCGATGTGCTCGGCTTTATCCCGACAGGTTGGTATCCAGCAGCTCTGACCTTGGCCGAAAAGGGCGACGGCCTCTATATCGGCGCGGCCAAGGGCCAAGCGGCCTATGCTGATATCCATGGTCCGGGGACCACCTTGAAAGACGGACCGGGAGAGTCGATCAAAACCCTTCAGACCAGCACCATTGAGCGGATATCGCTCAATGATTTGGATAGGCGCCTACCGGCTCTGACAAAACAGACCCTCGCCAACTCGCCCTATAATGACAGCCTCTTGTCTAAGGCTCGGCCATCAAAAACACTTTCGGTGATCCCAAGCCGCGTGGGGGCCGGATCACCCATCAAGCACGTCATCTACATCATCCGAGAGAACCGCACCTATGATCAGGTCCTTGGCGACCTGCCAGGGACCAATGGTGATCCACGTCTGACCCTCTTTGGCGAAAAGGTCACCCCTAACGCCCATGCGTTGGCCAAACAATTTGGCACATTTGACAATTTCTACGCCGATGGCGAGGTTAGCGTCGATGGCCATTCGTGGTCAAATTCAGCCTATGCCACTGACTTCAATGAAAAGATGTGGCCCGCCAACTATGGCAGTCACTCCAAGGTTGCCAATGCGCCGGCCTATGTCCCTTCTGGGGGGCATATTTGGGATTTAGCGCGCACCAAGGGCCTGACCTATCGCAGCTACGGCGAATATGCCGCGAGGGTCAGCGATGGCGCGCCGATGCAGGCTGCGGCGGGCGTCGATGGCCTGATCGGACACGTTGCCATTGACTATCTCGGCTTCGGTGCCCGCGACACGGACAATGTGAAAGTGTTCCTTCGTGAATTTGATGGGTTCGAAGCGGCCTTTGACAGTGCCGACCAGGCCAAGCGTCTACCCAATTTCACGGTCATGTCGATGGGAGAGGACCATACAAGAGGCGCAACACCAGGAGCCTTCACGCCCACAGCCATGGTCGCCAATAATGACTGGGCGCTCGCCCAACTGATCGACCGGGTTAGCCACTCAAAATATTGGGCGCAGACGGCAATCTTCGTTGTCGAGGATGACGCGCAAGACGGGGCCGATCACGTCGATGCGCGCCGCACAGTCGCCTTGGCCATCAGCCCCTACAGTCGTTTGGGAAAGGTGGACTCCACCCTCTATTCGACCAGCTCCATGGTTCGCTCGATTGAGCTGCTTCTTGGCCTGCCCCCCATGAGCCAGTTTGATGCGGCCGCAACACCGCTCTATGCAGCCTTTGGCGAAAAGCCAGACCTGACGCCCTACTCCGCGATCGCACCCTTGGTCGACGTCAATGCCAAGAACTTAGTGACCGCTTGGGGCGCAGAAGAAAGCGCAAAAATGAACTTGGCCGAAGTCGATCGTGCGCCTATGGGCCGCATGAATGAGATCATCTGGCGCAGTGTGAAGGGCGCAGATGTGCCCATGCCCTCCCCCGTCCATCGCTATCGCGCCCTTGTTCAAGGCCCGCAGGATGATGACGACTAGCCGCAAAAAGCTGCTATTTTGGGTCGGACATGACCCAAGACCTATCCAAGACCGATGAGATCCAGCCGGGGCAGCGCCTCGGCTCAATCATCCGAGCGTCGGCCGGCAATATGGTCGAATGTTTTGACTGGTTCAGCTACGCAGCCTTCGCGCTCTATTTCGCCAAGGTGTTTTTTCCTGCAGGTGATCAGACAGCCCAATTGCTCAGTTCCGCAGCCGTCTATGCCGTCGGTTTCTTCTTTAGGCCCTTAGGGGCTTGGCTGATGGGGCTCTATGGCGACCGGGTTGGACGGCGTGGCGCCTTGATCGCATCGGTATGGCTCATGTGCATTGGCTCAATGGCGATTGCCGTGTGCCCTGGATATGCAACCATTGGCATTGCCGCCCCCATCATTCTGGTCCTTGCCCGCATCTTGCAGGGGATCAGCATGGGCGGCGAATATGGCACCAGCGCCACCTATATGTCTGAAATGGCCGGTCGGCGCGATCGCGGGTTTTGGTCAGGGGTCTTCTACGCCACCTTGATGAGCGGCCAGCTTCTGTCGTTAGCCCTGTTCCTCGTCCTTGGTCATTTAATGCCGCCAGAAGCCATGCAGACTTGGGGCTGGAGAATCCCATTTTTTCTCGGTGGCGCGCTCGCTCTTGGCGTCTTTTGGCTGCGTCAGGACATGAAGGAAACGCCATCCTTTATGGCCAGGAATAGGGTTCGGGTCACGACCTGGGACCTTGTGCGCAGCCATCCACGTCAAAGCCTGATGGTCATGGGACTGACGGCCGGTGGCACGCTCGGCTACTATACCTTCGGGACCTATATCCAAAAGTTCCTCGCCAATACGTCAGGCTTTTCGAAAGATCAGGCAAGCCTGATTACGGCCGGTGCGATGTTCATCTTTATGCTGGCTCAGCCGCTTGTCGGAGGCCTATCAGACCGCGTTGGACGGCGGCCACTTCTGATCACCTTTGGTGTCATGGGTGCGGCCATGACCTGGCCAGTCCTCTACGCCCTTTCCCACACCAAGGATGTTGCCACTGCCTTGATCTTAGTCACCTTCGCCCTTCTGGTGGTGAGCCTCTATTCCGCCGTCAATGCCATCGTAAAGGCTGAGCTCTTTCCAACCGAGGTACGGGCGCTTGGCGTGTCCCTGCCCTACTCTTTGGCCAATGCGGTCTTTGGGGGAACGGCGGAGTTTGTCGCATTGGCCTTCAAGCAGGCTGGCCATGAGACCTGGTTTTTCACCTATGTCACTGTGGTGATCTTAGGATCGCTGCTTGTCTATCTGGGGCTGCCAGATACGCGGTCCAATAGCCAAATTCTTGAGGATTAAGACTGTGGAACACACCATGACGTCCATTAGCCAGCCCCTAACCTTGCCTTGCGGCGCGGTTTTGCCCAATCGACTGGCAAAGGGCGCCATGACCGAAGGGCTGGCGGACCCTCAGGGACGAGCGACGCCGGAACTTGATCGTCTTTATGGCCTCTGGGCCGATGGCGGCTGCGGTTTGCTCATCACAGGTAACGTTCAGATCGATGGCGACCATCTCGAACGGCCTGGAAATGTCATTATTGATCGGCGTCCAGACCCGGCAGCGCTGGCCAGTCTAGCGTCCATGGCCAAGGCCGGCGCACGCGGCGGGGGTCACATATGGATGCAGATCAGTCATGCGGGTCGTCAGACCCAAGTGACCGTTAATCCTCATCCTAAGGCCCCTTCAGCGGTCGCGCTGGGCCTGCCCGGCAAGCAGTTTGGGGTGCCCGAGGCCCTGACTGAAGCTGAAATTTTAGACCTGATTGAACGCTTTGGTGTGGCCGCAGAAGTGGCCCGCGAGACCGGTTTTACCGGCGTGCAGATACATGCGGCTCACGGCTATCTCCTGTCTCAGTTCCTGAGCCCTCGGGCCAACCTAAGAACCGATCAGTGGGGTGGCTCGCTTGAAAACCGAGCACGGATGCTGATGCAGGTGATCGCTCGGGTCCGCCAAGGTGTTGGCCATGACTTTCCCATCGGGGTCAAACTCAATTCGGCGGACTTCCAGAAGGGAGGATTTGCCTTTGAGGACAGCGTCATTGTGGCCGGTTGGTTACAGACCGCAGGGGTCGATCTCTTGGAGATTTCCGGCGGCTCCTATGAGCAGCCCGCCATGATGGATCTGGCCGGAATGGAACCGGTCGACATGCCGGTTCAAAAGGCCTCGACGGCCAAGCGCGAGGCCTATTTTGTCGATTTTGCCAAGACCATGCGCCAATCTCTCACCATGCCATTGATGGTCACGGGAGGCTTTCGCACGCGCGCAGCCATGAATGCCGCGCTAGAACAGGGCGGTGCCGACATCATCGGCCTTGGCCGTCCCCTTTGCGTCGACACGGCAGGTCCAGCAAAATTGCTGGCCGGAGCGGACGCGCTCGACCGTTGGGAAACCAAACTTCGGCTCTTGCCCCCGATGCTGCAGTTTCTCGGTGGATTAAAGCTCGTGAAATCGATCGAGGGCTTTGCCATAACCTATTGGTACTACGCCCAACTTGATGCACTCGCCCGAACCGGCAAGGCCAATATCCAGATATCGCCTTTCGCGGCCCTGATGCAGGTCTCAAAATCCGGCGCCGCCTGGCTCAAGGCCCGAAGGGCTTAAAAGGCCTTCGACGAAGGGTCAGCGAGAGGTTTTGAGGTCCATTCTTTGAAGCTGATCCACAAAATCGCCTTCCTCTTCAAGGCAGCGCAGATCCAGAACAAGGCTATTGTCCGTCACACGACCGATGATCGGGATGGGAAGTTGCCGCAGCCTTGCCGTCAAGACCTTCAAGGCGCTTCCCGATTTCTTCTGAGCGAAGGTGCAGACCAACGCCATGCTGGGGATCACATCGATGGGAAGTGATCCACTGCCGACCTGACTGAAAACCGGCTGGGTCGTGACCTGCCAGTCTGGGCCAAGCGCGGCGCTCAGATGGGGCTGGACCCGCTGCGCTATGGCCTCAATATCGGCTATGGGCCGGGTCAAGAGCCGTAAGGTCGGAAGATCCGTCGTGAGGCGTTCTGGATGGCGATAGGCCATCAAGGTCGCTTCAAGGGCGGCTAGGGTCAGCTTCGAGACCCTAAGGGCGCGCTTTAGCGGGTGACGATTGATCCGGTCAATCAGAGCCTTTTTGCCGACAATCAGGCCCGCCTGTGGTCCACCCAGCAGCTTATCTCCGCTGAAGGTCACCAGATCAGCACCCGCCTTGATGATATCGGCAACAATAGGCTCTTTGGGCAGCCCATAGGCGCTAAGATCGATCAGGCTTCCCGCGCCCAGATCAACGATCAGAGGCAGGCCGTGCTCATGGGCCACATCAGCCATATCGGCTTCAGACACCGCCGCCGTAAACCCTTGGATCACATAGTTGCTGGCGTGAACCTTCATG
>CANFKD010000087.1 GCA_947447115.1 Caulobacteraceae bacterium
AAGGATAAGGCCCCATGAGCCCGCAAGGTTTGAACGACTTTGATCTGGTGATCTTTGACTGGGCCGGGACCATGGTCGACTTTGGTTGCCGGGCCCCGATTGAGGCCTTGGTCACGGCCTTTGCCCGCCGAGGCGTGGTGCTCGATGAGACCGCAGCGCGCGTGGATATGGGCAAGGCGAAGGCGGATCATGTACGGGCCCTGCTGGCGCGGCCCGATGTGGCGCAGGACTGGCGTGCTGCCACAGGCGCCTTGCCAGTCGAGGCCGATGTTGACGCGCTGATGGCCGATCTTGGTCCCTTGATGACGCAGGCCGCAGGCCGCGCCGCTCAATTGATCCCGGGTGCGGCCAAGGTCGCCGCCGATCTGCGGGCCGCAGGGCTGAAGGTCGCATCATCCACGGGCTATACGCGCGACATGATGCAGCCGGTTCTGATCAAAGCTGCAGAGCAAGGTTACGCCCCCGACCATCTGGTCTGCGCCGGAGAAACCCCGCAAGGTAGGCCCTCTCCCCTCATGGTCTATAAGACCTGTGCGGAATTGGGGGTGTGGCCCCTATCACGCGTCATCAAGGTCGACGACGCCGAGGCCGGTATAGCTGAGGGGCGAGCGGCAGGCTGTTTCACCATCGGTCTGGCAGCATCGGGCAATGGAATTGGTCTGTCGCTGGAGGCCTATCAGGCCCTCGACCCCACCGATCGCAACGACCGCCTGGCGAAAGTCCGTGCCAGCCTGATGGCGGCGGGCGCAGATATGGTTATCGATAGCGTTGATGATCTGATTGGGGCTTTGCAGAATCGAAAGTCCTAAGCAGTCTGCATGCCAGCCGTCTGATGGCTTAGGACCCCTTGATGCCCCTTCGAACCTTTCTTGAGCCTTCTCGTTCGATCGACATCATCCATGAGACGGACGTCTTGGTGGTCGGGTCTGGGCCGGGGGGACTTGCTGCGGCCTTGGCCTGCGCCCGCGCAGGGGTTCAGACGACGCTTTTGGAGCGCTATGGCTGTTTTGGCGGTAACATCACTCAGGTCGGCGTTGAGGGCTTTGCCTGGTATCGCCACCCCCAGACCATCGATAGCGAAGGCATAGGCAGAGAGTTCGAAGAGCGCGCCAAGACCATGGGCGCGGCCATGCCCGAACCCCAATCGATCAGCCATTCTCTAGACGCTGAAGCCTTTAAATATGTGGCCGATGTTCTGGTTGAGGAGGCGGGCGTCACGCCGATGCTGCATCGGATGTTTGTCGCTCCCATTATCGAAAATGGCCAGATCCGCGGCATCATTACCGAGAGCAAGGCTGGCAGAGAGGCGATCTTTGCCAAACGGGTCATCGATGCGACGGGCGATGCCGATATTGCCGAGCGGGCAGGGGCCCTGACCTATAAGACACCCAAGGCCGAAATGATGTCGGTCTCGGTCATGTTCTCCATGTGCGGTGTGAACAAGACCCGCTTTATCGAGCAGGTGAAGGCCGATCCCCAGACCTATAAGGATTGGGCAGGCAATGGCGAATGGGACATCACGACCGACGGAAAAGAGGACGATATGTTCTCTCCTTTCCTGCGCAAGCCCTTCAAAAAGGCCCTAGAGGCGGGGCTCTTGCCGCCTAATCTCGCCACCATCGCGGGGACCTGGGGCACGGTGTCGGATCAGGGTGACCTGACCTATTTGAATATGGTGCACCTCTATCTGGATGGCACAGACCCGGACGACCTGACCATCGGCGAGATCGGCGGGCGCAAGCAGGCCATGCAGGCGGTCGAGGCACTCAAACATTTTATGCCCGGATGTGAGGACGCTAAGCTCCGCAACTTCGGCATGACCTTAGGCATCCGTGATACCCGCAAGATCGATGCGGCCTACAATATGACCGGGGAAGATGTGCGCGGTGAAGCGCGTTTCGACGATTCTATCGGCATATTTCCGGAATTTGTCGACGGCTATGGGCTGTTGATCCTGCCAACGACGGGCCGGTATTTTCATGTGCCCTATCGCGCCATGGTCCCTAAGGGGGTCGGGCACCTGTTGGTCACCGGCCGGGCCATTGGCGGTGATAAGATCAGTCATGCCGCTGTACGTAATATGATGTGCTGCGCGGTCGCGGGGCAAGGGGCGGGCGTCGCGGCGGCCATCTCCATCAAGACAGGTCAAGACTTTGACAGCCTCGACATAGGCCTTGTCCAAGCCGAACTGCGCCGTCAGGGCGCAAGGATTGCGTAAGATGACCAAGAGCTCGACGCCGCCTTGGCTGATCCTCGTTTTGGCCAGCATCGCCATTGCTGGGAACTATTACGCCTATGACGCCATAGGACCGGTGGCCGATCTTTTGCGGTCGCAACGCGGTCTTAGTCAGACGGACATCGGGCTGCTCAACGCCGTCTATAGTTTACCGAACATCCCGCTCGCCTTGGTCGGCGGCCTCATTATCGACCGGGTCGGGGCGGCAAGGGCGGCTTTTGGTGCAGCCGCCTTGTGCTTCTTGGGCGCAGTCTTGACGGCTGTCGGGGAGCCCTATTCCGTGATGGTCACGGGGCGTTTGATTTTCGGCGTTGGTGAGGCGACGCTACTCATCGCGCTTTTGGCTGGCTTGGCCCAGTGGTTCTCGTTTGGGGCCGCGGCCCTGGCCATGTCGCTCTTTTTCAGTTTCGCCCGTGTTGGCTCCTATATGGCCGATATCTCGCCGCGCTGGGCAGCGCCCCTTTATGAGCAGGGCTGGCAACCGCCCCTATTTTTAGCGGCAGGACTGACGGGCGTCAGCCTGATCGCCGCTTTGATCTTTATGCTGATCGACAAGGGACGGACCCAAGCAAAGAGCCAGGCCTTAGAGCCCATTACGGTGAAGTCCTTGGTCGGGTTTGATCGATCATTTTGGTACATACTCGGGCTCAATGTGCTGTTTGCCTCGGTCTTTTTCCCGTTCCGCTCGACCTTCGCGATCGTCTATTTCCAAGACGCCAAAAATCTGAGCTTGGCCGATGCGGGCCTCCTCAATAGCTGGGTCTTTTTCGCAGCTATCTTTGCCACGCCCATGTTTGGATTGGCGGCTGACTGGTTTGGGAATCGTACCTTGCTCTTGACCTTGGGGGCGATGTTAATGCCCGTAACCTTCCTTATCTTGGGTGCGACCGACCTTAGCCTTTGGATCTCGACCGTTTTGATGGGGATCAGTTTCTCGGTCATTCCCGCCGTCATTTGGCCCGCGACCGCCATGTTGGTCGAGCCTAAGCGCTTAGGCACAGCCTTTGGCGTGATCAATGTGCTGCAAAATCTTGGCCTGTTTGCCTGTAACTATCTGGCGGGCTGGCTCAATGACGCCAACAATGCCGGAGCGGCCAATCCGGCTGGCTATGGCCCGATGCTCCAGATGTTTGGCGCTCTAAGCGTTCTGGCCCTCATCTCAACCCTCGTCCTTTGGCGACGCGAGCAGGGCCCGCATAGCCGTGGTCTTGATAGGCCCGCAACGGACAGATCGGCCTAATGGCTTTTGTTTTTGGCTTTGGCTTGCGCGCGGGCCACCAGGCTTTGGTAGAGACCCTCCAGATCCTCGCGGCTGATATCCAGCGCCTCGCCATATTGGGTGAGCACAAGATCAATATCCTGGGGCGTTAGGCTTAAGGCTGGCAAGATGGGCTGAGCCGGCGGATGGGCGACATGGGGAAAAGACCGGCCCGTGAGGTTGTTATAGATCAGCGCGCTCGCCGTCAGCAGAACCGAGTTTAAAAGGACAGGAACGAGCGCGAAGCCATATCCCATCTCCGTAATCTTGGGCCCGCCCAGAACCGCGATGAGGGCAATGGCCCCGCTTGGCGGATGGACGCAGCGAAAAACGGTCATGATGCCGAAGGATAGGGCTACCGCCAAAGGTGCGGCCAGCATCGGCGTGCCTACCAGATGAGCGACCGTAACGCCGACCAGAGCGGCGACCAGATGGCCACCGATCACCGGCCATGGCTGGGCAAGCGGGCTTGCCGGTACCGCGAACAGAAGAATAGCAGAGGCCCCCATGGGCGCGATCAGTAGGGGCGCGTTGGCCATGCCGCTGACGGCCAAGGTGCTGACCAGCGCCGTGATTCCAATGCCGCAGAATATGCCAATGGCCGCACGGAGCCTTTCTCCCGGTCCCATCGCGGCGGGGGCTGGGATGAAGCGATTTAGCCAGGTGCTGATGGGGTTATCTTTCATAAGGGATAGGGCCCATCGTTGTTGCAGGTCTCCTAAGGCCCAGAGTTTCAAGATGCCCAGTAGCCTGTGTCTTTGGCGAGGGCATAATAGTCGTCGCGTGTAATGCCGACCAAAATCTTGTCCCAGAACTGGCCCTTGCGATAGTGCCATCTGCGTTGACGACCCTCGATCGTCCAGCCGCACTTGCCGACATAGAGGGCAAGTGAGGCCTCGTTATAGGAAATGATATCGCCATCTAACCGCTCTAGGCCCAACTCGTCGAAGACGTAACGCATCATGGCCATGACGGTGTCTTGCCCATAGCCCTTACCGCGGAAAGCGGACGATCCCAAGGACATGCCATGGAACGCGTTGCGGTTTTTCCAATCTAAAGAGACCAGATTGGCCGTCCCAATGACGTCCCCGGCCTCAAGGGTCTCGATGATGAAGCGTTGGTTCGCCGCGTCAGAACGAAGCTTTTCGAACCAAGATCGGGTCGATGCAAGGCTCTTGGGGAAATGCCATCCCCCGAGCATGGTCCACAGGTCGGCATCATTGGCCCATTGATGAAGGACCGGAAGGTCGGTCTCTTCAATCGCCCTGAGACGGACTTTCAACCCCAAGATACTCATGACTTTTTGCTCGCGACGACATAGATGCTGGCACAGGCGGATGGGGCTTCGCGGCCCAACTGATAGCACCCTTCCATAAAGGCGTCGGTGATCAGGTCGCCGCCCATCAGCCCATTGAACTGGAAATTTGCCAACGGCTTGAACAGGATGCCGCCCGTATCGATGAGGGCGAGCTGAGCGCCCATCACATCGCGCAGAAGTGTGTCTTGCCGATAGACCCTGCGATGTCCAGCGGCGACATCATCGGCGCTGAGGGCCTCTAGGTGACTCAAAATACCCATCTTCACGGCGATCCGCCGAGAGGGGGCCTCTGCATTCGGGACCACCACAAATAACCGACCTGTGGGGGTGAGCAGGTCCCCGAGCTTGGAAATAACCTCTATTGGGTCGATGACATGCTCTAGAACATGCGAAAAAATGATCGTCTCGAACCGTTTGTCGGTTTCATAGTCTTCGATCAAGGCTTCAACTAATGTCGCCTGACCGGCAAATCGGCTTCGTGTGTGGTTGAGGAACTCTGCCGTCGGTTCAATGACCGTGAGGTCGGTGAAACGCTCGAGCAAGAGAGCAGTTTGGTCACCGTGCGCGCACCCGACCTGCAGGCACGCCCCTTCTTGGAAATAGGGCTCAAAGCTCCGCATCATGTAGGTGCGCATGGCGGCGTCAAAGGGGGCGGCACCCTCGCCATAGGAGTCTATCGCATCGACGAGTCGGTCGGTTTCCTGAGATAGGTTGTCAAGATCAGCCATTATCTTTGATCCGGTTTGAAGGTCCAGCGCTCGGGAGGTTGATAATATTCGTCGAGGCTCGCTGCGACCCGGGCATCATAGCCCAAAAGCTGTCTGGCCAAGGGCGTTAGGTGCGCCTCTGCCTCTGGTCCAAGGAAACGAGGCCAGTCCATTTGCGGCTTCATGAAGGGGCGGCCAAAGCAGAGGGTGAGGGCCTTTCGAGGCCTATCGCTTTGATTGGGCGCGGCGGCATGCACGACCAGACTATTGAACAGGAGAATGTCACCCGCCTTACCCTCGACCTGTTTGGCTTGCGCTGTGAATAGGTCGTTGCTCGGCATGGCCTCGGTCTTGTGGGATCCAGCCAGTATTAGGGTAGCGCCATTTTGAGCGGTAAAATCATCAAGCATGACCAGCATATTGAGCGATAGAGGATAGTCCTTGGTCCAAGCGCGAACATCCCGATGCGGCTTGAGTGTATAGGCAGTGCCGCCTGGCGGGTGCAATGTGGCCCCAAAATTGAGCAAGATATATTTGCCGCCGAAATGACGTTCTATCAAATCGGCCAAGGGAAGATTGGCGAGGAACTGGTCCAGACTGGTGTCATCTCCCAAGACATGATGGGCCGCGCCCTCCATCCCCTTGTCGACGCCATTGTGGACTTGGATAGCGCGGCGGCGCTCATAGACCTGATCGCAGTCTGCGCGCAGGGCCTCTAATTGCTGGGGGCCTAAGAGATTATGGAAATGATAGAGGCCGTCACGGGCCATGGCCTGATCAAACCTTGTGACATCAAAAGGCGGCTGGATCATGGATTTCACAGTCTCCTTTAGCCTGCCAATTTGAGGAACAGCCCCCCTCAACCCCAAAGGCTTTGGTTCAGCATTACGTGAACCGTAACGTCGGTCCATCCCCTTGAGCCCGCCGGATAAAGTATGTCGGCGCTTCCTGCGGATTTGGAACCTTAATATTTAAGATTGTTATAAGCTGGTGCAAACTTGGGGGCAGGGCGAGACGTTGGGCACGATCATGAGCGCTATTGGTAGTGTGTTTCCAACGCCTTTGAATTTGCCAATTGACGCGATCGACAACAGCCTTTGGCAAGGCTGGACTGCGGGCTGGCGCCATGTCAGTTCCTATAGCTCAGCCCGCGCGGCTTTGGCCGCGCTCCTGCGCTTTAAAGGAATCCAGCGGATTTGGCTGCCGGACTTCTGTTGTACTGCGCTCGTAGAGGCGGCGGGGCATGTCGAGATGGGCTGGTATGAAACGACCCTGGAACTGGATGTCTCATGGCCAATCTTGGCGCAGGCCCTTCGGCCCGGTGATGCGGTTCTGGCCATAGATTATTTTGGCCGTGCACCCCGCTCCGGGTTTCTCGATCTTGTGCGCGCCCAGCGTGACGTCTTGTGGATCGAAGATCGCGCCCACGCCCTGAACCCGGGCCTGCCCGCTTGGGGCGATATTGTGCTCTATAGTCCGCGCAAGTTTTTAGGGGTGGGGGATGGAGGGGTGATGGTCAGTCAGTCGCCCTTGCCCGACCCCTCGCCCACCCCAACTGCGCCCCTCCCCATCGCGCAAAGTCAAAGGCAACTGGACCCGGAGGGATTGAGACCCGACCGATGGTTCCCAGCCTTCAGGACCCAAGAGGCCGCCTTCTGCGTGGATGACGGTCGAATGAGCGATCTGACGAAAAATTTCCTGCAGCGCGCCGACGCAAACGCGATCTCGGCTCGTCGCCAAGCCAATGGCCGGGTTCTCGCCGCCGCCCTACAAGACTTGGCCCTGTGGCCCACCGACCCCATCGACTATGCGCCGCTGGCCTTTCCCATCTGCGTGGCTGACCGTGATGGGCTCGCGCAGGCCTTGGCGGAGCAAAGGATCTACTGCGCGAAACATTGGACGGATCTGCCCAACGATCCTGCCCTCTTTCCAGTGGCCCACAGTCTGTCGGCCCATATCCTGTCGCTACCCTGTGACCAGAGATATGATGAGCGCGACATGGACCGGATCGTGACTGCGATCCGCGCCCTTCACGCCAAGGGCGCGCGATAGGCCGGGAAATATTCAGTCGAGTTGGCTTTTGGGCTGAGCTGTCGATAGCGATCTTTGTTCAGGATAGCGCCATAGATGAAGCTAGTGACTTGGTCATTCGCAAAACCGCGTTTGAAATCGGCTAAGCCGCCTGCCCCATCGCCAAGCCCCGCCCCGCCGCCAAGGTTCAGGACCTGTCCTGAGAAATGGCCAATGGCGGCATCGTAAAGGGCATAGCTTGCGCCATTGGCATAGCCCTCAGCGCTCACCGCAAGCAGGTGGTTGGTGCACACACCCTCCCACGGATACCAAAGGCCCATCCCGACCAATCTATCGCCCATCCAAGCGGCAAAGGTCACCAGATCTCGATCGGCTGCCAATACCTCGAAATAGGCTGTGGAAAAGGCGGCCATGCCGCTGATATCGCGCCGCTCAATCAGTCCCGCATAGAGGTCCGACCACTGGGGCAAGTGGTTCCTCAGGGGCACAATCTCGATCCGGCAACGAGCCTGTCCTCTGCGGATTTCATAGCGGTGATGTTTTGTCGGTTCATAGGGCCGCGTTATCTGGTCGACGAGATAGTGGGTCTTAAAGGGTCGGCAGACCTCAAAATGTTGAGCGGCCTGCTCCTGCGACGGTCCCATTAGCGGATCTGGAATCAGCACCGCGCTGACCAAACCTGCTGTCGCCAGTCGCGCTAGGCCGCCCGAAAGATCGCAATCGGCGGGAAGGGGGCAATAGGGATAGGGGCCGATCGCATCATAGACCCCGGCATATCGATCCACAGACCGGCGGAGCAGGTGGGTCCGCCACTCAGGTACGACAATGATCCCGTCTTCGCCGCCCCGATCTTCGTTGGCTAAGCCATCGACATAGGTCGCGGTGCCGTAAAGATGCCCCATCCCGGTCCCCTAAGCGCCGCGGCCGTAGGCCTCATGGATCGCCGTTGCCACGCGGGAAATATCGGCCTCGGTCATGACCAGCCAGAAGGGCAGGCCCAGCGTCGCGCTGGCCAGATGCTCGGTAATCGGCAGGGCGGTCTTGGGACAGTCGCTAAAGGCCCGGCTCATATGACAGCCCGCGCCCCACCACTGACGGCTCTCAATCCCATTCTGCAACAGATGCTCGGCCATAACCACACTGGCCCCCTCGGCCAGCGTCACAACGCAGACGCTTGAGATCCAGTCCACGCCCCAGCCATCCTGAAACTGCACGCCAGGCAAAGAGCCCAGCGCCGCCCGATAGAGCTGCGCCCGTGCCATCCATTGGCTGCGATCCGACGGCCAGCGATCCAACGCCGCCATCCCCACCGCGCCGGAAAACTCACTCAGCTTGGCATTGGTTGCTACCATCTTGGCCTCGCGATCGCCAAAGAAGCCAAAGCTGGTCATCTGCCGCACTCGCGAGACCAGCGCTCCATCCTGATACGCTAGATAGCCGCCCTCACCAATGCCCAGCGCCTTGGTCGCATGCAGGCTGATCACCGTCGGCAACGGACAGGCCTTCACGCCATCAAAAGCCGCCGCGGCATCGACAATCACTTCAATACCGGTCTGATCGCGAAACTGGCACCAGCCATCGAGCTTTGGCATATGACCGTGCGGAGCCACAACAATCAGGGCGCTGATCGGCCCAGGTGCCTGATTCAGCGATGCAAGCACCGTCTGCGGATCGAGCGCGCCGGTCTGAGGATCTACATCAACGAACCACGGCACCAGACCGGCTTGGATCACCGCATGGGCCGTTGCGACAAAGGTCCAAGAGGGTACGATACACAGGCTCCCCGCCGCCAACCCCATCGCCTGCAGCGTCAGGGTGATCAGCTGCGTCGCATTGGACCCCGTCGTCACATGCGCCCCCGGACCCAGACGTTTTGCCAGCCTCTGTTCAAGGCCACAGATCATCGGTCCGAAATTGGAATACCAACCAGACTGGTCAACCGCCTCCAGATAGGGTGCTAAGGCCTTTGCCGTCGGCAACATCGGACGGGCGACCGGCAGGGTGGTGAGGGAAGCGCGTACGGGTGATAGCGATGGAAGCGATAGGGATGGGGCCGCTAAAGGCGCAGCGGCTAAGGGGCGTTTGAAGGCCATCATCGGATTCGCCCTCCCATTCGTCGGTGCCCTGTCCCATCTAGAGTGAAAGGCGGCGCACAGGGGTACGGGCGCCAGCCGCCCGACTCTCTTTAGATTTAAATCATAAACCTATTCATGAATCACTAAAGCTCTGAAGTGGAACTTGCGACAGAACAGTTACAAATGCCCTCTGGGCGGGGAAGGCAGAGGCTCCATGGGTTTCGTGGCTCAGGCGTCACGGGCGGAACTGCCAGATGGAAAAATTTCATTAATCACTATGATCCGTCAAATCAGAAATATTAATAACACGTCAAACTCATTAATTACTGATCATATATCTGCTTTATATCTATAGGCTGTCTGTTTTTATATCTCTCATGCGAAATATCTATCATATTCGCTAAATAATTTTGAAAATTAATAGGATCAGCATAAAATTTTAGATATTCTCTCTGTTCTTTGTTCCAAATCTGACGCAAATCCGAATTTTCAATCAAATCTTGTAGTTTTGAAAAATAATCACTGATACTATTTTGCCTGTGGGCGTGAGGTGTTATTGACATTGCATCGCCAAAATCTCCGCGACCAAGAACCACTGCTCCAGCATCTATCGCGATAGCAGCAGACATGCCGCCCCCCGCCCTGAACGAATTGACAAAAATATCGACGTTTTCCATTAGGCTTGGGAGGTCACTGTCATGGGGAACGTGAACAAATTGTTCTCCTAACACAGAACTAAAGGTTTCAATCCAATAATCTTGAAGCGGACCTATAGCTAACCAGCGTATGTTTTTATTATTTTTTATAATGGGACAGAGTCCGTCAATAAATTCTTCTGTAATTTCAGTTCCCAATCGATTGCCTACACTCGTTAATATGATGTCTGTTTCTTTAAAGCCCAGTTCAATTCGTTCCCGTTTTTTACTGGGTTGGGGGATAAAAATGGGCGCGCTTCGCAGCGAAATATAGTTTTTTAGAAATTGATTTGGCGCACCCGTTCTGCGCCAAAGTGACTCGGTATATTCTACGTCTTGGCTAAACCAGTATACATCTGAATATTGAATCGGTGCTGTGTTTCCTGTCGTCAGCATTATTGAAGGTCCAAACAGAGACATTATACCAATTTGGACTGAAAGATGAGGTTCGCAGAAAAAATGATATGTATAAGGACCATTTTGAATTGCCGTTTCGAGCCATCCAGCGTCTGTTGTGATATTTATGTAATCTATCTGTTTATTATTTCCTATAATTTCATCCGCATATATTTTTATTTCTGCCGTTATATTGCCTGTATAAAACACATCAATTTTTTTTGTTGTTTTATATTTGCTCAAGGCCCGTATATAATCAAGCGCACCTCTGGTCGGAGAATGTAAAAGGTGAACAATCTGTCCAACGAAAACAGCGTGTCTTTCTTTTTTCAGATCGTTCGATTTCGATGGAAGATTTGTAAATTGAGACGCCAATTTGAATAACTCTTTTCTCGCCAATCGTGAAATATCAGATTTATTTTGATCGGATAAATCAATATCGCTCCACCAGTCTAAATTCAATAACCCACTAAGCAAATGAACTTTAATCATTGGATCGATGTTTGATGATTCAATTTGTTCTATAATTTTTGTTGGTAAAAAATTCAACTCGATATCATCAAATGCATGTAAATCTAGTTGTTGCGAAAATTCTATTATAATATCGAGCACACTAGATTTATAGTTAGGCTGGCATGTGGTTGCTAAATATTCAAAAATGTGCATTTTTATCTCCGCTACGATAATCGATAGTTAGCCGGCGCTTTAATTAGATTGTGATTAATGGGCAAAAATCTAAATTTATGGTTAATTTATATTAACGCAACTCATCCCCATTCCATAGGTTTATCGCTTAATGCGATGGTGAAGTTTGATACCGCCACCGAAAATTTGAATGGATAGCGCTAACCACAGGCGACAGACCAATTGCTCAAACACAAGCGGATAAGTGTCAAGTTGAGTAAATTTCTGATGCCACGCTATCAATTTCGGGAATGGCGCCGCGCCGCATCACGGTCCAACCTGCAAGGCGATGCCCCCTCAGGGCTGCGGCTCTTGGCAACGTGCCTTTCATTCTTGCATCGAGATATCCGGCATTGAAGGCGTCACCCGCACCGCTGGTATCGACGGGGGACAGGCGTTCTGGGGGAGGTAAGAGGGTGCCATCGGGCAAACGGCAACCCTGCGCGCCCAACTTCACAATGACCTCGTCCGCCCCACATCGGGTCCAGTGAGCGGCAACCTCATCGGCGTTCGATTGGCCCGATAGGAGCGTCTCATCGTCAAGGGTCGGCAGTCCAATGTCAGCGCAGGCAATGGCCTGATCGCGCGCATCAATCGCCGCAGCGGCATCGGGCCACAGACGTGGCCGGTAATTGCCATCAAAGGCGACCTTGCCGCCGCGTGCTCGGACGCGCTTGCAGAGGGCAAAGAGGGCCTGCCTCGCCTCCGGCGGAAGGATTGCGAGGCTGATGAGCGAATAGGCCAGCAGTTGGGCACCCTCGGCCTCTTTCAGGGCCGCATCGATCCCCGGCGCTGTGAAAAGTCCCCGCGCTGCACTGTTCTCGCGCCAATAGAAGAAGCTGCGTTCGCCGGCCTCGTCGGTTCGGATGGCATAGAGCCCTGGATTTTTGGTCGGGTCGGTTAGAATAAGGCGTGTATCGATCCCCTCGCCGCGCCAGCTGGTGCGCAGATCATCACTGAAGGGATCACTGCCTAAGGCCGTCAAATAGGCCACATTGTGTCCCGACCGGGCCAGATGGATTGCCATATTGACCGTATCGCCCGCATGGCCAAGCCGCCAGCCATCCGCGGCCTGAGACAGCTCGAGCATACCTTCGCCAATCAGAACAATTCTCATAGGTCCATTCCATGGGTTCGGCGTGCGGTACCCGACATCAATCCGACCCGCCCTAGGCCTATGTGGGGATGGGGTCGGCGTCAATCACCGAACCTGTTCGGGATAACGACCTGTTCATCCTGTGAGGGGGCGGGCCAAAGCGAGACTGGCCAAGGGCGAGTTGACGTGGTTTTCTAACGCTAACGGGCCGCCGCCCGAGCGATTCACCCTAATCGGAGATCCTTCCTATGGCCTTTCAAAAATCACTCTTCGCTCTGAGCCTGTTGGCTGGGTTTGTCATTGTGGGTAGCGCCGTTCAGGCCCATGAGCATATGGCCCCCATGCCAACGACGCCGGGGGGCAAGGCGGCCTATACGCGGCATGAAAATTTCAAACTGCAGGGTGCAGCCTTTAAGGCTATCCGCGACGAA
>CANFKD010000088.1 GCA_947447115.1 Caulobacteraceae bacterium
CTCGGGTCTCGGTTGGGCGATTGAGAGCGCCTGACTGCTGGACCGTTGCTGTTCAGGCGGCGCGTGAGGCCTTCCTCGCGCGCCGTCTTTATTTTATCCGCCCGCTGATGCGGGACTGCTCAGAGGACTGCCATGACTGAGATCGTCGATATCGTCGCCCGTGAAATTCTCGATAGCCGGGGCAACCCGACGATTGAGGTCGATGTGGTTTTGGAAGACGGGGCCTCTGGCCGCGCTGCCGTTCCGTCGGGGGCCTCTACGGGCGCTCACGAGGCCGTGGAGCGCCGCGATGGCGACAAGAGCCGCTATATGGGCAAGGGCGTGCTTCAGGCCGTCGGTGCGGTCAATGGCGAGATCTTTGACGCCCTGTCCGGCATGGATGCCGAAGACCAGCGCCGTATCGACAAGCTGCTGATCGAGCTGGACGGCACGGTCAATAAGAGCCGTCTCGGTGCCAACGCGATATTGGGCGTATCTTTGGCCGTGGCCAAGGCCGCTGCCGATAGCGCCGCCTTGCCGCTGTACAAATATGTCGGCGGCGTTTCTGCCCGCGTTCTACCTGTGCCGATGATGAACATCATCAATGGCGGGGCCCATGCGGACAATCCGATTGATATCCAAGAGTTCATGATCCTACCGACCGGCGCGGCCAACTTCTCTGAAGGCCTGCGGATGGGCGCGGAAATCTTTCATGGCTTGAAGAAGGCCCTGAAGGATGCCGGTCACAATACCAATGTCGGTGATGAGGGCGGCTTTGCGCCAAATCTCGGATCGGCCGAAGAGGCCTTGGCCTTTATCGTCAAGGCCGGTGAGGGCGCAGGCTACCGGGTCGGAGACGATTTCGTGCTGGGCCTTGATGTGGCCTCGACCGAGTTCTTCAAGGACGGCCTCTATCACCTGGAAGGGGAGGGCAAGGTCCTCGATCAGGGCGGAATGGTCGATTATCTCGCCGGTCTCGCGTCCAAGTTCCCGATCGTCTCGATTGAGGATGGCTGTTCGGAAGATGATTTCGAAGGTTGGAAGCTGCTGACCGAGCGTTTGGGTGCTAAGGTTCAGTTGGTCGGGGACGACCTCTTTGTGACCAATCCAATCCGTCTGGCCGATGGTATTGAGCGCGGCCTCGCCAACTCGATCCTGATTAAGGTCAACCAGATCGGCACACTGTCCGAGACCTTGGACGCGGTCGATATGGCCCACCGGGCGGGCTATACGGCGGTGATGTCGCACCGTTCGGGCGAGACTGAGGATTCCACCATCGCCGATCTTGCGGTTGCGACCAATTGCGGACAGATCAAGACCGGTTCGCTGGCGCGCTCGGACCGGTTGTCTAAGTACAATCAGCTGCTGCGCATCCAAGAAGAACTGGACGATCAGGCGATCTATGCCGGTCGCCGCGCGCTCAAGGGCCGCTAAGCGCTCCATAAAAACCCTTTATTAGCCATGTTCTATTAACCCTGATCGGCAAGACTGGTCAGGGTTTTTTAGTTCAGAGGGGATTCGCATTTGTTGGCTCAGCTGCGCTCCAATTGGCGAACCTTGGCCATCGCCTTTTTGATCTTCTATTTCGCGTTCCACGCCCTTGCCGGTGACGGCGGTCTTTTGACCTGGTCCAAGCGCAATCAGATGATGGCCGCCCGTACAGAAGAATTAAAGCAACTGAAATCACAGCGGGCGGACATGGAGGCGCGTGCCCTTCTGTTACGCAATGAGAGCCTTTCACAGGACCTGCTTGAGGAAAGGGCTAGATCTCTACTAGGGTTCTCGGACCCAAGGGATTATGTGGTTCGTATGGAACCGCGCACCTGACCCTACGTCAGGACCTAGGGGTTCTGAACGACGCCCGCTATCGGGCTGTAGGAGTTACCAATGGCGCGAGCACGCAAAAGCGTTGAGGTCGCAAAGACCGCCAACAGCCAAAAAGACCTTCTGAAGTTCTATCGCGACATGTTGCTCATGCGCCGCTTTGAAGAGCGCGCGGGCCAGCTCTATGGCATGGGACTGATCGGCGGTTTCTGTCACCTCTATATCGGGCAAGAAGCCATCGCGGTTGGCATGCAGTCGATCCAGATCAAGGGCGACCAGATCATCACCGGCTATCGTGACCACGGCCACATGCTGGCGGCAGGGATGGATCCGCGCGAGGTTATGGCCGAGTTGACGGGACGCAGCGGTGGCTCCTCACGCGGCAAGGGCGGCTCCATGCATATGTTCTCCATTGAGCGAGGCTTCTTTGGCGGACACGGGATTGTGGGCGCTCAGGTGTCCTTGGGCACGGGGCTGGCTCTGGCCAACCAATACAAGGCCAATGGCAATGTCGCCTTTGTCTATTTCGGCGATGGCGCGGCCAATCAGGGTCAGGTCTATGAGAGCTTCAACATGGCCTCGCTGTGGAAGCTGCCTGTGGTCTATGTGGTTGAAAATAATCAATATGCGATGGGAACCAGCATCGAGCGCTCCTCGTCCGAAACCCATCTTCATCGCCGGGGCGTGTCGTTCAATATTCCGGGTGAAGAGGTCGATGGCATGGATGTCGAAGCGGTGCGTGAGGCTGGAGCCCGCGCTGCCGCCCATGCGCGCGACGGCCATGGTCCCTATATTCTCGAAATGAAGACCTACCGCTATCGCGGACACTCCATGTCCGATCCGGCCAAGTACCGCACCAAGGAAGAGGTTGACGAGGTCAAGAAGACCCGCGATCCCATCGATCATCTGCGCGAGGTTCTCGATGCCAAGGGTTGGGCCGATGAGGCCGCCTATAGGGCCATTGACGGTGAGGTGAAGGCCATCGTCGCGGACGCGGCTGAATTTGCCCGTACCTCGCCCGAGCCTGACCCGGCCGAACTCTTTACCGACGTCTATCTTGAGGCCGCCCAATGAGCGTTGACATCCTCATGCCCGCCCTGTCTCCGACCATGGAGGAGGGCACGCTGGCCAAATGGCATGTCAAGGTGGGCGACACCGTCAAGGCAGGTGACGTGATCGCCGAGATCGAGACCGACAAGGCGACCATGGAGGTCGAGGCCGTCGATGAGGGCGTCATTGAGGCCCTTTTGATCGAGGCTGGCACCGAGGGCGTCAAGGTCAATAGCCTGATTGCCCGTCTGTCCGGCGAGAACGCCGCTAGCGCCTCCGCGCCTGAGCCGGTTCAAGCCGCCAGAGTCGAACCGCGTGCCGTCAGTGCTCCGTCGGCGGTGCAGGCTCCTATAACGGACCCAGAGCTGCCTGAAGGCACGACCTTCATCAAGCAGACCGTTCGCGATGCCCTGCGCGACGCCATGGCCGAAGAGATGCGCGCCGACGACCGGGTCTATCTGATGGGCGAAGAGGTGGCGCAATATCAGGGGGCCTATAAGGTCAGCCGCGACCTTCTGCAGGAATTTGGTCCACGCCGGGTCATTGATACGCCGATCACCGAACATGGTTTTGCCGGTCTGGGCGTTGGCTCGGCCATGGCGGGGCTAAAACCGATTGTCGAGTTCATGACTTGGAACTTCGCCATGCAGGCCATCGACCAGATCATCAATTCAGCCGCCAAGACACTCTATATGTCCGGCGGTCAGATCAAGTCGTCCATCGTCTTCCGAGGCCCCAATGGTGCGGCCTCTCGCGTCGGGGCGCAGCACAGCCAAGACTATTCAGCCTGGTATGCTAATGTTCCGGGCCTAAAGGTGGTGGCCCCCTATGATGCCGCCGATGCCAAGGGCCTGCTGAAGGCGGCGATCCGCGACCCCAATCCGGTCGTCTTCCTTGAGCACGAGATGATGTATGGGGTCGAGTTCGACGTGCCCCAGATCGACGACCATATTGTGCCCATCGGCAAGGCCAAGGTACGCCGCCTCGGCCAGCACGTGACCATCACCGCCCATTCGCGCATGGTGGGCTTGGCCCTCAAGGCGGCGGAGCTGTTGACGCAAGAGGGGATCGAGGCCGAGGTGATCGATCTTCGCACCCTGCGGCCTCTGGACCATGCCACCATCGTTGAGAGCGTACGCAAGACCAACCGTCTGGTCACGACCGAAGAGGGCTGGGGTCCGATGGGCGTTGGGGCGGAAATTATCGCCCGCGTGGTCGAGCATGGTTTTGATTATCTTGATGCACCGCCTATGCGGGTCTGTCAGGAAGATGTCCCCTTGCCCTATGCCGCCAATCTCGAAGCCTTGGCCCTGCCGAGCGTCGAAAAGATCGTCCAGGCGGCCCGCGCTGTCTGTTATGTGAGCTAAGCCCATGTCCATCGACATTCTGATGCCGGCCCTGTCTCCCACCATGGAGGAGGGTGTGTTGGCCAAGTGGCATGTGGCGGTGGGGGACACCGTCAAGGCTGGCGACGTCATTGCTGAGATCGAGACCGACAAGGCCACCATGGAGGTCGAGGCGGTGGACGAGGGGGTGATTTCGGCCCTGCTGGTCGCGGCGGGGACTGAGGGCGTGAAGGTCAATAGGGTTATCGCTCAGTTGGATAGTGAAGGGGAGAGTGAGGGGGAGGCCGCACCACCCCCTTCCCCGGCTGCGCCGGGACTTCTCCCAAGGGGGGAAGATCTAGAAGCGTCAAATCCTCCCCCTCTGGGGGAGGTGGACCGCGAAGCGGTGGAGGGGGTTTTACAATCCACTGACCGTATTGCGGCCTCACCCTTAGCCCGGCGCCTCGCCCGTGCAGCAGGGCTGGATCTGGCCACGATCAGCGGCAGCGGTCCCCACGGCCGGATCATCAAGCGCGATATTGACGCTCAGGCGGGGCGCAGGCCGGTCACGGCTCAAGCCACGCCGACACAGGCCTCTGCACCGCGTCAGGTTCAGAGCTTGGAAGAGATGGGTATCGCGCCGGGTTCCTATGATCTGATCCCGCTCGATGGCATGGGCAAGACCATCGCCCGTCGCATGACCGACAGCTTCCGCGACATCCCGCACTTCCCCCTCACCATCGATCTGGAACTGAACGCCCTGCTAGAGGCCCGCACCCGGATCAATGCCGGGCTGGAAGCGTCGGGCGTCAAGGTCTCGGTCAATGACCTGATCATCCGGTGCGCCGCTCTGGCCCTCAAGCGCGTGCCGATGGCCAATGCCAGCTATACGCCGCAGGGTATCGCGGTCCATCACCATGCCGACATTGCTGTGGCCGTGGCCATTGACGGGGGCCTGATCACCCCGATTATCCGCGCCGCCGAGACCAAGGGTCTGGCCCAGATCGCCACTGAGATGAAGGATCTCGCCGCCCGCGCCCGGGCCCGCAAGCTGAAGCCCGAGGAGTTCCAAGGCGGCACCTTCTCGATCTCCAACCTTGGCATGTTCGGCATTAAGAGCTTTGCCTCGATCATCAATGAGCCGCAGGGTGCAATCTTGTCGGTCGGGACGGGGGAAAAGCGAGCTGTGGTGCGGGGCGATAGCCTCGCCATCGCCACGGTGATGACCGTGACCTTGACCTGCGACCACCGGGTTCTGAACGGAACTATCGGGGCGCAGTGGCTCAATGAATTCAAACGGTTGATCGAAGATCCTCTGATGATGCTTGTATAGGGTTTTGGCTATGGAATTCGATCTCGTCATTATCGGAGCCGGTCCTGGCGGCTATGTCGCGGCCATTCGCGCCAGCCAACTGGGCATGACGGTGGCCATTGTCGAGCGTGAAGCGTTGGGCGGGGTCTGTCTCAACTGGGGCTGTATCCCGACCAAGGCCCTGCTCAAGTCGGGTGATCTCTATGAGACCCTCAGCCATCTGGAAGACTATGGCCTGTCGGTGACGGGGCGGTCCTATGACTTTACCAAGGTCATTGAGCGCTCGCGCGGCGTGTCCAAACAGCTCTCGTCCGGTGTCGCCTTCCTGATGAAGAAGCACAAGATCACGGTCATTGAGGGCACGGCCAAGCTGGAAAAGAGCATGCCATCCCCCAAGGTCGTCGTGGCCCTCAAGGCGGGCGGCAACCGCACAGTTCAAGCCAAGAACGTGATCCTCGCCACCGGCGCCCGGGCCCGCGTCATCGAGGCCGCCGGTCTGGTGCCTGACGGTGAGCGGATCTGGTCCTATCGCGAGGCTATGGTGCCCAAATCTGCGCCCAAGCGGCTATTGGTCATCGGGTCTGGGGCCATCGGCATCGAATTTGCCAGCTTCTATCGCTCGCTCGGCTCTGAGGTGACGGTGATTGAGGCGCTGGACCGCATCTTGCCGGTCGAGGATGAAGAGGTCAGCATCGCGGCCAAGAAGGCCTTTGAGCGCCGGGGCCTCGCCTTCCGCGTCGGGGCCAAGGTCGTCAAGCTGGCCAAGACCGCCAAGGGCGTCGTGGTCGATCTGGAGGTCGGCGGCAAGGCTGAGCGGCTAGAGGCCGACATCGCCATTGTCGCGGTCGGCATTACCGGCAATGTCGAGAACCTTGGCCTCGAAGCGCTGGGCGTCAAGGTCGAGCGCGGCCATGTGGTCACGAACGCCCATTCGGCCACCTCGGTTGCGGGGCTCTATGCCATTGGCGATGTGGCCGGTCCGCCTTGGCTGGCGCACAAGGCCAGCCATGAGGGTGTGCACTGTGTCGAACATCTGGCTGGGGGAAAACCCTCCAACCTGACCGCGCCTATTCCCGGCTGCACCTATGCCAATCCGCAGGTCGCGTCGGTCGGCCAAACCGAAGCCCAGGCCAAGGCTGCCGGCCATGAGGTCCGCGTCGGGCGCTTTCCCTTCCGGGTCAATGGCAAGGCCATCGCGGCGGGCGATACCGAGGGCTTCGTCAAGACGGTGTTCGACGCCAAGACCGGCGCTCTGCTGGGTGCCCACCTGATCGGCGCAGAGGTCACCGAGATGATCCAAGGCTTTGCCATCGCCATGACGCTCGAAGCCACTGAGGCCGAACTGATGGCCACCGTCTTCCCCCATCCGACCATGTCCGAAGCCATGCATGAGAGCGTTCTGGACGCCTATGGCCGCGCCCTACACCTTTAGAAAGCTAGGCGGGCGGCTCTAAGGGTGCGCGTGAGGCCGCAGCAGGGGCCGCACAGCCTTTGGCCTCGCCTAACCCCTTCAGATAGGCTCGGCGCACGCCCCCGGCGGTGATGGCGGCTCGCACCATCTTGGCATAGGCCTCAGCCCCAGACAGTTTGCGCACCCAGCCGCGAAAGGGGATGACGCTCTGCGCCGCGCCGCGCACAACATCCACGGCCGTATCTCCAGCCAGAACGGTCCCGCGCTCCAGAAGTCCGGGATTGGTTTTGGTTGGCGGAACATCCAGATCGGGGCCGAGCGCCAAGGTCAGGGGCGCAATGGCCGCAGCGAGGCCGTCACAGCTTGAATCGGTCGGCCACTGATAGGGAGCAGCCATGGCCTGTTCGAGCACCAGGGGGATCTTGTCCTTGGTCAGGTTGAGATCTTCCAGCGGCGCTTTGACCGCTTGGCCCATCCGGTCCGAAACCGGCGGCTTAGCCGGTTCAGACGTGGCCTCTCGTCCTTTGGCCAAGGCTTGGCTCACAGGGGCCAAGATTGAGAGCGCCAGAAGGCTCAGGGCGAAAACCACAGCGGGGCGTGATGACTGGTCCATGTCCTATATGTATGCACAAAACAAATAGATGCCAGCCCTCGCTAATGGCTTGCGGCCATAGCCCTGTCCGCCTATGTTCCGCGCCGCTTCACGGGGCATCGGTTTGACCGAGTCACCCGCACGGCGGGCCGGTAGCTCAGCGGTAGAGCATTCGACTTTTAATCGAATGGTCGAGGGTTCGATCCCCTCCCGGCCTACCATTTTCTCAACAACCTTATCGGTGGGTTGATCGGTTTGAGCCGGTCGCCATTTTCTCACGCCGCCCTCAGTTTTTGGTCATTGCCGTTCGTATGGTGGGGGTCCTATAGGCGTGATGGCTGTGTAGTGGCTAAGCCCTGACCCTTGTGACGCCAGACCCCGGACCCATGTCTTCATCAACCTTATCCTCTACTAGGCAAGACCGACGGCCGCGCGGGGTGAAACCCCTGTTTCGGCGGCGCTCGGCTATAGCTGGCTTTGGGCTGTCGCTCGGGGTAACGGTCAGCCTTCTGTCGCTGGTCGTGCTGATCCCCTTGTCGGCGGTGATTTTGAAGGCTTCGGGGCAGAGTTTTTCTGAATTTTTGCAGGCGGGTTTTTCGGCTCGCGCGCTTGGGGCTTACCGATTGTCCTTTGGCGCGGCCTTTGTCGCTGCGGCGGTCAATGCGGTCTTTGGCGTCCTGACGGCTTGGGCCTTGGTACGATATGAGTTTCCGGGCAAGTCGATCATTAACGGGCTGGTCGATCTGCCCTTTGCCCTGCCCACGGCGGTGGCGGGCATCGCCTTGGCTGCGCTCTATGCGCCCAATGGCTGGGTCGGTCAGTATCTCGAAGCCGCCGGGATAAAGGCGGCCTATACGCCGCTGGGCGTGGTCATTGCCCTAACCTTCATTGGCCTGCCCTTTGTCGTGCGCACCATCGAGCCGGTGCTGCGCGACCTGTCGGCCGATGTCGAGGAGGCTGCAGCCAGCTTGGGGGCCGGGCGGCTATCGATCATTGGCCGGGTGATCTTGCCCGCCTTGGGTCCGGCGTGGCTGACCGGCTTTGCTCTGTCTTTCGCGCGTGGGGTCGGGGAATATGGCTCGGTGATCTTTATCGCTGGGAACATGCCGTTCAAGTCCGAGATCGCGCCCCTGTTGATCGTGATCCAGTTGGAACAGTTCAACTATCAGGCCGCATCGACCATTGCCGTGGTCATGCTGTCGGCCTCCTTCGCCATGTTGCTGGTCATCAATGCCATTCAAGCTTGGGCGCGGAAGAGGTCAGCATGAGCCCGCGTTCCTCTACGCAGGACCCTTGGTGGGTCAAGACGCTGGTCCTCAGCCTCGTGGCCGTCTTTTTAGGCCTGATCCTCGTCCTGCCCTTGGTTTCGGTCTTTGCTGAAGCCCTGAGGCAGGGGCTGGGTCCCGCGCTGGCGGCCATGAGCACGCCCGATGCCATCGCCTCGATCAGGCTGACCTTGCTGACGGCGGCGGTGGCGGTACCGTTTAACATCGTCTTTGGCGTGGCGGCGGCCTGGGCTGTAGCCAAGCACGAATTTTGGGGCAAAAGCCTGCTGATCAGCCTGATCGACGTGCCCTTTTCGGTCTCGCCCGTGGTGGCGGGCCTGATCTATGTGCTGATCTTTGGCTCGCACGGCTGGTTCGGCTCGTGGCTGATCGATCACAATATCAAGATCATCTTTGCCGTGCCGGGCATCATGCTGGCCACCCTTTTTGTGACCTTCCCCTTTGTCGCGCGCGAACTGATCCCGCTGATGCAGGAGCAGGGTGTGGATGAGGAAGAGGCAGCGGCCTCGATGGGGGCGGGCGGCTGGATGACCCTTTGGCGGGTGACGACGCCCAATATCCGCTGGGGCCTGCTCTATGGCGTTTTGCTGTGTAATGCGCGGGCCATGGGTGAGTTTGGAGCCGTGTCGGTCGTGTCGGGCCATATTCGCGGCCTAACCAACACCATGCCGCTGCATGTCGAAATCCTCTATAACGAGTATGATTTTGTCGGCGCCTTTGCGGTGGCCGCGCTCCTGTGCCTCTTGTCCATCCTGACCCTGATCCTCAAGGGCCTTTTAGAAATGTTGCAGCCTCAGGTGCGTCGCGCCGGGCACTAGCCGGACGATCCCTTGGGCGGTTGCGGAGACCACCGACCTCATGACCATCTCCATCCGATCGGTTGAAAAGCAGTTCGCACGCTATCCGGCGCTGCGCGGCGTCAGCCTTGAGGTCCAGCCTGGCGAGCTTTTGGCGCTGTTAGGGCCGTCGGGCTCGGGCAAGACCACCTTGCTGCGCATCATTGCCGGGCTAGAGTTCCCAGAGGCCGGGCAGGTGGCCTTTGACGATCAGGACGTGACCTTTGCCAGCGCGGCGGCCCGCAAGGTCGGCTTTGTGTTCCAGCAATATGCTCTTTTTCGCCACATGACCGTGGCCAAGAACATCGCCTTTGGTCTGGATGTCCGAAAGGCCAAGGACCGGCCCGCGCGGGCGGAGATCAATCGCCGGGTTGAAGAGCTGTTGGGTCTGGTCGAACTTCGCGGCCTGGGCGGTCGTTATCCGGCCCAACTGTCCGGTGGTCAGCGCCAGCGCGTGGCTCTAGCCCGGGCCTTGGCCGTGTCGCCGCAGGTCCTGTTGCTCGACGAGCCGTTCGGGGCCTTGGATGCCACGGTGCGCAAGAGCCTGCGCAAGGAGCTGCGGCGCATTCATAATGCCACCGGCGTGACCACCATCTTCGTCACCCACGATCAGGAAGAGGCCCTAGACTTGGCTGACCGGGTCGCGATCCTCAATCAAGGCTCCATCGAGCAGGTCGGCACCCCGCAAGAGGTCTATGAACAACCGGCCTCGGCCTTTGTCTGTAGCTTTGTCGGTGAAACGAACCGGTTTGACGGTGCAGTCAGCGGCGGGCGCTTTGTCAGCGGTTCGGTCAGCCTTGCCGTGGATTGCGCCGATGGCCCCAAGACCGCCTTCGTTCGCCCTCATGATCTGGTCGTGGCACCAGAGGGGTTCGAGGCAAAGATTGTGCGTGTGACGGCCCAAGGTCCTGTCATTCAGATTGAAGCTCAGACCGCGTCGGACCAGCGTATCGAGATCAGCCTCGCGCGGCAGGAGGCGGGATCGATCGCGGTTGGCCAAACCCTTCGCCTTGCGGCCCGAAAAATTCACCTGTTCGATCCGGTGGATTGAAGCAAGGCGAGGGCGAAGGGCGGCAAACTTGCGCTTTGGCGGCGTGAATAGCCGACCAGACTTGACCCGATCCAGAGTGCAGGCTTGATGGGGGCATGATCAGTGTCGTCATTCCCACCTATAATGAAGCGGGCCAACTTCCCTTGACCTTGGCGGCGCTCGTTCCTGCGGCCGTGGACGGCCTGGTGCGGGAGGTGGTGATCAGTGATGGCGGCTCCACGGATGGAACCTTAGAGGCTGCCGACGAGGCCGGTGCGAAGATCGTCACCTCCGCCAAGGGCCGGGGCCAGCAACTTGCGGCGGCCTGCGCTGTTGCAAAGGGCACTTGGCTCCTGATCCTCCATGCCGATAGCCGACTGGCCGTGGGCTGGGAGACGATCGCGCTGAGCCATATTCGCCAGCAGCCGGACCGCGCGGGCTATTTCAAATTCCAACTGGATGATCCGTCCCTGATCGCGCGGGTCTGGGAGGTGGGCGTCGCGCTGCGCTGCCGAATGCTCGCGCTGCCCTATGGGGATCAGGGGCTGTTGATCAGCAAGGCTCTGTACGAGGCCGCTGGCGGATTTGAGGGCGTGCCCTTGATGGAAGATGTCGGTCTGGTCCGCCGGTTGGGACGCAAAGGCTTGCGGGCCTTGGATGGCAAGATCCTGACGCGCTCTGAGCGGTTCCGCAAAGGCGGCTATTTTGGCCGCAGCCTTCGTAACTGGAGCCTGTTGCTGCGCTATCTGATGGGGGCTGATCCCGCCCGACTGGTCAAATCCTATGACTAGGCCGACCCTGATTGTCTTTGCCCGCAGGCCTGCCATTGGCGTGGGTAAGACAAGGTTGGCGCAAGACCTCGGAGCGGTCGAGACCTGGCGGTTCTATCGCAGTCTGAGCCGTTCCTTACTGTTCAAGCTATCCGATCCGCGCTGGCGGCTTGTGGTGCGGATGGTGGGTGGACACAGGGCGATGCCAGACTGGCCAGCAGACGTGCGGGTCGAGCCTCAAGGGCGCGGTGATCTTGGCCTTAAGCTCCAACGGGCCTTGCGGGACCATTCCAGCGCCGAGGTGGCGGTGATTGGGACTGACGCGCCCGATATGACGAGGGCCCTGATTGCCCAGGGCTTTGGTCTAGCGCGTCGACGGGGCGTGGCCCTTGGGCCTGCCACGGACGGGGGCTTTTGGCTTTTGGCCCTTAGCAGTAGCCGCGCGCGGACCGTTCGCCTTGATCGGGATATCCGCTGGTCCCACTCCATGACCCTGAGCGACACAGAAGCCGCGCTCGGCGGCCTGTCCGGACGGGTAGCAACCCTTTCGGACATAGACGATCTGTCCGACCTGCTGGCGTGGCAAAGGCGGCAACGGCGCTAGGGCTCTATTGTTGCTGCTGTTGCTGTTGTTGTTGATCCTCTAGTAGGCCGCCGATGGGAGAACGGCGCCGACCGGGCGGCGGGAAGGCGGGGCGGGCGAGCCTTAGATATTCCGGCTCAGCCACAGCGGCTCTCGCTGGGCGCACCGATACCCCTACGGCAAGCTGGCTCAAGGCATCGCCCTTATAGACCCCTCGCGAGGGCGGCACGTCAGAATAGTCCCGGCCCACAGCAACGGTGATGTGGCGGTCCATGGCGATCAGGTCGTTGGTCGGGTCAATGCCAACCCAGCGCAGGGACGGCAGGAACACCTCTACCCAAGCATGGGTCGCGTCAGGATCGGACCGATCTCCGCTTTCCTCGCGATTGGTGAACAGATAGCCCGAGACATAGCGGCAAGGGATGCCCCAGCGACGGCACACGGCAATCATGATGTGGGCAAAGTCCTGACAGACGCCGCGCTTGGCCTCGAGCGCCAGATCAATCGGGCTATCGGCGTC
>CANFKD010000089.1 GCA_947447115.1 Caulobacteraceae bacterium
AAGGTGACCATGCCCGCCGCGCTCTTGGTGATGCAGCGGAAGGTGCCGATCAGATTGACCTGAATGATGCGCTCGAAATTATCCAGCGGATATTCCTTGATCTCGCCGGTCTGCTTGTCGCGCGACACGGTCTTGACCGACCCGCCAACGCCTGCACAGTTCAGCAAGATACGCTCTTGGCCATTGGCAGCGCGCGCCTTGGCAAAGGCGGCATCGACCTCGTCGCTGGAGGTGACATTGACCTTGCAAAAGACCCCGCCCAGTTCCTTGGCCAAGGCCTCGCCCATCTCCTCGTTCAAATCAAACAGCGCGACCTTCACCCCATGCGAGGCCAGCAAACGCGCCGACGCGGCACCGAGGCCAGAGGCACCGCCGGTAATGACGGCACTGATGGTGGAATCAAGTTTCATGGGTCGGTTTCCTCGTGGGCTTTTCGTTGGCGTTGATGTTGCCAGCCTCTGAGCCCGAAATCCATGGTCCCCTTAGGTTAAGGCGGGAAGTTTGGGGGGAGACGGAAACAAGGCCCTCACCTAAGCCCTCTCCCACAGGGAGAGGGTTAGAACCAATAAGCCCTTTCCCCCCCTTGAGGGGGAGAGGGTTGGGAGAGGGGGGTGTTCATCCACTCCCCCATCCGCCGCGTTCCCCGCAAAGGCCGGGGTCGCGTGGGCCGCTTTCCGCCGAAGTGAAAGGGTCTGGATCCCCGCCTTCGCGGGGACCGTGCCGGAGTTGAGAACCGCGTCATTGCGAGGCGCATCGCGCTGAAGCAACCCAGGGGAACATCACGTCAGGTTCGGGTTAGTCCCCTGGGTTGCTTCGCTGCGCTCGCAATGACGCCGGTAAAAACAAGGCCCTCACCTAAGCCCTCTCCCACAGGGAAAGGGTTAGAACCAATAAGCCCTTTCCCCCCTTGAGGGGGAGAGGGTTGGGAGAGGGGGGTGTTCATCCACTGCTCCATCCGCCGCGTTCCCCGCAAAGGCGGGGGTCTGACGGGCTGATTCCCGCCAGAGTGTAAGGGTCTGGGTCCCCGCCTTCGCGGGGAAGGTGTCTTCCTCAACGGCCAATCACCTGCTCGGTCCAGCTAACGATCTGATCGGCGCTCATCAGGCCTGCCTTACGGCCCACCTCGACGCCGTCTTGGAACAGGATCAGGGCCGGGATGCCCGACACGCCCAAGGCCGACGCGGCATTGGGTTCAGCCTCTGAATTGAGCTTGAGCAGCCGCACCTTCGGTTCCAGTCGGCCTGCTGCGGCAGCATATTGCGGGGCCATGGCTCGGCAGGGGCCGCACCAAGGGGCCCAAACATCGACCAGAACGGCCCCGCCTTTTGTGTCTCGGCGGTGTTTGGACAGACCCGCGCCGGTGACCTCGAGCGGCGCACCCGAAAAGAGCGCTCCACGGCACTTGCCGCATTTGGCCACAGAGGGATCGCGCTCTTCCGGTAAGCGATTGGTCGCACCGCAGGCGGGGCAAACATATTGGCGCGTCACAGCAGATATTCCTTGGCCTAGAGCGGTTCACCTTGAACCGGAATGATCCTTAGGCCCCTCACATTCCGCCAGCCGGATTGACGGATCAAGGCATTATCGAGCATCGACCTCCGACAGATGGACGCACCGGTTTTTCTCATGCCTCTGAAAATAATCATATTTTATCTTTAGCCCATGGCGTCACCACATCTCTAACCCGTTGCGTTCAGGTTTAACTTTGTTCATTCTGGGTTGCATGTTACATAACCTGCCCCATCAGTACCGATATGACCAAGTCGTGCTACAGGGACAAAAGGATAATTATGAAAGCAGCGAACGACTTCGGCCACCCAGCCGAACTGGCGCAATTGGAAGCCAGTGCCTATGCGGCGACACGCCTGATGAAACTCTTGGCCAACGAACAGCGCCTGATCTTGGTGTGCAAGCTAATCGAGGGCGAACGGTCCGTCGGTGATCTGGCCGCCTATACGGGACTGGGCCAATCGGCGGCCTCTCAGCACCTTGGAAAACTGCGGGCAGAGGCTGTGGTCGCCACGCGCCGGGACGCCCAAACCATCTATTATCGCCTCGTCGATCCGGCCGCGATCCGCATCGTCAACACCCTTTGCGAAATCTATAAGGCCTAGCTGGACCGAACAGGGACAGGGGCCCGGACCGCACTCGGCCTGCCCCTGCCCTCTCAGCGAAGATCAGGACTGAAACGGATATTGTCCTTTTCCAGCCCCTTGGCGACGATATCGAGCCCGCCGACCTTGATCATCCATTCCAAGCGGTGATCGCGATATTCGCGCTTGAACAGACCGTCCTCGACCATCTTGGCCACGGCGCCCATGTCGGGGGCTGAGCTCTTCAGCAGGTTCATGACATCCTGCGTCGTTGCTTTGACACTGTCCCGCTTATTGGCCCGCTCCAGCCAGTCGGCCAGCCTTGTCCCGATGGGAACCTGATGGCCAAAGCCTCGCGAGCCATTGACATAGGGCACCACGGACAGGTCGCCCCAACCGAAGCTCTCCCCGTTGAACCATTGGCGATCGCCCAACTGGCGCTCTAGCCAGTTGAAATAGCCTTGGGTTTGAACAGCGGCCTTGGCCTCGATGGCTTCGGCCTGGGCACCGGTCGCGCGCCGGAATGACCGAAGCTCGCCGAGCCCCCAATTGATCGCCTCATAGTGGGTGTCCATCACCTCTTCGAGCATCCGCACCCGCGCTCGCTCGGCGGCTGAGGCCGGAAGTAGCGCCGGGGTGGGCCAACGGTCTTCGATATATTCGAGGATGATGGTGCTATCGAAGATCTGGACGTCACCGTCGATCAGGGTCGGTACCTCGCCGCGCGGGTTGGCTTGGATAAAGGCCCCCTCCGCACCGCCTGCACCGACGCCCTGAGGCAAGGTGGCTTCAAAGGCCACGCCCTTTTCGCGCAGGGCGATCTTCACCTTCTGGCCATAGGGCGAGAAGGGATGGTCATAGAGCTTGAGCATGGCCTTGATCCTTGAGTGTGAGGGCTTAGCGGCCGCCTTGGCCGTCATCGATCTTGATGAAGGTGCCGGTGACAAATTCCGACGCGGGCGAGACCAGATAGACCAGAGTGCTGTCCATCTGAGCCGGATCGCCAAGGCGCTGGCGGGGGAAGCCCTTGGTGATATCACCCATGCGCGACAACATGCCGTCCATCATTTCCGAGGCAAAGGCCCCCGGTGCGATGGCATTGACGTTGATGTGGAACCGCGCCCACTCGACGGCCAGAGCTTCGGTCATGCGGATGACACCGGCCTTGGTGATCGAATAGAGCGCCGCACCGCCACCGCGATATTCAAAGGCAGCCACCGAGGCAATGTTGACCATCCGGCCGGGCATCTTGGCCTCGATCAGGCGGCGCGCGACCTCGCAGGAGAGGACGAACGGACCACGCAGATTGACGTCCATGACCTTGTCGATCAGTTCCAACGACATCTTGTGAGCGCGCTGGGCATCGGGAATACCGGCATTGTTGATCAAGATATCGACGACGCCGAAATGGTCCTGAATCTTGCCGACCATGGCGATCATGGCGTCGGCATCGGCCACATCGACTGGGAAGGCTGCCGCCTCTCCGCCATCGGCCCTGATCTCAGCCACCAAGGCTTCGAGACGCTCGAGACGGCGGCCACTGACGGCCACCTTGGCCCCCTGCTTGGCCAGCACTTTGGCAAAGCGCCAGCCCAGACCCGATGAGGCCCCGGTCACGAGGGCCACGCGGCCCGTCAAATCATTGGAAAGGTTCGGAAGGGGAAAGGTCATGATCAAACTTTCTGCTGAGGGCCGAATATTCTGTGCAAGCCCCCTTGGTTGGAGGCTTGTTCACCACTAGGCTAGCGCTAAGTTTGACGTCAGAAAATGGCGCCGTAGGGGGAACCAGACCATGAATCTTGAATTGACGCCGGAAGAACGCGCTTTCCAAGCCGAAGTCCGTGAATTTCTCGAACAGTCTTTGACCCCTGAACTGCGGCTCGCCGGGCGGCGAACCACCAGCGTCTTCAGTGACAAGGACGACAATCTGGCTTGGCAGAAGATCCTCCACACGAAGGGCTGGGTCGCGCCGGCTTGGCCTGCCAAATATGGCGGCACCGGCTGGAACGAGATGCAGCGCTATATCTTCGCCGCCGAATGTGCCCGTGCTGGCGCGCCAAGCCTGTCACCCATGGGCCTGAAGATGGTCGGCCCGGTGATCATGGGCTACGGCACCGAAGAACAGAAGGCCTTCTACCTGCCACGCATCTTGGCCGGTGAGGACTATTGGTGCCAAGGCTATTCGGAGCCTGGATCAGGATCGGATCTGGCCAGCCTGCAGATGCGGGCGGTTCAGGACGGTGATCATTATGTGCTCAATGGCTCCAAGATTTGGACCACCCACGCCCACTGGGCCAACCGGATGTTCTGTCTGGTCCGCACCCGCACCGACGGCAAGCCACAGGCCGGGATCACCTTCCTGTTGCTGGAAATGAACACACCTGGCATCGAGGTGAAGCCCATTATCACCATGGCCGACGACCACGAGGTCAATCAGGTCTTCTTTGACAATGTCCGCGTGCCCGTCTCCAACCGGATCGGCGAAGAGAATGAGGGCTGGACCGTGGCCAAATATCTGCTTGAGTTCGAGCGCGGCGGCGGCTCGGCAGCAGGCCTGAAGGTCAATCTGGAACGGCTGAAGGCCTTGGCCCGTGAAGAGGCCGCGGACGGCGGCGGGCGGCTGATCGATGATGCTGATTTCCGTCGCAAGCTCGCCATGGCCGGGGTTGAGGTCAATGCCATCGAGATGACCGAACACCGCGTCATGGCCGCCCTGTCGTCGGGAAAAAACCCCGGACCCGCCTCCTCCATGCTCAAGACGCAAGGCACTGAGGCCAAGCAGCGGCTCGATGAGATCGCGGTCGAAGGCATTGGCTACTATGCGGCGGTCAGCCAGCCCGAGGCTCGCAAGCCCCGCGCCAACACGCCCTTTGTCGGACCTGAATATGGCCTGACCAATGTGCCGAGCTATCTCAACAACCGCGCCGCCTCGATCTATGGCGGTTCGAATGAGATTCAGCGCGACATCATGGCCAAGCTGGTCCTCAAGCTCTAACTTTCCATATCCTCAGCGATCGTCTTGCGGGCTGCCCAGAAGCAGCCTGCAGCGATCAGGTTGAAGCCCATCGAGACGATCAGCGCCCAACGCACGCCCTCGGCTGTGCCGAGGTTTAGGCCGACCGAAAACCCGTCACTCATCAGGCCGACGACCAGAGGGCCAAGGCCCAAACCAATCAGGTTGATGACAAAGAGCATGACGGCTGAAGCGGTCGCCCGCGTATTGACCGGCGCAATGCTCTGGGCCGTGGCATAGACCGGTCCGTACCACAGCGATCCAAAAGCCGTCGTGACGATGAAGATCGCCAGGGTCAGCACGGCGCTATGCAAATTGATCGCGAACAGAAAGATCGGGATATTGATCAGGGCAGCAACAGCCGGAACCACCATCCATCCGCGCAGGTCCTTCTTGGCATAGTGATCGGCCAATTGACCGCCAATATAGGTCCCGATCACCCCACCAATGCCGCCGACGAGGCCAAGGACCAGTCCCAAAAAGCCACCCGATTTTAAGCCGAACATCGCAGCCAGTGAAGCGATCTCCTCGGTGTGATTGCGATAGAAGAACGAGGCCGTGAAGGGGGCGTGGCCATAGCCGATAAAGGCCTTTACCGCTGCCGCCGTCGCCACAAGTCCAAAGGTCTTCTTGCTGGCCAAGGTCTTGAGCGCTTGGCGATAGGTCACCTTGGGCGCGGTTGTCGCCTGAACTGCCGCGACCGCTTTCTTGACCCGAGGCTCGATCAGGGTGAAGGCCGCGATTAGGGCGAACAGGACCCCCGGCAAACCGCAGACGATAAAGGCCATGCGCCAGCCATAGGCGTCGGCCACCAAACCTCCGACAGCCAAACCTACCAGCGACCCCAAGGGCGTACCCAAGGAATAGAACGCAAGGGCCGAGGCCCTTTGCTCACGAGGCACATAGTCGGCGATCAAGGAATGGGCGGCAGGCGTGCATCCCGCCTCGCCCACCCCGACACCCACGCGGGCTAAGAGCAGTTGGGCAAAATTCTGGGCTAGGCCGCAGGCCGCCGTCATCAAGGACCAGACCGTCAGGGATACGGCGATAATGGCGGGACGATTACGGCGCTCTGCCAACTGAGCGATGGGCAGTCCCAGCAGGGTGTAGAAGATGGCGAAGGCCAGCCCCGTCAGCAGACCAAGCTGCCAATCCATCAGGCCAAGCTCGATCTTGATTGGCTCAACCAAGATGCTGATCACACTGCGATCGACGAAGTTCAGGACGTAGATGATCAATAAAACGACCATGGCGTAACGCCTATAACCATCGGAAACGAGCGGAACCTGTTGGTCATAAAGCGACACTTCGGGTGCCATCGGCGCGTCCAAGGTCGCGTCGGTCATGCTCAATCTCTCCCTAAGGCCTCCGCGTTGGAAGGCTGCGGTCTTGCGACCGTCATTTTTGGTTCGAGTAGCCTGACGGATATAGTGGGTTCACGCTAGAGCCTATGGACCACGTTTTAGTGATCGATCCCGAGCGGTTATGGGTTGACCAAGATCTGACGGGCAATGACGTTGCGCTGGGTCTCGCTGGTGCCGGAATAGATGGTCGCGGCCCGAACGCAAAGATGCTTGGCCGTGGCCGCAGCCCCGATATCGAGTTCAGTCCCAGCCAGGCCCAAAACCTCTAAGGCCGCTGCGGCCTGCGGCCCGGCGACCTCCATCGCCAACTCCGCCACCCGTTGGTGCAACTCACTACCGGTCAGCTTAAGCATAGACGGCAAGGCCTGATCACCAAGGCGAACGGGACCAGCTGCAAAACCAGACAGTTCGAGTTGTTCGAACGCCTCCAACTCGATCATCAGACCCGCAAGGCGCGTGCGAACAGAGGGCTCCACAGTGTCACCCGCCGCCGCCACAGCCTCTGCGGTGCGGCGCAAGACGCGGCCAACCAAGGCGGCGGGCGTATTGTTCGACCGCGCCAACTGCATCAGGCGCTTGGCCATGGTCCATCCGTCATTTTCCACGCCGATACGTTGGGCCACCGGCACACGCACATCGTCAAAAAAGACCTGATTGAACTCATGGTCCCCGGCCAAGCCGATGATCGGTCTAACCGACAGACCGGGGCTGGTCATGTCGATGAGCAGGAAGGTCAGGCCTTGCTGGCGCTTTTCGCCGTCGTCGGTGCGAACGATGGCAAACATCCAGTTGGCGTGATGGGCACCCGTGGTCCAGATCTTGGAGCCATTGACCAAATAGCTATCGCCGTCACGAACCGCCCAGGTCGATATCGCAGCCAGATCGGAGCCCGCCCCCGGCTCTGAAAAGCCTTGGCACCAGAGGTCACGGCCCGACAGCATGGGGGGCAAGAACCGCGCGCGCTGTTCTGGCGTGCCCTGCTCGATCAAAAGGGGACCAAGGCTGCGGATACCGCCGATAAACAAAACCGGAGCGTCTTGGCGGGCACATTCTCGGTCGAACAGAAACCTCTGACGCGCACTCCAGCCGGTTCCGCCAAAGGCCACCGGCCAAGCCGGTGCGATCCAGCCGCGCTCATAAAGCCTTCTGTGCCAGACCTTGCAGGCACCAATGTCCGAATGGACCCCCAAGGTCTCCCGACCGGCTTGGCGTAGATCTGGTGTCAAGGCCTGATCAAAGAAGGCCCGCACAACAGCCAGAAAACCCGCATCATCTTGCGGCAACTCTTCGGGCTCTGTGGCCGAGGCTATGGCTTGATGGATCATGGCCTTCTCCCTGTGCCTTGGTTTGGCACTGGAAAAAGGCTGAGCGCTTAGGGTTAGGGGGTCAACGTGACCGCATGTCGCCGGGGGCGCGACATATTGGCCCCCAGGCGGCTATCGCCCGGTGAATACGGCTGGTCGCTTTTCGAGGAAGCTTTTGACGCCTTCGCGGTGATCTTCGGTCTCGAACAGACGGTAGATGATCTCGATAGCCCAACTGCCCACCTCGCGAGGATCGCCGTTGGTGGTGCGGCGAAGCCCCTGCTTCATGTAACGCAGGGCGAGCGGAGGATTGGCCGCGATACGCGCCGCCATGGCCTTGGCGCGGGGCATCAGGTCTGCGTGGGGTACTGTCTCGGTGACCAGCCCGATCCTTTCAGCCTCCGCCGCATTGATCGCATCACCGGTAAAGAGCAGTTCCGCCGCCTTGGCTGGGCCGACAATCGACGGCAGCTTCCACAGCCCGCCGACATCGCAAATCAATCCACGCTTGATAAAGAGTTCTGCAAATACAGCTTTTTCCGAGGCTATTCTAATATCCGCATAGAGCGCCAACTCCATGCCCCAACCGACTGCAGAGCCATTGACGGCAGCAATGACCGGCTTTTCACAGTCAATAGCGGCCATGGCGGCAGGGGTCGGTTCAAACCGGACGCGCACTGGGCGGGGGGACTTTGGGGCCTCTCCGGTCATCATCTCCTTAACGTCTTCACCAGAGCAGAACGCGGGATCAGAACCCGTGACGATGACGCATCGGACCTCTGGATCGGCATTGGCATGTTTGAAAGCCGCCTCAACCTCGGCATAGGCGCGCGGGTTCAGGGCATTGCGCCGCTCGGGCCGGTTCAGGGTGATCTGGGCGACATGATCCTGCACCTCATAGAGCAGGCATTCGAAGTCAGCGATCTGGATCATAGGGTCCTCCCGGCGCTTTGCGCGCTCATCACTCTATTGCGCTATAGACCGAGCGGGCAATGGCTCTGGCCAAACAGTCGGCGGCCGCTGAACCGATCCGGGTCAGTTGAAGCAGCCTTTCAGGTCCTTCGCCAAGGTCGGCAGTCCCGCCGCTCAAGGCAAAGACCGTGTCCCCATCAAAGGGGGCGTGAACGGGGCGAATGGCCCTGGCCAATCCATCCTGAGCCATCATCGCCAAGCGCTTGGCTTCGGCCTTGGTCAGCCGAGCAGACACAGCAACCACCGCGAGGGTCGTGTTGGCCCCTGGCGTCAGGCGTCCTGCGGCGCGCAGTCGGCCAAGCTCTGGCAAGGGATCAGTGACCGGTTCGCCCACGCTAGGCCTGTGGCCACCAAACTCATTATCGATCTCGAAAGGCCAAGCCCAATAGGTCTGACCATCCGGCATGAAGACCGAGCCGACCGGATTGGTCGCGACAATGGCCCCGACGATCAGACCATCGCCAAGATCCAGCGAGGTCGAGCCGATGCCGCCCTTGGTCAGACCCGCCATGGCCCCTCGCCCTGCCCCGACCGCGCCTTGCGCAAAGTGGGCGGAGGCAGCCTCTACCGATGCACGGCCAAGCGCCTCATAGGGCGGATTGAGACCCCAATCCTTATCGCCCTCATTGCCAAGGTCATGCAGAACAGCGGCGGGAACGATGGGAATGGCTGGCGTGGTTGGTTTGAGCCTAAGGCCGACATTGCGGTGAGATAGGGCCGTGGTCACGCCATCGGCAGCCGCAAGCCCGAACACTGACCCCCCGGTCAGAACGACCCCATGGATCACATCAACGAAGTTTTCAGGGGCCAGCGCCTCAGTCTCACGCGATCCGGGACCACCGCCGCGCACATCGACCGCACCGGTCCAGTCGCCTTGGCATAGGACCGTGGTGACACCGGTCATCACGCGCTCATCGGTGGCATGGCCAACCATGATGCCCGGAACATCGGTGATCAGGTTCAAAGGTCCAGGTCGATACATGCGCTAATCCCTGCCTCTACGCCATATCGCGCAGGCGGTTGACCAAAGCCTTGGCCTGATCAAAGCAGGGTCGTCAAGTCCGCAGCTTAGGCCGCGTGAGGCCATCCGGCGTGGTTGAGCCATTCGCGTGCCGCGCGCTGGGCTTCAGCAACATCGGCATGGACCATCTCTTGGCTCAGTTCCTTGCGGTAAATCTTCGCCTCGAGCGAGCCGCGCATGGCCGCCAGATTGAACATCATATGGGCCGAAACATAGTCGAGCGGCATACCGCCCTGGCCTGTTGAATAGAGCATGCCCATGCGGAACAGTTCATCCGCAGAACAGTCCATGGCGGGCATAGGCATGCCGGCTATGGCGGAAGGTTCTGAATAGAGTTGCATGACGTCGTTTCCCGTTCTGAGCGCCGCAAGCCCTTTTAGCCCGAAGGCGTCGATGTCTACAGAATCACCAAACACTCGCCGCGTAAAAATATGGTTAAGAAAAGTCTTCACCATCTTTTCAGCCAACCCCAGATGACCTGCCCATTCAGCCCGGGTTCAGATGCGCGGCAGCATAGTGAAGGCGATCGAGGGACGATCCTTTAGGAACAAGACCATGACCCGTCTTCTGAAGCCTCTTCTGATAGTCGCAAGCCTAGCCTCACTGGCCATCCCGTCCTTGGCGGCCGCCGATCCTGACCGGCGCGACCGCGACGGAGCACGTTGGGAGCAGAGAGAGGATCGGCGCGATAGCCGCAACGACCTCTATGATCGCTTTGTCACGCCTCCCCGCGCCTATGGCTATGACAACCCGCAAAATGAGCACCGTCACCGCCACTGGCAACGCGGGCAATCTATGAGTCCCTATGTGCGGACCTATGTCGTCTATGACTATGGACGCTATCGCCTAAGGCCACCGCCGCGCGGTTTTGTCTGGGTTAGAGCCGATAATGACTATCTGCTCGTCGCCGCGGCCACCGGCGTGGTCTTCGATGTGATCCGCGGTGGATGGTAGACAAGAAAAAGGCCCCAGAGCGCAAACTCTGGGGCCTTTGATCTATTCAAGCCGAGGCCTTAGAGGCCCAACTTGGCCTTTAAGATCTCATTGACGGCGGCCGGATTGGCCTTGCCGCCTGTGTCTCGCATGACCTGACCGACGAACCAGCCCAAGGCTTGAGGCCGCTCCTTCGCCGCCTCGACCTTATCGGGGTTGGCAGCCATGATCTTGTCGATGGAGGCCTCGATGGCCCCCGTGTCGGTGATCTGGACCAGACCGAACTTCTCGACCACCTGAGCCGGGGTGCCTTCACCGGCCCACATATGGTCGAACACCTCTTTGGCGATCTTGGACGAGATCACCCCGTCCTCGATCAGCTTGACCAGACCGGCAATGTCTTCAGGTGGAATGGGACTATTTTCGATGTCGCCGCCATTTTCCGCCAAACGACCGAGCAGATTATTGACCGTCCAGTTGGCTACCAGCTTGGCATCACGTCCGGCTGCCGCCTGTTCATAGAAAGCTGCCCGCGCCTGATCGGCGACCAGAACGCCCGCATCATAGTGCGATAGGCCGTACTGGCTTTCGAACCGCTTGCGCTTGGGATCAGGCAGTTCGGGCAGGCTGTCCTTGATCGACTGGACCCAAGCGGGGTCCAGAACCAACGGCAAGAGGTCGGGATCAGGGAAGTAGCGATAGTCGTGCGCCTCTTCCTTGGACCTCATGGAGCGGGTCTCGATCTTGGTCGGGTCAAACAGTCGGGTTTCCTGATGGATTGAGCCGCCATCCTCTAGGATCTCGATCTGACGGCGGGCCTCATATTCGATGGCTTGCTGGATATAGCGGTAGGAATTGACGTTCTTGATCTCGCAGCGCGTGCCCAGTTCCGCACCCGGACGACGGACCGAGACATTGACGTCAGCGCGCAGGTTTCCCTTCTCCATATCGCCGTCGCAAGCGCCGAGATAGCGAAGAATGGTTCTGATCTTTTTGACGTAACTGGCGGCTTCGTCTGAACTTCTCATGTCCGGCTTGGACACGATCTCCATCAGGGCCGTGCCCGCACGGTTGAGGTCAACATAGGTGAAGTTGGGGTCCAGATCGTGGATAGACTTGCCTGCATCCTGCTCCAGATGCAGCCGCTCGACCCCGACGATAAAGGTCGTGCCGTCATCGCGCTCGACCTCGACAATGCCTTCGCCGACGATCGGGTCCTTGAACTGGCTGATCTGATAGCCCTGCGGCAGGTCGGGATAAAAGTAGTTCTTGCGGTCAAAGCGGGACCACAGATTGATCTGGGCATTGAGGCCAAGGCCCGCCCTCACCGCCTGCTCGACGCAGTGCCGATTGATCACGGGCAACATGCCGGGCATGGCCGCATCGACCAGCGCCACCTGCTCATTAGGACCCGCGCCAAAGCCCACCGCTGCGCCGCTGAACAGCTTGGAGTTGGAGGCCACCTGAGCGTGGATTTCCAAGCCCAGAACAATTTCCCAAGGTCCCGTGCGGCCTTGAATCAGTTTGGATTTCTCGCTCATGCTCACCACCACCTGTCCGCCTTGGCTGTAAAGCCAGCGGCCTTTTCCAGTGCTCCGGCCAGA
>CANFKD010000090.1 GCA_947447115.1 Caulobacteraceae bacterium
GGATCAGCGTAGCGGCAAGATGTCTGCTGGCCAGCTGCAAGCTGTCTAAAGCCATAACTGGCCGCGACTGACCTTTGGTCTGGCGCGTTCGGTTCTGACGAAATTCTTAGGCCGGTTGGCGAAAGCTAACCGGCCTAAGTCTTGTCTGGGTCCTAGATCATCAGGCCTTGCGGGTTAGGTGATGCAGCACAATGCCGCTGGTGGTCGCCACATTCAGCGAATCAAAGCCCCCGGCCATGGTCAGGCGCACGGTTCGCGTCCGCGCCAGCACCGAGGCCGACAGTCCCGGTCCCTCGGCTCCGAACAGCACGGCGCAGCGTTTCGGGCGGAGGCAGTCGGCCAACTCCCCCAGCCCCGATGGGCTGAGCGACAGGGTGTCAAAACCGTTGGCGGTGAATAGTTCGACCATATCGACCCCCGGCGCGAGCTGGACGAAGGGCACAAGCAGGCCCCCTCCGACCGATACGCGAATGGCCTTACGATAGAGCGGATCACAGCAGTCACTGTTGAGCACCACCGCATCGACGCCAAAGGCCGCCGCATTGCGAAAAATCCCGCCAACATTGTCATGGTTGGACAGGCCGCTTAAGCCCACCACCAAGGCGTCCGGTTTCAACCCCTTTAAGAGCTCGGCACCATCAGTGAGACCCGAGCGCCGCCCGAGGCCCAAAATGCCGCGATGGATCGGAAAGCCGACAATCTCATCCATGACCGCTTGGCCAGCCTGATAGACCGGCAACCCATCGGGCAAGTCTGCCAAGAGATCACCTAGCCGCGCGACTTGGCGTTCGGCCAGTAGCAGCGACAACATCTGATGTCGCGGCGTGCGCGCCAGAACCCGAACCACCACCTCTCCCTCGGCGATGAACAGGCCCTCGCGCCCCACCAGATCGCGCTCCTTGACGGCGCGATAGGCGGCAATGCGCGGATCGTCTGGATCGGTGATGGGGATGATGTCGGGCAAGGGGGGGCTCTAGGACAGTGATCCCGTCGGCTTAACCCCTCGCCGCACCAATGCAAAGGGATGGCCGGAGCCTTGGCTTGCCTTGAGTGCCGCATCGCCTTACATGATGACCATCATATGAAGCCCAAGGGCAGCCCGTGCGCTATTCCAGTGACCAAAAACTTCAGACCCGAAACCGGGTGCTCAAGGCCGCTGCGGCCCAGATCCGCACCCATGGCCCGCAAGGGGTCGGGGTAGCGGCCCTGATGCAGGAGGTCGGCCTGACCCATGGCGGCTTCTATGCCCATTTCGCCTCCAAAGACGCCCTGATCGCCGCTGCCGTCAAAACCATGTTCGAAGATGCCGCTGCCCAAAGACACCGGGCCATCGAAGATCGATCCGGCCCAGCGGCGCTTGGGGCCTTTATCGACAGCTATTTGACCCCAGATCACCGAGACCGGCCCGACCGAGGCTGCCCCGTCGCCTGCCTGCTCGGGCAGTCCGCCCAGCTGCCCGCCCTTGCGCGTCCGGCCTTTGATACAGGCGTGCGCGGCATGGTCCGGTTGATGGCCAGCTATCTGCCTGACACCACGCCAGACCCGATGGCGCTGGCCTCTTCCCTGATCGCAGAACTGGCCGGAGCCCTAGCCCTTTCACGCGCCGTCGAGGATGAGTCCCTATCGCTTCGTCTTTTAGAACAGTCCCGCCTTGCCCTGCGCGCCCGCGCAGGCCTTGCGATCCCTAACACCGAAAGCCCCTATCATGACCACTGAACCCAAAAGCTTCGCCGACATGTCCGGTCTCGAGCAGCTTCAAGCCGCGTTTCAGGGCGGGGGACCCCGGCGCGGCATCGGCGCGACCTTGGGCTTCACCGCCGTCTCAGTCGAAGAGGGCAAGGTCGTGTTTGGCGGCACCCCGACAGAGGATGTCTATAATCCTATCGGCACGGTCCATGGCGGCTATGCGGCGACCATGCTCGATTCCGCGCTCGCCTGCGCCGTCCATTCCAAACTCAAGCCCGGCCAAGGCTATACGACGCTGGAGCTCAAGGTCAGCTATCACAAGGCCATGACCGCCAAGACCGGCCCGATCACCGCCGAAGGTGTCGTCATCACCATGGGCCGCCGCGCCGCCTTTGCCGAGGGCAAGGTGACGGACGCCGCCGGGAACCTCTATGCCAGCGCCACCTCCAGCCTGCTGATTTTCCACCTGCCGACAAAGGCCTAAGGTTCGTCGCAAAGCTGCTATAGAGACGGCATGATCGCCGCCCTCTGCCTGCAGGTATAGCCCGTCCCATGGAGCGCCCCGCGCCGCCTCTGCGCCCAACCCTGCCAAGCCCGTTTCAAGACTGGTTTGCGTCCAAGGGCTGGGCGGCGCGCGACCATCAGATCGCTATGGTGCAAAGGGCGCAGGCCGGCCGCCATGTGCTGCTGATCGCCCCGACCGGCGGCGGCAAGACCTTGGCAGGCTTCCTGCCCAGCCTGATTGAGCTGAGCCAGACGCCGGCCTCCGAAAGGCCTGAGGGGATCCACACCCTCTATATTTCGCCGCTCAAGGCCTTGGCCGTAGATGTGGCGCGCAACCTCATGGCCCCGATTGAGGAGATGGGTCTGCCCATCCGCGTCGAATCGCGCACCGGCGATACCAACCTGTCCAAGCGTCAGAGGCAAAAGGCCAATCCGCCGGACATCTTGCTGACCACCCCCGAACAGCTCGCCCTGTTCTGCGCTTGGGACGGGGCGAGGGCCTATTTTGCTAACCTTAAGACCGTGATCATCGACGAGGTCCATGCCTTGCACGGCTCCAAGCGCGGCGACCTGCTTTGCCTCGGCTTGGCGCGGCTGCAAAGCTTTGCCCCCGCCATGCGCCGGGTCGGCCTGTCGGCGACGGTGGAAGACCCAGACCGCTTGCGCCGCTGGATTGCGCCAAGGCCCGAGGTCGCCGATCTGGTGCTGGGCACGCCCGGTGCCCCGCCGCGCATCGAGGTTTTGCTCTCCGATCAGCGCGTGCCTTGGGCCGGTCACAGCGCCCAGCACGCCATGGCTGAGGTCTATGAGACCCTGAAGACCGCGCGAACGGCCCTAGTCTTCGTCAATACCCGCTGGCAGTCAGAATTTGCCTTTCAAGAGCTTTGGCGACTGAACGAAGACAATCTGCCCATCGCCCTGCATCACGGCGCTTTGGCCCCGGAACAGAGGCGCAAGGTCGAGGCGGCGATGGCGAGGGGAGAGCTGCGGGCCGTGGTCTGCACCTCTACGCTGGATCTGGGCATAGACTGGGGGGCCGTCGATCTGGTCATTCAACTGGCCGCGCCCAAGGGCTCGTCTCGGCTTGTTCAGAGGATCGGCCGGTCGAACCACCGGCTGGATGAACCCTCGCGCGCCCTGCTGGTTCCGGCCAACCGCTTTGAGATGCTGGAATGTCAGGCCGCCCTCGAGGCGGTGGCGGCGGGAGCCCTTGATGGAGATCCGCCCCGCACCGGCGCCCTCGATGTGTTGGCGCAACATCTGATGGGGGCCTGCTGCGGTGAGCCCCTGTCCAGCGAGGCCCTGTTTGCCGAGGCAAGGTCGGCCGCCCCCTACGAAGACATGAGCCAGCAGGATTTCGACGATGCCCTGTCCTTCGTATCAAACGGCGGCTATGCCCTGCGCACCTATGACCAGTTCCACCGCATCGTGACCGGTCAGGACGGGCTATGGCGCGTGCGAAATCCGCAAACTGCTCAGCGTCACCGGCTCAATGTCGGCGCCATCGTGGCCGGAGCAACCTTGAACATCCGCGTTTCATCCGGTCGCCACGGCGGTGGGCGAAAGATCGGTGAGGCCGAGGAATGGTATTTTGAACAACTGACCCCCGGCGACACCTTCCTGTTTGGCGGCGAGGTTTGGCGCTTTGAAGGGGTCAGCGGCATGGATGCCCGCGTCACTCGCTCTGCCGACAAGGAACCGAAGATCCCCAGTTGGGGCGGCACCAAGTTCTCCATGTCCAGCCATCTGGCCGAACGGGTCCGTGACATGATTATGGACCGCGACCACTGGCAGCAGCTTCCCGGCGACGTGCAAGACTGGCTTGGGGCCCAAGCGACCCATTCGGCCATTCCCGCCGCTGACCAGTTGCTCGTCGAAACCTTCCCGCGCGGCGGCAAGCACTATCTGGTCTGCTATCCCTTTGAGGGTCGGCTGGCCCACACCACCTTGGCCATGTTGCTGACCCGGCGGCTGGACCGACTGGGCATCGCGCCTCTGGGCTTTGTCTGTAACGACTATGTCCTCTGTATCTGGGCCATGAAGCCTATGGACGGTCTGGACCTTGATGCGCTGTTTCAACAGGACATGCTGGGGGACGATCTCGAGGCGTGGCTGGATGAGAGCGTGATGCTCAAGCGTATGTTCCGCCACTGCGCCCTGATCTCCGGCCTGATCGAGCGACGGTTTACGGGGGCCGAGAAGTCGGGCCGCCAAGTGACCTTCTCCAGCGACCTGATCTATGACGTCCTGCGCAAACATCAGCCCGACCATCTGTTGCTAAGGTGCGCGCGCGCCGATGCGGCTGTGGGCATGTTGGACATCCGAAGGCTGGGCGATTTCTTGCAGCGGATCGTTGGAAAGGTCCGGGGGATCAGCCTGCCCAAGGTCTCGCCCTTTGCCGTGCCGGTAATGATGGAGATTGGCCGCGAGGCCATCGCCGGTGCCGCGCAAGAAGCGATCCTAGAAGCGGCCGCCTTTGACCTGATCAGCGAGGCCCTCTCGTGACGGCACCCACCAACCCTCCTGTCCGTTTGCCCTGTGGATCGGTCAGGCTGAGGGTCAATGGCGAGGCCGTGACCTTACGTCCCTCCGGTGCCCTTTGGTTAGAACAGCATCAAACGCTGGTGGTGGCGGACCTGCACCTCGAAAAGGGGTCGGCCTATGCGGCACGCGGCCAGATGCTGCCGCCCTATGACACCGCTGAGACCTTGCGCCGCCTTACCCAAGAGGTCACCGCCCTAGGGCCGGGGCGACTGATCCTGCTGGGGGACAGCCTGCATGATGGTCAGGCCGAGGCGCGACTGGCCTCGACCGATGTCGATCAGATTGATCGCCTTGCTCGGGGGCTGGAGCTACTCTGGGTCATAGGCAACCATGACGCCGACGGCCCCCGCCATCTTCCGGGCCAGACTATGGATGAGATCCATATCAATCCGTTGATCTTGCGCCACGAACCCCTGCCCGCGCCGCAGCCGGGCGAGGTAGCCGGGCACCTGCACCCCTGCGCCAAGGTAACAGGGAAAGGCCGCAGTGTCCGGCGGCGCTGTTTTGCCACCGATGGCCAAAGGCTGATCTTACCGGCCTTTGGGGCCTATGCCGGGGGATTGAATCTTCGCGATGATGCCTTCAACCCACTCTTTGCCAAGCCTCCGATCGCCGCCGCGCTGGGCAAGGACCAGGTCCACCTGATCGGCTGGAGCCAACTGGTCGCGGACCGCTAGGGCCTAGCCCCGCATAGACTGTTCAAAGACAAAAGCCATCGAGACCCCGGCGACCACCGTCAAGGTCGTGCGCAGAGGTGCGTACCAATGGGGCGTCTCTGCCGATCCCGTATCCCAAAGCCACTGGGCAAGATAGACCGCGATCAGGCCGCCCAACTGCCAAGAGAGGGGCATCCAGATCGCACCAACCAACAGGCCCCAAGCGGCCAAACTGGGCAAAACCGCAAGGGTTAGGATCTTACCGCGCGGCGGATAGTGACGGATGCACTCCATCCCCCAACGCGCGCCCCCCAAGAACGACAGGATGACGGCCGAATAGGTCAGCATGGCCAAACCCATCGGACCGCGCAGATTTTCAGGTCCCGCGCAATATCCCACCGCCGTGCCAATGAAGGGCAAGGTCCCGCCAAGGCCTAGGACCCAGGCCGCTATGGCCGGTTTTTCTCTTGCGGGCATGAGGACTTAACTCCTGCGGAAGATCACGGAGGCACCATAGCCGCTGGCGATGGCGAGCAAAACCGCTAAAATTCCATAGGCCCAAGGGCGCTCATGCGCAAACAGATAGATGGTGCGCTCGATCCCGACCTTACGGACCTCGAGAGGACGCTGGCGGACCTGAACCTCGCGGCCCTCTTGGAACAGATGGATCTCGGCCTGATAGCGTCCAATCGGGGCAGAGGTCGGAAGGTTGATCTCGGCGCGGAAGAGGCCCTTGTCGACATAGGTCACACCATGCTCGTTTTGATCATAGAGCCCGGCGGCGTGCTTGATCCGAACCACCGCGCGCCGATAGTCCAGATAGTCACTGCCCAAGCGGCTGACCACCAGATCCTTGACTCCAAAGCGGGTTTCCACAGCCCCATCGGCAGGGGTTTTGAAGGCCAGATGATCGACCCCGATTGCCAGACGGCGAAGGGTGCCATAGTCGGCGATCTCGCTCAGCGGACGACTGCTCGCCACAGTATAGAAGCCCGGCGCCCCTTGGAACACGACCGGGCGGCTATTGAGCCATAGGCCAGCGACCTGAACCTTGCGGGCAATCCGAACCGGCTGGTCGGGACCTCGAACCACGACCACCACGTCGGCGGGCCGATCAGTGCTGTTGAACACCGCGCCATAGAGCACGATCTTCTGGCCGTGATAGTCCGAGGTGACCTCAACCTTGGTTGTGGTCAAGGCGGCGGAAACGCTGGCCGCAGGGACTGGCGGTGGGGGAAGATCGTAAGCCATCAGCCCCCCATTCCCGGGGCGAGCACAAAGGGATCAGACGGGGTGACGAACACACCCAGTCCCATCTGCAAGCCGACCAGCAAGACGATGACCGCCAGTACGACCCGCAGTTCTTCCGCGCGGAACCGGGCCGACGCCCTCGCCCCCAACTGCGCGCCAATGACGCCGCCAAAAAGGAGCAAGGTCGCCAACATCAGATCTACGGTCTGGTTGCGTCCGGCCTGCAGGATGGTGACGAGGGAGGTGGTGATGATGATCTGGAACAGGCTAGTTCCCACCACGACCCCTGCAGGCATGCGCAGCAGATAGACCATGGCAGGCACGAGCACGAAGCCGCCGCCCACGCCCATGACAGCGGAAAGTATACCGACAAAGACCCCGATCAGAATCGGAGGAATGACACTGATATAGAGCCGCGAGCGCGGGAACTTCATCTTTAGGGGCAGACCATAGAGCCAGGCTGGACGCCGGTCCTTGACCACCTCCGGCGGCTCGCCTCGGCGGCGGCGCAGCAAGGAGCCCAGCGACTCGGTCAACATCAGCCCGCCGATCACCCCCAGAAAGATCAGATAGGACAGGGACACGACCAGATCGCCCTGCCCCATCAGGCGCAGCATCCGGAAAATCTCAACGCCAATAAGAGATCCTACCGCACCGCCAGCGGCCAAGACCGCGCCCATGCGAAAGTCCACAGCGCGTTTTCGGCCATAGGCAAAGACACTTGATGCCGAAGAGGCAACCACGTGATTGGCTTGGCTCGCCACAGCCACGGCCGGGGGAATGCCCATAAAGACCAAGACCGGCGCCATCAGAAAGCCGCCGCCAATGCCAAACAGGCCGGAAATGAACCCCACGACCATGCCCAGCCCGATCAATAGCGGCGCATTGACCGATACCTCGGCTATGGGCAGGTAAACATCCAAAGGGCCGAGCCTCGCTCACGCTTGACGGTCAGGTCGTACCGGAGTCTAGGCCAAGAAGGACTTGAAGATCAATGTGTAACCGCCCGGTTGGCGGTTATCAGGACCCCGCCTTAAAGGCCCGGGCCTGACGCTCAATTTCAGCCCGTCCGCCAGAGGGCACCTGGGCCTTCAGTATGGCCACTTTCTTGAGGGCCTCTTGATCGCCCGATTGGGCCGCAATCAGGTACCAGCGATAGGCCTCAGCGCTATTGGCCGTGACGCCAAGACCGGTCTCATAGAGCTGAGCCAGATTATATTGACTGTCGAGCATGCCGCGCTCGGCGGCCCTACGGAACCATTGGGCCGCAAGAATCGGGTTCTGAGCGCCGCCCTGACCATAATAGTGATAGAGCCCCATCCGGTGCATCGCCTCGACCACACCGGATTTTGCCGAGCGTTCGGTCCAAAGGCGGGCCATCGAGAGGTCCTTAGAGAGACCCAGATCGCCAGTTTCAAACAGCTTTCCCAAGTCATTCTGCGCCGGAGCATAGCCCTGTTCGGCGAGGCGCTTGAGCTTGGCCAAACCCGTGCCGTCCGTTGAGGACAGGCTCTTGAGCAAGGTCGCGTAGTCCCGCGAGGAGATCACCGACTTGGACTGGGTGACTGATTCAATCGGTGCACTGGCCGCGCCATCGGTCAAATCGGGGCTAACGGCGGCGACAGCGGCGCGGGGTGCGGGCGGCGTTGCGGGCGCTGCGGCCTGGACCATCTGCGTGGCATCGGCGATCGGCACAGAGCCTTTGCGTTCGCCCTTAAGCGTGGCCATGACGGTCTGGAGGGCTTGAACGGGAGAAAGATTTTGTTGGCCAGAGCCGAGGATCGCCAAACCGGCAATGGCGACCGCCACCGAGATAACTGCCAAGCTGGCGACAATGGCCTTACGGGGAACTGCTGGCGTCTTGCGACGGGCTGTACGACCTTTGGGGGGTGCTGGCGCGAACAGGATGTCATCATCGCCTTGGATCACTGACCAGGTCGCGGCGCTCGTGGGCTGATAGGCCTCTGAGACCAGTTCTAGGTCCGACTCGACGACCTCTTCTGCATGGATTTCAGCAGACAGGGCCGTGACCTCGTCGGCCTGATCGTCTGCACGCTCATCCTGCAGACCATTGATCTTGGCCGCCAGTTCGGCCGCAAGACCGCTGGAGAAGAAGTTGGTTCCGTCATCTTCGTCGGTTTCGCCGTACTCGACCTCATCCAGCGAGGACAAGGGCAGGGTTGAAACGTCACCAAGGTCCCGCCAAGACGCCTCTGACTCGACATCGTCCATGGCCATGAATGGATTGATCAGGGTCGATTCAGCAGGACGGGTTTCTGCCATGACCTTCTCAGGCTCAGGAGGAGCTTCAACCTCGACTTCGGCAAGGACCGGCGCGGGAACAACAACCCGTTGATCCAGCTTGGTGCGGGCCTCTTCTAGAAGCCGCGCCGTGCGCTCTTCGCTAAGGCGAATCCGTTCGGACAGGTCGGTTGTGGCCTCAAAGGTGCGCTCAGCCATGCTGCTGGCCAGGAGCGAAAACTCGTCCTTGGCGTCTGTAATGGCTTGAGAGGAACGGCGCTCTGAACTGGCAATCCGCTCCGACAGCCGATCCGCGATCCGATCGATCTCGGCGCTCAGCCGCTCGAGCGCATCGGACTGAACGATCTCATAACGGCCAAGCCGTTGATCCATCGCGCCACCTAGGCGGGCCACTTCACCGCTGACCTGTTCAAGGGCCGCAGAAGACCGCCGCTCAGTCGACACAATATGCAGGCCCATGGCCTCGAGGGCCTTGGCAACCTGCGAGAAGCGGTTGTCGGTGCTGGACTTCAGGCTTTGGACCAGGTCGCTGCGAACATCCTCGACCTGCGCATGCAGATCACGCGCCAGAGCCTCGAACCGATGGTCAACATTGTGACGGTCGTCCAAGCCAGCGGTACCGGAACTGGCTGGGCGATCAAAGGCCGCCTGCAGTCCCTGGATCGCTTCAGAGGTCGCCGCCTCGGTCCGATCCAAGCGCTCATTGAGACGCGCCAACACAGCCTCGACCAACGGAGCGGTTTGAGCATCCTGCGCCTTTAACGATTTGGTCCGGTCAGAGGATGGCATCACCAAGCGAACAGCAGACCGCTCTGCCGTCTCTTGGGTCTTGGGCTCTTGCCCATCAACGCTCCAGGGTTCCCCCAAGGCCATCCGATTCGGTCTCCTACTATCCGCCTTTAGGCTAACGCCGGTTTGATAGGGTGTAAACGAACCATTAACCAAGGGCCGCGATTAATTAAACACAATTAGAGAGTGCGCTCCGTCGCAACAGGCCTTGCGCAGAGCCCTTAGGATCGCCATTCAAGGCCTATGGATCAGACGACCACCTTGGTGATTGGCGCAATCGCCGCTCTCTTGACCGCATTTTTTGGCTGGCGAGGGGCCCTGCCGCCCGACTTCGTCAAGGGTCCGAGGCTCATTCCCTATCGGTTCTTAATGCTCTTAAGTGCCGCGGCCCTGCTAATGATGGTGGTTCATCTGGCCAATCTTCATGGGATCGAGACGGGTAATAACCGGCGCTAGACGGTCGGCTCATCGGCGCGCTTGGGGCGCTTGGCCAGGCCCGCCATGCCCCCTGACGCCAGCATGCTGGCATCGGCCAACAGGATCGGAATGGCCCATTTGTGAGGCGCAGCGACATAGCGCGGCTCCCAGATCGGGTCATACTTGTCTTTGTAACGCCGCACGCCCCGAAAATTGTAGATCTCCTCGCCGCGCTCGAACAGGAGCCGTCCCACGCGAGACATGATCGGGGCCAGCGGTCGGTCTTCCAAACCAGCCAAAGGCGCGACGCCAAATTCAAAGGCGACATAGCCCTGACCCAAGCCCCAGTGCAGCAGTTCAACAAACAGATAGTCCATGACATTCTTGGGCGCGTCATCGGAATAGCGCATCAAATCCATCGAGAAGGTCGTGCGATCCGGTGTTGTCCAGATGGTGGCAAAGGCGACGATCTTGCCGTCGACCCGAACCAAAGCGCAGGGGAATTCGGCCACATAGCGCCGAATGAACCCGCCCATTGAGAAGGCCTTATCTCCGCCCGCATGATGCTCAAGCCAAGCGTCCGAGATGGCTTCAAGCTCGTCAAGGATCGCGGGCACGGCCTGAGCGGAAACGACCTCAAACAGAGCCCCGACCTCCCCGGCCTTGCGCCAATTACGGCGTAGAACCTCACGCTTGCGGCCCTTAAGGCTAAAGCTCTCCAATGGAACGGCCGCAGACTCGCCGGTCTTTTGGATCGATAGGCCCAGTTCGACCGCTTCGGGCAAGATGTCGGGGCCTATCCCATAAAGGGCCGGACGCGCGGCGTGGGCATCGGCCAGCTCTCTAAACCGCCAGAGCAGTTCCATCCGCTCTTCCCGGCGTCCCACCGGAGGACCCAGCGCGATCCAGGACCGGCCTCGAACGCCGAACATCAAGAAGGTTTCGCCCGACTGCGAGAACAGGAACCGCTTGTCGCCCAGCAGGGCGAGGTTGGCTTCGGGAGGCGCGCCCTCTGAACTGGCCAAGATGGCCCGGACCCGCTCAAACGTCGGATCATCATCCCCCACGACGGGCGGCGTAGCCGGGGTCGACAGCAGCCGCCAAATGCCGACGACCATGAACAGGATGGCGACGCCCGCCGAGGCACGCAGAGAGCGGCTGACATCATTATCGGCCATGACCCGCCACCAGAGCTCGTCCGAATAGTCAACATTGTGGAACGACCACAGCCCCAAGGACACGGTGCCGGCAATGGCCGCCATGGCCGACAACATCCAGCCCGGTGTGATCTCGACCCGTGTCAGGCGGGCCTTGCGCGGAAAGGCTTCATGCAGCGGCAGGAGTAATATGCCGATCAGGCCAAGCGCGACGCTCTCTTCCCAATTGAACCCCTTTAAGAGGGCCAAGATCGCGCTCAGGGTCACCAAACCAATCGTCGCTGCCCAAGCCGCATCAAGCCGGCGGCGCAGACCGAAGGCCAGAAGCACGAGAACCAAGCCCAAAATACTGGACAGGAAGTGGCTGATTTCAACCAGCGACAGCGGTGCGAACTCTATCAGGTGCCGAAGCCGTTCCGGCTCAGACGGTGTCGCACCAGAAGCAAGCAGCATCAGGCCCGCAGCGAGGGCTGCGATTGCCGCCAAGGTTGGCGCTAAGGCCAAAATGCCCGGTTTGATATCTTGCGCCCAGCGCATGCGAGTTCCCGAAAGGCCCATTGGTGGGGCTTATATAGTAAATTTCGCAACAGTTTGATGGCTTCGGCCATATTGCGACGGAAACAAGGCAAAACAATGTTTTCAAAGGGCTTGCTCCGGCCCGCGCCCTTGATAAGGTCCGGACAAATCCAGACCCTATGAGGAAACCCATCATGGCCGAACTTGACGATTTCCGCGCCGAGACCCGTGCTTGGCTTGAAGCCAATTGCCCCCAATCCATGCGCACCCC
>CANFKD010000091.1 GCA_947447115.1 Caulobacteraceae bacterium
CACCGCCTATATGGAGATAGCCGGTGGGCGAGGGGGCAAAGCGGGTGACGACGGCAGGGCGGTCGGACATCGATATCCAAGGGTTGGAGACGAACGCAGGCGCGATCACGCCAGCGGCGGCGCAAGGCCGCATGCGTGGTAATCCCCAACCCGCTTCAGCGCAAGGGTTTCAACGACTTGGCCCATGGTTCGTGGAGCAGTTGCTCTCACAGATCGAGCGCTGGGTTCTGTGGTTACCGGTCGCCTTTGGGCTGGGCTGTGCGAGCTATCTGGTCCTGCCGAGAGAGCCCCTGCTTTGGCCATTGCTGATGGCGGGTGCCGCGAGCCTGTCCGTGCTCGTCTGGGCCAACCGATATAGATCAGCGCTTTTCATCCCCTGCGCCCTGCTACTGGCCCTGAGCGCCGGCATGGTCACGGCCAAGCTGCGCACGATCCAAGTGGCGGTGCCGATCATCAGCCAAGCCACCTCAACGCCGCGAACGGTCGAGGGCTATGTCGTCGATGTGCTATCGCCCGGGGCTTCCGGCGGCCGGATAATGGTCGCGCCCGTTTATGTCGAAGGCCTTGAGCCTCGCCAAACACCCCTTCGCCTGAGGGTTACGGTTGAAGATGTGATGGCGACGCCGCCGGGCAGCGCCATTCGTCTTCGCGCCATACTCAATGCGCCGCCCAGTCCAGCCAGCCCGGGCGCCTATGACTTTGCGCGGCGGGCCTATTTCGACGGCATTGGCGGGTCTGGCTTTACCTTGGGCGCGCCACGCCAGATCCTGCTCGACGCACCGCCTTTAAGGCTTAGGGCGACCTTGGCAATCAATGCCATGCGCTGGCGCGTGTCGTCCTATCTCGTCAGGGTGATGGGCGAGACCAACGGCGCCGTGGCAGCGGCCATGGTCAGCGGTCATGAGGCTTGGCTGCAGACGCAGCAGGTCGATGATATGCGTGCGGCGGGCTTGGCCCATATCCTGCCGATCTCCGGCCTGCACATGGCCATTGTCGGAGGCTTTGCCTTCTTTGCGGTGAGGGTCTTGATCGCTGCGGTGCCTAGACTGGCGCTTCGGGTCAATGGCAAGAAACTCGCCGCCATGATCGGGCTTGTGGCGGTGCTGCTCTATCTGGGCCTCTCAGGCGCGCCCGCTCCTGCCATCCGTTCGGCCATTACCGCTTCCTTGGCCTTTCTCGCTATCCTTTTGGACCGTCGCGCCCTGACCCTTCATGGCCTGGCCATAGCCGCTCTGATCGTCTTGATGATTGAGCCAGAAGCCATCGTGGAACCGGGGTTCCAGATGAGTTTTGCCGCTACCGCCGCTCTTGTAGCGCTCGCGGAAGCTTGGACCAGACCGGCACGGGAGATCAACGCCCCGTGGTTCATTCGCGCGGTTCAATGGGCATCGACGGGCCTGATGGCCAGCCTCGTGGCTAGCGCTGTGGCGGGCCTCGCGACGGGGCCTTTTGCCATTCAGCATTTCAACCGCATCGCCACCTACGGCCTGCTGGCCAATATGATCACCGAGCCCTTGACCGGCTTCATCATCATGCCGGGCCTCGCCTTGGGGGCTGTCCTTGTACCTTTCGGGCTGGGAGCGCCGGTACTGATTGCCTCTGGATGGGGTATATCGGCCCTCTCGGCCCTTTCGGCATGGTTCGCAGCCTTGCCAGTGGCCATGATCACCATCCCCAGCGCGCCGTCCTTGGCCCTTCCTGTCGCCTTTGTCGGGCTCCTCTGGGTTTGTCTTTGGAAGGGACGATTGCGTTGGCTCGGTGTGCCAGCCGCCTTGGCGGTCAGCCTTTGGCCTCGCCCTTCGATGCCGGATGTTTGGATCGCTGCTGATGTGGCCAACGGGGCCTATCGGAAGGGCGCGCAGGCCGTGCTGGTTCAGACCGATGCCAAACGCTTCGGCGCTGATCTTTGGGCCCGGCGCCGAGGCCTTACCGTCGATGAAACACCGCAGTTTATCTGTGAGCGGAAGGTCTGCCGGTCGCCGCAGAATGCGCCGGTCGCGCTGTCACTCTGGCAGGGACGAAAGGCTCCCGATCAAGCCCAATGGCAGTTGCTCTGTGCCAGAACTGAGGTAGTCATTGTCCGCGTCGACGCAGCCGTTCCTAGCACCTGTCAGGCGCAGATGGTGTTCACCACCCGAGATTTGGCCAAGAGCGGATCAATCGAGCTATGGCGCGGGCCGCAGGGTTGGCGCTGGCTTGAGGCGGAACGCCTACGCGGTCACCGGCCTTGGACGGCTCAGTGGTAACGGCGGATCAGACCGACCAGCTTGCCCTGAACCTCAACCTGATCGGGACCAAAGATGCGGGTCTCGTAGGCAGGGTTCGCCGCCTCTAGGGCAATGGAGGCCCCCTTACGACGCAGACGCTTCAAGGTGGCTTCTTCACCCATGACCAGAGCCACAACGATCTCGCCTGACTGGGCCGTGTCCGACTTGCGGATCACAACATAGTCTCCGTCGAGAATACCGGCATGGATCATGGAGTCGCCCTGGACCTCGAGTACATAGTGCTCGCCAGCCCCCAACATGGATTCGGGCACCATCAGGCGGTCGCGTTCATGCTGGATCGCCTCAATGGGCGTACCCGCCGCAATACGGCCCAGAACCGGCAGGTCGCGGACATCATTGGCCACAGGCGGCAGGGCGGCTGGCCGCTCGCCCTCAATCACTTGAGGCTTAAAGGTCTGGCGTCCTTGAGACGGGGCAGAGGAGGTGGCCTGCTGAGGCAGTTTTACGACCTCTAGTGCCCGTGCCCGGTGCGCAAGGCGGCGTAGGAACCCGCGTTCCTCAAGCGCCGTGATCAGGCGGTGGATACCGGACTTGGAGGCCAGATCGAGCGCATCCTTCATCTCATCAAAGGAGGGCGACACACCGGTTTCCTTGATGCGCTCATGGATGAACATCAACAGTTCGTGCTGTTTACGGGTCAGCATGGTCAGGTCGAGCCTTCATCTGTCTGGTTGGAACAAAGCGCCAACCTTGCAAATGTTCTCTAGGCGTTCTTCCTTAATGTCAAGTTTACGCGAACAGGGCGCGAACAAAACCGAACGTCAGGCCAACAGGGCTTGTGTAGCCGTCGTGACATCGGATTGGCGCATCAGGCTCTCGCCGACCAGCATGGCGCGGGCGCCGCACCTGGCCATGCGATGGGCGTCTTCAGCCGTGAAAAGCCCGCTTTCTGTGACCAAAAGGGCCGATTTCGGGCTCATTTGGGCCAAACGCTCGGTCACGGCCAGATCGACGACGAAGGTCTTGAGGTCGCGATTATTGATCCCGATCAGGTCTGCGCCAAGGGCGATGGCGCGGCTCATCTCAGCCTCATCATGGACCTCAACCAGCGCGTCCATGCCCAGACGGCGGGCTTCTGCCATCAGATCTGCGGCGAGCGAATCGTCGATCATGGCCAAAATCACCAAGATCGCGTCGGCACCGAGTGCGCGCGATTCGGTCACTTGCCAGACATCGACGAGAAAATCCTTGCGGATACAGGGCAGGCTCACCGCTGCGCGGGCCGCGACCAGATAGGCGTCATCACCTTGAAAGCTGGGGGCGTCGGTCAGGACCGACAGGCAGGCAGCTCCGCCATCTTCATAGGCCTTGGCCAAGATCGGCGGGTCAAAATCGGCCCGGATCAGGCCTTTGGACGGGCTGGCCTTCTTGATCTCGGCGATCAGTGCCAGTTTGCCGCCCGCGCTGTGACGCTCCAACGCCTTACGAAAACCGCGCGGGGCGGAGGCCTTGGCGGCCGCTGCCTCTAGCGCTTCAGGTGCGGTCTTGGTCTTGCGTTCAGCCACATCGATGCGCTTGTAGTCGGCGATGCGGGACAGGATATCGGACACAGGGCGAAAACCTTACGAGTTGGTGGCGGCAACGAGCCGGGCCAGAGCCTCACGCGCCCGGCCATCATCAATGACCGCAAAGGCCAGATCGAGCCCTTCGCGCAGGGTCTCTACCCGGTCGGCCACGAGGAAGGCGGCGGCGCCATTGAGGGCAACAATATCGCGGTAGGGCCCGCGTTCACCGGCTAAGAGCGCGGTTAGGGCGGCGGCATTGGCCGTGGGATCACCGCCGCGCAGGGCGTCTATCGAGACGCGCTCCAGACCCACGGCCTCGGGCGTAACAGTGAACAGACGGGTCTGACCCTCGCGCCATTCGCAGATCTGGGTCGGGCCTGTGGTGGTGATCTCATCAAGGCCTGAGCCATGAACCACCCAAGCGCGCTCAGCACCCAAGGCCCCTAGGACCTTGGCCATGGGCTCGATCAGGCGCGGATCATAGACGCCGAGTACCTGACGCTGGGCTCCGGCGGGATTGGACAAGGGGCCAAGCAGATTGAACACGGTGCGAAAGCCTAGCTCGGCTCGCACAGGCGTCACATGACGCATGGCCGAATGGTGCGCTGGCGCGAACAAAAAGCAGATACCAGCCTCGTCCAAGGCCTTGCGCGACTGTTCCATGCTGCAGCCCAGATTGACGCCGAGTGCCGACAGGACGTCCGAGGAGCCCGAACTGGAGGATAGGGCGCGGTTGCCATGCTTGGCGACCTTGATCCCGCCGCCCGCTGCGACAAGAGCCGCCGCCGTTGAGATGTTGTAGGTGTGCTGGCCATCGCCGCCGGTGCCGCAGGTGTCGATCACCTGATAGGGGTGGTCGAGCTTGGTCGCGGCGGCGCGCATGGCGCGGGCACAGGCGGTGATTTCGCCCACCGTCTCGCCGCGCATCCGCAGGGCGGTCACCGCCGCTGCGATCTGGGCCGGGGAGGGCTCGCCGCGCAGGCAGGCGGCAAAGAAGGCTTCGGCATCCTCTTCGCTGAGGATATGGCCGTCCGCGAGCTTGCTGAGCAGGGGTTTGAAGGCGTCAGACATGATGGCTTAGGCCGCAACCGTGCGCTTAACGCCCGCCATATCGAGGAAATTGGCGAGGAGCTGGTGGCCGCCCTCGGTGGCGATGGATTCGGGGTGGAACTGCACGCCGTAGATCGGCCGGGACTTGTGCTGAAGCCCCATGATCTCGCCATCTTCGGTCCAAGCGGTGACCACCAGATCGGCGGGCAGGGTGGCGCGCTCGACGGCCAAAGAGTGATAGCGCGTGGCGGTAAAGGGGTTCGGCATTCCCGCAAACAGGCCCTTGCCGTCATGGTGTATTTGGCTTGTCTTGCCGTGCATGAGCGCCTTGGCTCGGACCACGTCGCCGCCAAAGGCTTGGCCAATGGCCTGATGGCCGAGGCAAACACCCAAAATGGCCAAGTCCTCCGGCGCGCCCTTGAGGAGGGGCAGGCAGATGCCAGCCTGATCAGGATCGCACGGGCCGGGCGACAGCAGCACCGCCTCTGGCTTTTGGTCCAAGGCCTGCTCGACGGTCAGGGCGTCATTGCGCACCACAGACGTCTGCGCCCCCAACTCGTTCAGATAGTGAACGAGGTTGTAGGTGAAGCTGTCATAGTTATCGATCACCAAGATCATGGTCAGACCCTCTTCTAGCGGATTGATTTAGAGCCATTTGGGCGCGGGGGGAAGGGCATCAAAGCCCTCTCCCTGAGGGAGAGGGTTGGGTGAGGGCCTTGTTTGTTTCCATCAATCGTCTCTAGCCATATCCCCAACTCTCATGGCAAAATTCAGCCATGGCCGAGGACGATGAGCTAATCCGCAAACTGCAAGAGGTTCAGCACCTGCTGACCCCCGTGCCGAAACGCGAGCGTCCTTGGTTGATGCTCGCCGCCGCCCTGTTCATGACCCTCTGCGCCCTTGGGTTCGCGGCCACGGCGATCCTTGCCCCGGCGAACGTGAAACTGCCCATGGCGGCGCGGAATGTGGAGCGGTAGGGTTGTCCAATTTCCTCATTCTGAGCTTGTCGAAGCACGAGGAAATCGCAATGATCTGGAAACAGCTTAAGGTTATAAGATGCAAAGCTGGGTTTATATTTTGCGCTGTGCGGATGGTCGGTACTATGTCGGATCACATCGGGGTCAAAACCCAGAAGCCCGCCTTGCTGATCATAATGCGGGGATTGATCCCAAGGCCTTCACCTTTAAAATACGCCCCGTCACCTTGGTTTGGAGCGCGGAATTCCAATGGGTCAAGGATGCCATTGCTTTTGAGCGCCAGATCAAAGGATGGAGCCGCGCTAAAAAAGAAGCCTTGATGCGTGGGGATTGGGACCACCTGCAAAACTTGGCCAAAAACCGATCCGGAACCAGAAGGCCCCAACTCCCCTCCTCATGCTGAGCCTGTCGAAGCATGGGCAGTCGCACGGACCGTGGATGTCGTCCCCGTCCTTCGACAGGCTCAGGATGAGGACGAATGGGGAAGGTTGCGACCTTTCTATCTTCCTCATGCTGAGCTTGTCGAAGCACGAGGAAATCCCCCTCACCCAAACCGCCAAGCCTCCTCCGCCGCACGCCTTAGCGCCCGGGACTTGTGCAGGGTCTCTTCATATTCTGCCACAGGGTCGCTGTCGGCGACAACGCCGCCGCCGGCTTGGACGTACATCATGCCGTCTTTGAACAGGGCAGTGCGTAGGAGGATGCAGGTGTCGACTTCGCCTTCGGCGCTGATATAGCCCGCCGCACCGGCATAGCTGATGCCGCGCTTTTCGCTTTCCAGTTCGTCGATAATCTCCATGGCCCGGACCTTGGGGGCGCCAGAGACGGTACCAGCGGGCAGGGCGGCCATGATGACGTCGATGGGGTCGACGCCTTCGGGGGCTTCACCTTCGACATTGGAGACAATGTGCATCACGTGGCTATAGCGCTCGATACCGAAACTTTGGGTGACGCGGACATTGGGGCCCTTATAGCCTTGAGGCGCGTCATTGCGGCCCGGTTCGCGCAGGCTGGCCACGCGGCCAACATCGTTGCGGCCAAGGTCGAGCAGCATCAGGTGCTCGGACAGTTCCTTCGGATCGGACAGCAGGTCCTTTTCCAGCGCCAGATCTTCCTCGGGCGTCTTGCCGCGCGGACGGGTCCCAGCGATGGGGCGAATGGTGATCTTATTGTCGCGCAGACGCACCATGATCTCGGGGCTCGATCCGGCGAGTTGGAAATTGCCGAAATTGAGGAAGAACAGGAAGGGCGACGGGTTCATCCGGCGCAAGGAGCGATAGAAGGCGAACGGGTCGAGCGTGAAGGGCGCGCGAAAGCGCTGGCTCGGCACCACCTGAAAGATGTCCCCGGCGCGAATATAGACCTTGGCCTTCTCGACCATGGCGCAATAGTCGTCTTGGCTCAGGGGCGAGGTGAAGACGGGGGCAGGCAAGGGGGCGCGGGCCGCCGGATGGGCCATCGGACGACGCAGGTCGCTAATGGTCTCTTCCAGACGCCCAACCGCAGCCGCATGGGCCTCGGCGGCGCTGAGGCCACTGGGGCGCACAGCCGTGACCATAATGATCTCTTGGCCGATAGAATCGAACACTGCGACCACCTGAGGCCGCATCATGATGGAGTCAGGCAGGCCTAGGGCGTCGGGATTGATGTCGGGCAGATGCTCGCCCAGACGCACCATATCATAGCCAATTGCGCCAAACAGGCCCGCAGCCATGGGCGGCAGGTCCTTGGGCAGGGCAATCTTCGAGCGGGCGACCAGATCGCGCAGGCTGTCGAGCGCGCCGCCAGACTGGGGCGTGAACTGGCCAGCAGCGATATTGGCACCCTCGGCGATCTCAGCCTGATCGCCGTGACAGCGCCAGACCAGATCCGGCCTCATGGCCACGATGGAATAGCGCCCACGCCAGGTGCCGCCCTCAACCGTCTCATAGAGGAACGCATAGTCGCGTCCGTGACCGATCTTTAGATAGGCAGAGACCGGCGTCTCCAGATCATCGATCAGACGGGTCCAGACCACCTGCGGCAGTCCAGCCTCATAGGTTTGCGAAAAGGGCTCTAGGGCGGGCTGAAAGGTCATTTTGCCTTCGCCTCAGTCTTGGCCGGGGTCTTGGTGTCGTCGACAGCGCCTTTGGTCTCTTCCGGCGCAAAGCCCAGAACGGTCTTGGCGCGGACGAAATCGGTCGTGACCTTGACGGCCGTGCGCGCCGACTTGCGGCCCTGTTGGCCGATCTCGTCGAACATCTGCATGGTCACTTGCGGACGCTGAGATTCCGCGATCTGGGCGGCTTGAGCGATATCACCGGCGCGGATGGCCATGACCTTGGCGACGACAAAGCCGAACTGCACATCTTGGCCGATAAAGGTGTCACCGGTCTTGGAAGCGAACAGTTGGTTCAGAACATCGGGGCTGACCGTGTGGTTTTGACCGGCCGAGGCGCGATCCATCTTCACCAGCGTGGCGATGGGCGCACCGGCGGAGGCAGCGACAGCCTCAATGGCTTCACCCTTCTTGACGCGGGCGATCAGTTCGTCAGCGCGGGCCTTGAGGCGCTTGTTCATCTCGCGGCTCATATAGACGCGGGTCAGGGGAATACGGATGGACTCAACCGAGGGCAGGGCGGGGGCGATGATCTTGTCGACCTTGACGGCGTAATATTCGCCAGAGCCCTCGTCCTCAACATCGCTCTCGCCGCCTTCGGGCAGGGAGAAGGCCGCGCGGACCAGTTTTTCACTGACGCCGCCGACGGGCTGGCCGAGCGCGGTTGTGCCCTTGTCGGTGATTGGGGCGATGGACAGGGCCGGCACGCCAGCCTTTTGCGCGGCTTCGACGAGGGTGGCCCCAGCGGTGTGGGCGTCCTCATATTTCTGAACCACATCATAGACCTTCTGGGCCGCCGCATCGCCGCGAAGCTGTTGCTCGAGTTGCGGGCGAATGGCGTCCAAGGACACGGTCTGGCCCGGGGTGATCTTCAGGACCTTGACCACGCCAAGACCTAGGGTGCCTTGGATCGGGCCGCTGACCTGACCGGCGGGCAGGCTAAAGGCGGCAGCGGCCATTTTCGGATCGACAATGGCGGTTTTGGGCGTGTCATCGTAGGTCACAGGCTCAAAGCCATAGGCCTTGGCAATGGCAACGGCGCTTTCACCCTTGGCCAGACGCGAGGCAATGGCGGCGGCTTGGATGGCGTCCTTGGCCGGAATCTGAACGATCGAGCGCTTTTCAGGGCTCGACAGGCTGTCCTTCTTAAAGTCGTAGAGCTTTTGCAACTCAGCCGGATCAACCTTGACCGAGGGGGCCATGGCTGCGGTGCTGAACCGAACAATGGTCAGGGCGCGGGTTTCGGGCGTCATCAGCTGGGCTGAATTTTCCTTGATGAAGGCGGTCAACTGCGCGTCGGTCGGCAGGGTCGGCGCAGGCACCATGCCTGGACGCACCGAGAAATAGCTGAGGTCACGGTTCTCTAGGCCATAGGCGGCGATCAGGGCACCATAGAGCCGAGGGGCGCGAAGGCCTGAGACAATACCGGCGGCATAGTGGCTCTGAGCCAACTCATCGCGCAGATAGGACTCGAACTTGGCGGGGGTCAGTTGGTTTTCGGCGAGGCGCTGCTGGTAGAGCTTTTGGTCAAATTGACCCGAAATGGGATTGAAGAAGGCTGTGGTCTTGCTGATTTCCTTGCCGATCAGCTTGTCCCCAGGCTGGATGCCCGAGATGCGGATCAGTTCGGCTAGACCTTCATTATCAGCGATCTCAGTCAGCACCCGTTCATCAAGGCCACGCTTGACGGCCTCTTCGGTCGTGACTGGCTGGCCCGAGCGCTGTTCAGCCTGTTTCTTGTAGTTCTCGAACATCCGCTTGAAGTCCGTGGAGGAGACCTGTCGGCTCCCAGCGGTGACGACCGAGTCTGTTATTTTGGCCTTGAACACGTCGCTGATGCCGAACACGGCAAAACTAACGACCAGAAGGCCAATGAGGACAGCGGCAACCCACGATTTGGCGAAGGTGCGAATGGCAGCAAGCATGGAGGTCTCGACCTTTGCAAAGCGTTTGGGCAGGGCCCGGTTCGTCACGCAACGGAACGCGACGATAAGGGGTATAGTAGAGGCCGCCGACGCCCTGCAAGCTTTGCGCTGAAGTTAGTGCTCTGGATGGACAGGCCAGCGGGGTTCCTTTACCCCTCAATGGACGAATGAATAGGGGTAATTTCATGTCCGCACCACGTCCATTGATCGCTGGAAACTGGAAGATGAATGGTCTTTCGCCCGATCTGGACGAGGCCAGAGCCATTGCCGCTGCCGTAGAGCAGGGTGCCTTTGGGGCCCGTGTCGCCCTTTGCCCTCCGGCCACTTTGATAGAGCGCATGGCCCGCGAACTGGTTGGAATGCCTGTGGCTGTCGGCGGGCAGGACTGCCGGGCGGAAAAAAATGGGGCCTTCACCGGCGACGTCAGCGCCGAGATGCTGGCCGAGGCAGGGGCGAGCCTCGTGATTCTGGGCCATTCGGAACGCCGCGCAGGCCACGGCGAAACCGATCAAATCGTGTCGGCCAAGGTCGAGGCCGCGCTTTGGGCTGGGCTGGAGCCCATCATCTGTGTCGGTGAGACCCTAGAACAGCGCAAGGCTGGCAAGGCTCTAGAGGTGGTTACCGGTCAGGTTCGGGGCTCCTTGCCTCTTGCCCTTTCCAGCAAAGCCTTTTGTGTCGCCTATGAGCCGGTTTGGGCGATTGGTACGGGCTTGACGCCGACCAGCGCGGAGATCGCAGAGGTCCATGCGGCGGTGCGGGAGACCTTGATCGCGCTGTTCGGTTCAGCGGGCGCCGGGGTGCCGATCCTCTATGGTGGCTCTGTCAAGGCGGCCAATGCGGCGGAAATCTTACGGATCAAAGATGTTGGCGGGGCCTTGGTCGGCGGGGCTTCGCTCAAGGCTGAAGACTTCCTGCCGATTATCGCTGCGGCTTAGGTCGCTGTTGAACGCTTTGCTTCGGACCGCGCTTGGTGATAGAGAGCGCGGCTTGTGTGGTCATCGGAGCTCGCTCTGATGCCGCCCCTCTATTAAGGCTAGATCGTCCATGCTGCTCAGCATCCTTTTGACCATCCACATCATCGTCTGCATTGCGCTCATTTTGGTGATCTTGATGCAGCGCTCCGAAGGCGGTGCCTTGGGTATGGGCGGTGGCGGCGGCGGCGGCGGGATTATGACCGCGCGTGGCACGGGCGACCTGTTGAGCCGTACCACCTGGACCTTGGCTGTTATCTTCTTTGTGCTGAGCGTACTGCTGACCATCTTGGCCGGCCGTGATCGGGCGAACAATTCGGTTGTTGATCGCCTGAAGATCGATGCGATGGATGTTGAGGCCTTGAAGTCAAAGGCGGCACCAAGCAACGGCGCGCCTGAAGCCCCAACCCCGCAGGTTCGTCCGGTCTCGCAACCGCCCGCAGCCGCTGTTCCAGCGCCCGTGGCCGTTAAGCCAGCCTCTACCCCAGCCCCAACCAAGACCGCTCCGTAAAAACCTGTGGGTTCTTTTGCGGTTGGACTGAAGTCATTTCGCGAATCAGCACTACTCTGATCGCCCATGACCCGGTACATTTTCATCACCGGCGGCGTGGTATCTTCCTTAGGAAAAGGCCTCGCCTCCGCCGCTCTTGGTGCGTTGCTGCAAGCACGTGGCTATAGCGTTCGCCTGCGCAAGCTTGACCCCTATCTCAATGTCGATCCGG
>CANFKD010000092.1 GCA_947447115.1 Caulobacteraceae bacterium
CGGCAGGTCTATGGCCGCTGGACCTCGCAACTGCCCAGCCGCTTTGTGGACGAACTGCCCCCCGCGAGCGTCGAGGCCTCCAGCGAGACCGGCTATTACGGCGGCGGTCCGGGCATGCAGCAACAGACCAGCCGCTGGGATGACACGCCTAGCTTTGGCTCTGGCTACACCTCGCCCGGCTGGAAACGCGCCCAAGAAAATGCCCGCGCCGCGCCCTCACCGGCTCGGCCACGCAATACGGTGATTGAGGGCGAAGGCCGTCTGGTCGCTGTGTCTGACGGAGCTGCGACCAGCAAGTACAACCGCGGCGACCGGGTCTTTCACATCAAGTTCGGCTATGGTCTGGTGCGCGCCGTCGAAGGCAACAAGCTGACCGTGGCCTTTGACAAGGCGGGCGAGAAAAAGGTTATCGATAGTTTTGTTGAGGCCGGATAGACCGCTTTTCAGAGCAGAAAACACGCGACCTTGTGTTTTTGAGACTTTCCGGCTATCCTCTACCCCCCGAACGATGAGCCCGCGATCGGAACTCCCCTTCCCCTTGGGCGAACTTGAGCAAAAATCCGTTATGGAAAAAGTGCCTATGACCGGCGGGGGCTACCAAGCTCTCGACGTGGAACTGAAGCGTTTGAAGACGCAGGAACGGCCGAGTGTCATCGCTGCGATTTCAGAAGCGCGCAGCCACGGCGATCTGTCGGAAAATGCTGAATACCATGCCGCAAAAGAGCGTCAGGGTTTCATCGAAGGTCGCATCGCGGAGATCGAGGATAAGATCGCCCGGGCTCAGGTGATCGACGTGTCCAAACTGTCCGGCAAGCAGGTCAAGTTCGGTGCGACGGTTAGCCTCGTCGACGAGGATACCGAAGAGGCGACCCGCTATCAGATCGTTGGCGAACATGAAGCCGACGTGAAGCAGGGCCGCATCTCGATCACCGCTCCCTTGGCGCGCGGCATGATTGGCAAGGAAGTTGGCGACGTGGTCGAGATCATCTCGCCCGGCGGGGTCAAGTCCTACGAGATCATGAAGGTTGAGTGGATCTAGGGCGGCTTAAAGCCCCCTTGGTTCGCCTCCCTGTTTGTGAGCCATTCCCCTCTGATCATTTGGGCCGTGTCTGATGGCCGGGCGGGAATCCAGACCCAAGCGGTGGGTTTGGCTGAAGCCTTGGCGCGTCAATATCGCGCCGCTGGCCGCACGGTCGAGGTCCAGATCAAGACTGTCGCTTGGAAGGGCGTCATCAGTCGGCTTCCAGCCCTGATGAACCTGTTCCCGCGACGCAGCCTGACGCCCCAGTCGGACATTCAAGCCCCTTGGCCGGACATCTGGATTGCCGCTGGACGCGCGACCCTCGCCCTATCGATCCGCATGAAACGCTGGTCTGCAGGCAAGACCTATGTCGTCCAGATCCAAGACCCGCGCCTGCCGCACCATCTGTTCGATCTGGTGGTGCCGCCCAAGCATGATCGGCTGTCCGGAGACAATGTCCTGTCCATCTGCGGGTCGCCCCATCGGGTGACGCCCGAGCGACTTGCGAGCGAGTTGGTTCGGTTTAAGGCCATCATCGACCCCCTACCCGGCCCGCGCGTCGCCGTCCTGATCGGTGGGAAATCCAAGGCCTTTGACCTGTCGCCGGAGCGGGCGGCAGCGATGGCCCACGACATTTTGGAGCCGCTTGAGCAGGTCGGCGGAAGCCTTATGATGACCTTCTCACGCCGGACCCCGGATAAGGCCCGCGCCATCCTGACGGCGCGCCTGCGCCACCTTCCCGGCATCATCTGGGATGGCGAGGGCGACAATCCCTATTTTGCTTTCTTGGGCGCTGCCGATTTTGTGTTGGTCACTGAAGACTCGACCAATATGGCGACCGAAGCGGCCTCGACCGGTAAGCCGGTTTTCATCCTCAAGATGGATGGCCAAAGCCTGAAATTCCGCCTGTTCCACGAGGAACTGGGCCAGATCGGCGCGACAAGGCCCTATCAGGGCCTGCTGCAGAGCTTTTCCTATGAACCGCTGCAGGAAACCGAACGAGTCGCAGCTGAGATCGTCTTGCGCCGCGAATAGAACGAGACGCCCGCCCCAACGCGCACACAATCGTGATAGAATTGTGAAAAATCCGCTTTTCAGGTCGTCGTCAGAAGCCTATATGTTGTCCACAGGCTTTTGCTCACTTCCAGCAAAAGTCAGGATCGCTGATCGCCTATGGTGCTCAGCGCTTTTTACGCCCCACTAATGCTCATATTGAGCATAAGGATAAGACCATGGCTGACGGATTTGCCGGTTTTGAGTTCACTCCAGAGGTTGAGGCCCAGACCCGCCCGCTATGGGAAAAGGTCAAGGCCCGGGTCACGCCGCTGGAATGGCGGCTTCAAGCCCCTTTGATCGCCGCAATCAATCGGCTCAAGGCTGAGAAGAACGCTGTGATCTTGGCGCACAACTATATGACGCCCGAGATTTTCCACGGCGTTGGCGACTATGTCGGCGACAGCCTCGGTCTGGCCCGTGAGGCCGCCAAGTGCGATGCCAAGATTATCGTTCAGGCCGGTGTGCACTTCATGGCCGAGACCTCCAAGATCTTGGCACCTGACAAGACCGTCCTGATACCTGACCTGTTGGCGGGCTGTTCGCTGGCCTCGTCGATCACGGGCGCTGATGTGCGCCTGATCAAGCAGCGCTACCCGGGCATTCCGGTGGTCACCTATGTCAACACCACAGCCGAGGTGAAGGCCGAGACCGACATCTGCTGTACCTCGGCCAATGCCGTGCAGGTCGTGGAGCATGTCGCGCGCGAATGGGGTGTCGACCGGGTCATCCTGATCCCCGACGAGTTCCTCGCCCGCAATGTGGCCCGCCAGACCGACATCAAGATCATCGCTTGGGCGGGACGCTGCGAGGTCCATGAGCGGTTCACGGCGGCAGACATCCTGGAATTGAAAGCCGCCTATCCCGATGCCCAGATCTTGGCCCACCCGGAATGCCCCGCCGAGGTTCTCGAGGTCTCGGACTTTGCCGGATCGACGGCGGCCATGTCGGACTATGTGATGAACCGCAAGCCCAAGCAGGTGGTCCTGATCACCGAATGTTCGATGGCCGACAATGTCGCCTGCGACGCGCCTGAAACCGAGTTTTTGCGCCCCTGCAACCTCTGCCCCCATATGAAGCGCATTAGTCTTGAGAACCTATACGAGGCCCTGCTGCATGATCGCTATGAGGTCACAGTGGCGACCGACATGGCCGATAGGGCCCGGCTGGCTGTTCAGCGGATGATTGATATGCCGCCGCTCGCCGTACCCGCCCGCTATGACATCATCAAGGCGCGTCACCATGTCGATATTGAGTTGATCTGACAGAGAGATGACTAAGTCCTCCTTCCCACTACTCGTGATCGGCGCAGGCCTTGCGGGGCTGACAGCGGCCTTGGCTGCGGCTCCGCGCTGGGTGGTGGTCCTGTCGACAGGGCCGCTGGGTCAGGACTGTTCATCAGCCTGGGCGCAGGGTGGTATCGCTGCGGCCCTGTCGCAAGGTGATGAGCCCGCCTTTCACGCAGCCGATACGGTTGCGGCGGGTGCCGGTCTCGTTGATCCGGAGATGGCAGACATTCTCACGCGCGAGGGACCAGACGCGGTCCGGGCGCTGGCCAGCCTTGGCGTGCCCTTTGACCGGGATAAAGACGATGGCTTTGCCCAGAGCCTAGAGGCCGCCCACTCCCGCCCTCGCGTCGCGCGGGTCAAGGGCGATCAGGCGGGGCAAGAAATATTACGCAGCGTGATCGCCGCGGTTCGCGCAGTTCCGTCCATCGAGGTTCTGGAACGGACCGCCGTCCGAGCTCTGGTTCAGGACACAAGCGGACGGGTGCGCGGGGCCTTGGTTGAACATAATGGCCAGACCCGAACGATCCTTGCGGACGCTGTGATCTTGGCGGCGGGGGGTCTTGGCGGGCTCTATGATGTCACCACCAATCCCCACAGCCTTCGCGGCGAAGCCATGGCGCTCGCGGCGCTCGCCGGTGCCGTGATCGCCGATCCAGAGTTTGTCCAGTTCCACCCCACCGCCATCGATATTGGCTTCGACCCTGCACCGTTGGCGACCGAGGCCCTGCGCGGGGACGGTGCGCGCTTGATTGACGCTGAGGGCAACCCCTTCATGGCCCGCCATCACCCCTTAGGGGACCTCGCGCCGCGCGATGTGGTGGCCCGTGCGATCCATGAGCAGCGCCTCAAGGGCCAAGGTGCCCTCCTAGATGCGCGTCAGGCCATTGGCGATCATTTCCCCGAGATGTTCCCGACCGTCTTTGCCTCCTGTATGGGCGCGGGGATCGATCCTCGCCTTCAGCCCATCCCTGTCGCGACCGCCGCGCACTATCACATGGGCGGGGTCTGGACCGACGCCGATGGCCGCACCAGCCTTGCGGGCCTTTTCGCCGCTGGAGAATGCGCCAGCACAGGCGTTCACGGGGCCAACCGCCTCGCCTCCAACTCCCTGCTGGAAGCCGCCGTCTTCGGTGCCCGCGCCGGGCGGGCCGCTGCGCTTGAGGCCCCAACGGACCCGGCTTGTGCGATCCTTCCAACCCATGCCGCTCCGGCCTTGCCGGATGGCGCGATCAAGGACCTTCGCCGTGCCGTGGGCCTCTATGCGGGTGTCGTGCGCGACCGCCAGGGTCTGACACAGCTCTTGAGCCTGATCGATGGGATGGAGGGACGTTACGGCCCGGCCTTGCCCCTAGTTGCTGCCCGTTTGGTGGCGACCTGCGCCCTGATGCGTAACGAGAGTCGGGGCAGTCACAGCCGCTCTGACTATCCGCAAACAGATGCGGTTGCCTGTCGAACCCTCACCACCCTCAGCCAACTCTTGGCCAAGGCTCCGATAAAGGTTGCCGCCGAATGAGCATCACCGCCCTGCCGGACCTGATCATTGATCCCATCGTCCGCGCCGCCTTGGCCGAAGATCTGGGCCGGGCCGGAGATGTCACGGCGGCGGCCTGCATCCCCGCTGATGCGCGCCTATCGGTCGTGTTTCGTCCGCGCAGCGCGGGCCGGATTGCGGGGCTAGACTGCGCCCGCCTCGCCTTCGCCGCCCTCGATCCCACCTTGAGCTTTTCCGTCGAGATCGGGGACGGTCAGGATGCCGAGGCCGGTCAAATCATCGCCAGAGCCAGCGGCGGTGCGCGTCAAATCCTGTCGGCAGAACGGGTCGCGCTGAACCTTCTCGGTCGCCTCAGCGGGGTGGCGAGCCTAACCGCTCGCTATGTCAAAGAGGTCGAGGGCACCGGCGCGCGGATCACCTGCACGCGCAAGACCACGCCGGGCCTAAGGGCGCTGGAAAAGTATGCCGTGCGCTGCGGCGGCGCGATCAACCATCGCTTTGGTCTGGATGACGCCATCCTGATCAAGGACAATCACGTCGCGGCCTGCGGCGGCGTCGGCAAGGCGCTGGAGCGGGCGCGCGCCCATGCCGGACATCTGATGAAGATCGAGGTCGAGGTTGACGGTCTGGACCAACTGGACGAGGCCCTCGCCTTTGCGCCCGATGTCATCATGCTCGACAATTTCAGTTTGGCCGATCTGGCCACCGCCGTGGCCCGCGCCAAGGGCAAGGTCGTTCTGGAGGCGTCAGGCGGGGTCAACCTCACCACCGTTCGCGCCATTGCCGAGACGGGCGTAGATGTGATCTCGGTCGGTGCCCTGACCCATTCGGCCCCGGTTCTGGATATAGGCCTCGACGCAGAATGAGCGTCGGCTAGCCCCGGCCCCGATAGGGGGCAACGCCCGGATCGGGCACCCACAGCCCTTCTGGGGCGGCACCGGTCTGATAGAAGACGTCGATCGGGATACCGCCGCGCGGATACCAATAGCCGCCGATCCTGAGCCAGCGGGGCGCAGCGACTTCAACGATCTTCTTTGCGATGCCGACCGTGCAGTCCTCATGGAAGGCACCATGGTTGCGGAAACTGCCCAGATAGAGTTTCAAACTCTTGGACTCGATCAACCACTGATCCGGCGCATAGTCGATGACCAGATGGGCAAAGTCGGGCTGTCCCGTCACCGGGCAAAGGGACGTAAATTCCGGCACAGCAAAGCGGGCCAGATAGAGCGTGTCCGGATGCGGATTGGGTACGCGCTCGAGGATCGCAGTGTCTGGGCTGTCAAAGCCGCGAATCTCGCGACCGAGCTGGGTCAGGTCAATGTCACTCATCGCCAACGGTTAGCGCCCCGCCCGCCAATCTGCAACCATCTGATCTCCTCGTCAGACAAGACAAGGCCACGGTGGCTCGCTATCAATAGGCAAATCAACAGAACCATAGGGAACAGAGCGATGTCAGGACAAGATTTTGCAGGATCAGTGATCGTTGTCACAGGAGCCTCCACAGGCCTTGGACGCGCCATCGCCATCGAGACCGCCGGACGCGGGGCTCAAGCCGTGATCATCAACTATGCCAACAGCGCCGCCGAAGCCGACGAAACGGCCAGGATGGTGATCGAGGCGGGTGCTGAAGCGGTCCTCGTCAAGGCCGATGTCGGTCAGGATGAGGGCTGCAAGACCATCGTCGAGGCCGCCGCCCGCTTTGGCAAGATTGACGCCCTTTTTAACAATGCCGGGATCACCAAGTTCGCACCCGACCACAGCGATCTGGACGCCGTCTCGATGGACGACTTCCTACGCCTCTATCAGGTCAATGTGGTCGGGGCCTTTATGATGATCCGGGCCGCACGGTCCCTGCTGGAAGCTGGCCCCCGCGCCGGGTCGGTGGTCAATACCTCGTCCATCGCCGCTGTGACCGGCATTGGCTCATCCGTTCCCTATGCTGCATCCAAAGGGGCCCTGACGACCATGACCCTGTCGCTCGCCCGCGCCTTGGCTCCGAAGATCCGGGTCAACGCTGTCTGCCCGGGCTTTATTGACACACCCTGGTTCGAAAAGGGCATCCCCGCCCAGACGGTTGAACGGATGCGTCAAGGCGTCGCCGCCTCAACCCCGCTGAAAGCCGCCTCAACCGCCGAAGATATTGCCGGAGCCGCCGTGTTCTTTGCCTCGCCAGCCGCCCGCCACGTGACGGGTGAAACCCTTCTGGTTGACGCTGGAACGCACCTTGGAATGGCCAGCCTGAGCATGCGCTAGCCATTTCGCGCTCAAGATTTGAGCAGGCCACCGTTAATCGGCTCATAAATTAGACAAGTTCCGACCGCGCGTGCTCTGAGCCGGGGCGGGGATTGATGTCTAATCCAGCGAGCCTGAATGTCCTGTTGCGGTGCAGCGAAGGTAAAGCGGAGCACCGGACAGACGGCCTGACAAATTTACAACACTCGATCCGTGAGGATGCGTCTGACGAGGTTAAATTAGGACCACCTTAACCTTGATGACCGTCCTTATAGGGCCTGATAAGGCACAAGGCCTCGTTCAGGCCATCGCTTTAAAAAACTGGGGAAAACCAATGAAGATCCTGAAAACCGCCCTTCTCGCCGCCACCGCCACTCTGGCCGTGACCAGCGTTGCCGAAGCTGCTGATGGCCCCTCCTTGTCGGCCAATGTTGGCGTCGCTTCTGACTATGTGTTCCGCGGCGTATCGCAGACCAATGGCGACCCCGAAATTTTCGGCGGTTTAGACCTGACCGCTGGTCAAGCCTATGCCGGCGTCTGGCTCTCGAACGTTGATTTCGGCGACGGAACTCGGATTGAAAACGACACCTATGTCGGCGTGAAGCCTGAAGTGGCCGGTTTCAATCTGGATTTGGGCGTCATCTATTACAACTATCTCGAAGCCCCTACCGGCGCGAAGTACGGCTATGGTGAAGTGAAGGCTGCGGCCAGCCGTGCCATCGGCAAGGCCACCGTCGGTGCCGCCTACTACTATTCGCCAGATTTCTTCGGTGCCGATGAGAAGGCCACCTATGTCGAATTGAACGGCGCTTACGCCATCAATGACACGGTTTCGGTGACCGGTGCCTATGGCCACCAGGCCTTGGACGTCAGCAAGGATTATAATACCTGGAACCTCGGTGCCTCGATTGCGGTGATGCCGCATCTGAGCCTAGACGTCCGCTACTGGGATACCAGCGAGCACGATATCGGCACCATCTATGACAGCCGCTTTGCTGCAACCCTGAAGGCTTCGTTCTAAACTAAGCCTCAGCCTTTGAATAACGGGCCGTTGCTCATCTCCGAGCGGCGGCCTTTTTCTTGGTCGACGCTGAACGCCCGACGGGCCCGAAAAGGACGCCTCAAAACCTATTTGTTTTATAATAATCTTAAGTATCTTGTTGTGATGTGCTGCGGGGCCCCGTCAAGACGCCTGTCTCGCAATTCAGAACGGACGAGGACATTATGGCGAATGATCAGATCCGCAGCTTGGCGTCACTCGATAACGTCATCTCGTCATCTCGCGTTCTCAATCTCAACAAGATCTACAAGCTCCATCGGTTAAGCGCAGACCATAGCGCCAAGCCCTTGTTTTCGAACAGCCTTCTGAACCGCTCTATTCTTCTAAAACATCGGCTTCGGGAAAGCGAACGCAACCAATTTGCAGATGGGCGTAGCGTTGCGACCAAGATCCTGTTGCCACTCGACACGATGGAACTGAAGCTGGGCGCACAATATCTGTTCGTCGGCCAAAGGGATTTCGAAGATCGTCTTTGCGAAATACTTGAAGAAAAGGTCGTCAATCTTGGCGGCGACATCGTGATTTTGAACCTGCTCGACAGTATCCCTAGCTTGGATTCTTACCTTCTGCGCGAGTTTCTAACCCGGGGGGGCATCAAGCCTGCGGACTGTTATCTGGAAAACGGGATCGGCGACCGCAAGCATGTGCAACAGTTCGTGCTCGACGAGATCACAAGCCTAGCCAAGATGAGCCTAGGGCCTGGCGCGGATGACGAAAGGATTAGGACTCTGCGCGACAAATTGCTGTCACCTGAGGCTGCAACCGTGACCGACAATCTTCGGATTTCCCTCCAGATGGAAAAACCCGAATACCGACAAGGCCTGTTTTTCTGGAAGGCCATCCTGTTCTACAAATGGCAGATCAAAAGGATCATACCCGTTTCTGGAAAAGTATTTCGAGAGATGAGAAGGATTCATTCGGTCGAATTCACGAGAAGTTCGGACCGAATTAAAATTGAAACTATGAGAAATACGATTGCATATAAGTTTTCTTTGCTTTGTGATGAAGTCGATAAAATCCAGTCTATTTACGATACAGCCTATAATGAGTTTATATATAATAGTAACCCTTTAAAATTCAGGGAATTTCTGATTTCATCACCAGTGTTATTTAAAAAACTCGGTGAGAGCTTCAATGATGTCGGCCATATCGTGAACTTTTGGAAATTCAGACCCAAAAAGGGTCATAGCGTGGCCGTCACTCTGGAAGTCCTGACATCGACCCTCGCTGAGCTTGAGACCATGCCCAACATCAAGACCCCCGAACGTAAACGGGCCTAGTCCCCTGTTGGGGCAACGGCGCTCGCTCCCCACGACCACGGCTCTAAATTGAATTAGAATAATATTAAGTATTCTCATATGATCTGCTCAACGGCCGGTTGGGGCATCGGTCCCGCACTCTGCGCCGGGCGAGGGGATCATGACGAAAGATCAAGTTCGGAGTCTTGCTTCGCTCGACAACGTTATCTCGTCATCTCGCGTCCTTAATCTGAATAATATCTATAAAAAGAATCGGGCGAGCTCGGATTACAAGCAGAAGCCGCTATTTTCAAACATCCAGCTCAATCGCGCCATTATCCTCAAACATAGACTGCGCCCGAGCGAGCGGGCGGAATTTGCAGATGGGCGCAGCGTTGCGACCAAAATTCTGTTTCCGCTGGATTCGATGGAAATCAAACTCGGTGCCCAATATCTCTTCGTGGGCCAGAAAGATTTCGAGGAACGTCTGTGCGCGATCTTGCGGGAGAAGCCCCTCGGTCTCGGAGGGGATATCGTCATTCTACAGCTGCTCGACAGCATTCCGAGCTTGGACGCCTATCTGTTGCGCCAATTTCTGGAACGGGGCGGCATCCGGCCCGCCGATTGCTACCTAGAAAACGGCATTGCTGACCGCAAACCTATTCAACAATTTATCCTCAACGAAATTTCGGCCCTCGCACAGATGAGCTTTGGGTTGGATGAATATGGCGCAAAGGCTCCCGCCCTAATCGAAGAGTTGCTGTCACCCAAGGCCGCGGAAGTCACCGACGAACTGCGACAGACGCTACAGATGGAGAAGTCAGACTACCGCCAAGGCCTGTTTTTCTGGAAGGCCATCCTGTTCTACAAATGGCAAATTAAAAAAATCATTCCTGTATCCGAAAAAGTATTTCGAGAAGTTCGAAGAATAAAATCAATCGGGCTCGTCAGTAAATCTGACCGAATCAAGATTGAATCTATGAGGAACAGGATTGCTTATAAATTCTCTTTGATTTTCTCTGAGGCCAATGAAATCTTATCCATCTATGATCAATCCTATGAGGATTTAATAAACAATGGAAATATACAAGGGTTCAAAGAATTTTTGATTTCATCATCTCAAATATTCACACAACTCGGAGAAAGCTACAACGACGTCAGCCATATCGTGAACTTCTGGAGATTCAGACCCAAAAAGGGCCATAGCGTCGCGGTCACTCTAGAAATGTTGGCATCCATGCTCGAGGAACTCGACAGCATGTCCTACATCCAAGCCACCAATCGCAACCGGGCCTAGCTCGCTGGTGGGGACGCCGGGAATCGAACCCGGACGACCGAAGTCAACGGATTTTAAGTCCGCTGCGTCTACCAATTCCGCCACGTCCCCACAGAACACCGGCTATGGGCTAGGCTTTAGCAGATGCCCGGCCTTGGGCAAATCGAACCCGCACCTTCTCGGTTAAATCTCACGGAATCTGGACAACCGCCGCCCTCGCCCTAGCCTTTTTACGCGAGCAAGCCATAAAGAAGAGGTCCCATCGGAGGGACGAATCGCCAGTGACGGATGCACGACGCAGATGAGCCTTTTGCAAAGCCCCATGACCAAGGCGGTTAGTACGGTGTGCGGTACAGTCGCGCTCTTGGCAGCCTCCATGGCCTTTGCCGCGGCCCCGCCACCGGACGCGGCTCGGTCATCCGCGAGCAAGGCCGCAGACAGCGAGGGCTACCCCGCCGTCCACACGCCTGAAGCGATCCGCAAATGGCTCAAGGCGGCTACCTCTCTGGCCCCGGCGCAGGTCATCTCCATCGGCGCAGACATGGTCGTCGGCTTTGCTCAGACCGGCAGCCTCGATCCTGTGACCGGCTTCATCAAGGGTGCCGAACTGCGCGGCGAGGCCCTGACCCCGCAATTTACCAAGGTCATTCAAGGCCGGTCGAGCCTGGCGACCCTCGACGTCAACTGCACAACCTCATCGGCGCTGATCCACCAAACCAAGATCTATTCTAAGGGCAATCTCGCTGGCGAGGTGACGGTTCTGGCCGGCAGCGGCACCTGGATCACGCCGCCCAAGACGGCCTATCTGTCCGAAGC
>CANFKD010000093.1 GCA_947447115.1 Caulobacteraceae bacterium
CAGCTTTTCAGTCTTGGTGCGTGCGTTCTTCTTCGTCACGTAGAAGAAGCCGGTATCCGCAGTGGAGTTCATGCGGATCTTGATTGAAGCCGGTTTAGCCATGGTCGAATCCTTCGGGGGTTCGCCGCACACGCTGCGAACCGGGAAATTCAAGAGGGGCGGACAATACCCTTCGATCAGGCAATGTCAACGCCATGAAGCAGATTAACGCAGTCCCGTGCGTTTTGCGCCGCCATTGCGATAGGTGAACAGAAAGGCGGGCTCACCTGCCGTCGGAATTTGGACGTGGCGCACGACCGCTTCGGTAATGTCGAACATAGGCAGTTTCAGCGCCTCGGCCAGCGGGCGATAGGCCAGATCGGCCAGTTCGGGCGTGGCCTCCATCTTGCCTTCGGTCAGGGCCGCGTCGGCCTGAAAGAAGCGGGCGTGAAACCGGATCGGGCTTTCGGTCGGCGTAATAGCCCGCGCAATCAAGGTCAGGTGCGAAAAGTCCGCCCCAGCGCCCGACGCCAGCGGCAAGATCAGCCCGGTCTCTTCCTCGGTCTCGCGCAGGGCCGCTGCCGCCAGAGCATGGGCGAGGCGCCGGGACGCGGCGGTCAGGCGGATACAGGCCTCTGATAGGGGCACTGCGGGACGCACAGCGCGGTCGGCCTCGTCCAGCTTGCCGCCCGGAAAGACGAAGACGTCTGGTGCAAAGGCAGACTTGCGCGGTCTGCGTCCCATCAGCACCTCTGGCCCGTCCGATCCCTGCCGGATCAGCACCAGACTGGCGGCGTGACGCGGCGTGGCGGGCTTGGCTTTAACCGGTCCGCTCATAGATAGCTCAGGTGACGCGAGCCGCGCAGGAAACGCACAAAGGGGGCGGGGCGGTGAGGGTCCTCAAGACGCAAGGCCAACTCATGCATGACGAACCGCGTGATGTTGGGCAGGTCCAGCGCTAAGGCCTCGTCCAGATCGACCCATGCGATCTCGTCCAGTTCGCCGCAATCGGGCGCGCGATCGAGGCTGATCAGGTGCTCAGCCTCGGCCATGAAGAACCGGGCGTCAAAACGCTTGGGGCGATAGGCCGGGGTGATGGCGCGGGCGATGAAGTCCAGCGCGCCGAGATTGGCTTCGGCCCCCAAGGCCATGAAATCACGCCAAGGACCGGCACCGGGCCGCACGGGCGCGGGCTTGGCCAGAAGGAGCCCGACCTCTTCAAAGGTCTCGCGCACAGCCGCAAGTGCCAAGGCGCGGGCGCGGGCGGGCGGGGCGGTCTGTTCCACCCTTGCGGCGACCTCTGGGCGAAGATCGTCGCTATAGGGGGCGCGAAAGTCGCTGCGGTCGATCCGGCCACCGGGGAACACCCATTTTCCGGGCATGAAGTTGTGGCCCTTATTGCGCCGCCCCATCAAGAGGCGGGGCTTTTCCGCATCGCGCCGCACGATGATCAAGGTGGCCGCATCTTTGGGCCGCACGACCTTTTGGTCTTTGGTGCGCATAGCCCCGTCAGAGCGCGGGTCGTAATTGGGGTCGAGTTTCGGTTCGGTCATGACCCTAGTTTAGGACGACTTTAGCGAAGGGGAAGTCTGACCTAAGGGAAACCTCGCCAGCCCTTGACCCTGCAACCGCAAGGCTCCATCGTCCGTCATCAGATTTTCAGGGGAAAGATCATGCGAATCCTTACCGCAGCCGCCGTTGCCGCGCTCAGCCTCACCGCCAATTCGGCCCTCGCCGCAGGGTCAGCCACCTCGCCCGACGCCATCTTTGCCGCCGCCCACGCGGTCCAGCCCAAGGTCGTGGCTTGGCGGCGCGACATTCACGAACATCCAGAGCTGGGCAACCGCGAGTTCCGCACCTCCGCCCTCGTCGCTGCCGAACTGACCCGTCTGGGCTTTGAGGTCCGCACCAAGGTCGCCACCACCGGGATCGTGGCCGTGCTCAAGGGCGGCAAGCCCGGCGGCGTCGTGGCCCTGCGTGCCGATATGGACGCCTTGCCCGTCTATGAAAAGACCGGTTTGCCTTTCGCCTCCAAGGTCACCGCCGACTATGAGGGCCAGACGGTCGGCGTCATGCATGCCTGCGGTCACGACACCCATGTGGCCATGCTGCTCGGGGCCGCCACGGTCCTGTCCAACATGCGCGCCAACATCCCCGGCACTGTGGTCCTGATCTTCCAGCCCGCCGAAGAGGGCCTGCCTCTGGGCGAGGTTGGCGGCGCCAAGCAGATGGTGCTCGAAGGGGCGCTGGAAAATCCTGCCCCATCAGCCATTTTCGGTATCCACATCGGCCCCGGCGACCTGGGCAAGCTGAACTATCGCGCCGGGGGCTTCTATGCCGCCTCTGACCGCTTTGACATCGCCCTCAAGGGCCGCCAAACCCACGGCGCGCGCCCATGGGACGGCATTGATGTGGTCTCGCTCGGCGCCTCGATCGTCACGGCCTTCAACCAGATCGCAGCCCGCCAGATCAATGTCACCTCGTCGCCGACTGTTCTGACCGTCGCCACCATCCACGGCGGCGTGCGCAACAACATCATCCCCGAAGAGCTGAAGATGTCGGGCACCATGCGCACCTTCACCGACGAGCGCCGCACCGACGTCATTGCCCGCATGGAAAAGACCGTCCAGAATCTGGCCGAGAGCTATGGCGCCAACGCCACCTTGACCATGAACAGCCCTTCATATCCCGTAACCTATAATGACCCGGATCTGGCCAAGGCCATGTTGCCGACCCTGACCAAGGCCGCAGGCGGGGCCAAGAATGTCGAGTCCGAAGGTGATCTGGTCACCGGCTCAGAGGACTTCTCCTTCTATGCCCGCAAGATCCCCGGCGTCTTCTATCAACTCGGCGGCCGCAAGCCCTCGGTCGAGGCCAAAACAGCTCCGGCCAACCATTCGCCCTATTTCGACATAGACGAGAGCGTCCTCGAAGTCGGCGTCCGCACCCATGTGCTGCTGGCTCTAGACTATCTGGCCAGCCGCAAGGGGAAGTAGGGGGGCACCACTTCCTCGTGCTTCGACAGGCTCAGCATGAGGAAGGCTGAGAGGTCCGCACTTGTTCCATTCATCCTCATCCTGAGCCTGTCGAAGGACGAGGATGGGCTCCCGGCTATCCCCGCGTTCCCCGCGTCATTGCGAGGCGCAGCGCGCCGAAGCAACCTAGGGGATCATCCGCTCAGGTCATGGGCAATCACCTGGGTTGCTTCGCTGCGCTCGCAATGACGCAAAATATTGCCCTTTCCCCCCTTGAGGGGGAGAGGGTTGGGAGTGGGGGGATGTTCATCCACGATCCTCTCCGCCATGGCCCCTGCAAAGGCAAGGTTTCAGCGGGCCGCTTTCCGCCTGCGTGAAAGGGTCTGGGTCCCCGCCTTCGCGGGGAAGGCGGGTAATTTCTGCCCCATCCCCGCGTCATTGCGAGGCGCGACGCGCCGAAGCAACCTACGGGACTGGGCTGCATTGTTGGGTGGAAGGGCTGCGCGTTCGAAGGAGCCCGGTCGCCTGGGTTGCTTCGCTGCGCTCGCAATGACGCGGCAGAGGGGTTTACCGCCGCTTCTTACCCCCGGCCTTGATGTTCTTGGGCCTGCCCTTTGGGCCCTGTCTGTGGCGGATGCCGAGGCGGGGGCGGGGCGCGCCGGGGAGGGCGGGTTCGGGCTCGCTCAGGACTTCGAACAGAAGGCCGCCGGTGATGGGGGTGGCTTCCAAGAGCTTGACCCGCACCCGCGCGCCCAGACGCCAGCGCTTGCCGCTGCGTTCGCCGATCAGGCAGTGGGCCTTGTCGTCATGGACGAAATATTCATCGCCCAGAGACGAGACGGGGGCTAGGCCGTCGGCACCGATCTCACCCAGGCGCACGAACAGGCCAAAGCGGGTGACGCCGGTGATGCGGCCATCAAATTCTGCCCCCACCCGGTCGGAGAGGAAGGCGGCGACATAGCGGTCGGTGGCCTCGCGCTCGGCGGCCATGGCGCGGCGCTCCGAGGCAGTGATGCTCTCAGCCGTCTCGCGCAGGCGGGCGATCTCCTCGTCCGTCAGCCCGTCCGTGCCAAGGCCTAAGGCCCGGATCAGGGCGCGGTGGACCACCAGATCGGCATAGCGCCGGATGGGCGAGGTAAAGTGGGCATAGCGGGCGAGGTTCAGGCCGAAATGGCCGATATTGTCGGGCGAATAGACGGCCTGCATCTGACTGCGCAGCACCACCTCATTGACGATCTCGGCGTGCGGGCCTTCCTTGGTCTGGATCAGGAGGCGGTTGAGCCGGTCGGTGCGCGGGGCCTCACCCTTGGACCAGTTGATGCCGATGGTGGCCAAAAAGTCAGCCAGGGACTGGACCTTCTCCTGACTGGGCGTGTCGTGGACCCGGTAGATCAGGGCCGGGCGTTTCTGGCCCTTGGTCGGGGCCTCGAGGGTCTCGGCGGCGCAGACATTGGCCTGGATCATGAACTCTTCGATTAGGCGGTGGGCGGTCAGGCGTTCGCGCGGGCGGATGGACAGGACCTCGCCTTCGGGGCTGATCTCGATCTTGCGCTCGGAGCTTTCAATATCCATTGGTGAGCGGCGGTCTCTGGCCTGCCCGACACAGGCATAGGCGGCCCACAGGGGCTTCAGGACCGGTTCCAGCAGCGGGCCGGTCACATCGCTGACCTCGCCGTCAATGGCCGACTGGGCGTGCTCATAGGCCAGCTTGGCGGCAGAACGCATCAGTCCGCGGACAAATTTGTGGCCGATCTTGTCGCCAGAGCGGTTGAAGACCATGCGCACGGCCAGACAGGCGCGGTTCTCGCCCTCGCGCAGGCTGCACAGGCCGTTGGACAGGCGCTCGGGCAGCATCGGCTCTACCCGGTCGGGGAAATAGACGCTGTTGCCCTTGTCGCGGGCCTCGCGATCGAGCGGCGTGCCGGGGCGCACATAGGCGGCGACATCGGCAATGGCTACCCAGACGATCCAGCCGCCCGGATTGGCCGGGTCCTCGTCCGGTTCAGCATAGACCGCATCATCATGGTCGCGCGCGTCGATGGGATCGATGGTGACCAGCGGCACATGGCGCAGGTCCGTGCGGCCCTCTAGGGTTGGGCCGACGGCGGCTTCGGCCTCGTCTTCGGCATCCTGCGAAAAGCCGGTGGGCAGGCCGTGGGTGTGGATGGCGATCAGGGAGGCGGCTCGGGGCTGATCTTCGCGCCCAACAACCTCTAGGACCCGGCCACGCTTGGGGCCGAACCGGCCCGCCGCCTCGCCGACCTCGGCCACGACCAGATCGCCGTCCTTGAGGGCCTCCGCCTCTGGCCCGAACAGGACCAGACTTTCCTTAGAGCGGCGGTCGACCGGCTCTACGCGAATCTCTTGGCGCGGGCCGCGCAGGGACTTGCGCACGACGCCTAGGATCTTGTGAGCGCTTTGGCCGAGTTTCTTGATCAGCTTGGCTTCGAACTCGCCGCTTTCTAGCCGCTCAAAGCGCACCAGAACCCGCTCGCCCAGACGCGGTGCGCCCGCGACCTTCTCGGCAGGATCGGGGGCGAGGCGCACGATGGGCGCATCTTCGCCCGCCTTGACCAGACGCACGAACAGGTCGCCGTCGGCATCGACCTCGATCACATCAGCTACGCCGACAGGGGGCAGGGCCCCGGCCTCAGCAAAGCCGCCGCGCCCACGCTTGCCCAAGAGGCCCTCGGCCTCCATGTCCTTGAGCATCATCCGCAGGGCCCGGCGGTCCGCGCCCTTCAGACCAAAGGCCTTGGCCATATCTGCCTTTTCCGCCTCTCCGGCCTCGCGCAGGAACTTCAGCAGGGTCTCCCTATCGGGCAGACCTTGCGGTGGCTTGGGGCGTGCAGAAGGGTGGCGGGCGATACGCGGCTTTTTCATCTGGGCAGGATATAGGCATGCGCGCCTCTAGGCGACCTGATTTGCGTTAAGGCCCCTATTCGCGGCGTAAGGCCTCGATGGGATCGAGCCGCGAGGCCTGCCAAGAGGGATAGGCCCCGAACACCAGACCCACTGCCATCGAGAAGCCTAAGGACAGGGGGGCTGCCCAAGAGGGGATCGCCATGGGCCATGATCCGAGCTTTGCAATCAGCAAGGCCCCGCCAATACCGATGAGCAGGCCTAGGATGCCGCCTGCCAGCGATAGGGCCACGGACTCCAAGGCAAATTGGATCAGAATGTCCGACCGCTTGGCCCCAACCGCCATCCGCAGGCCGATCTCACGCGTGCGCTCGGTCACAGCGACCAGCATGATGTTCATGATCCCGACGCCGCCAACCACCAGCGATACGGCTGCGACGGCGGCCAGAAGGATGGTGAAGGTGGCGGTGGCGGCCTGAGAGGCCTGAAGGATCGAGGCCATGTTCTGGGCTTGGAAATCGTCGTCCTCGCCCTCGCGGATGCGGTGACGTTCGCGCAGCAAGGTCGTGGCGTCTTCTTGCACGCGGCTGAGGTCATCCTCGCTGGCGGCCTTGATATAGATGGTCTGGACCGTATCGCCCTTGACCCGGCGGCCCACAACGCGAGAGCGGACGGCGGGCAGGGGCCCCAGAACAATATCGTCCTGATCCTGTCCAAAGCCGCTCTGGCCCTTGGAGGTCAGGACACCGACCACCTGAAAGGGCGAGGAGCCGACGCGGATGCGCTTGCCCAAAGGGTCAGCCTCTCCGAACAGTTCGCGGGCGACCGTGGTGCCGATCACGGCGACGGTGCGGCCTTGGCGGGCCTCACGATCATCGAACATGCGGCCCTGACCGATGGTCAGGTCTCTAGCGACCAGATAGTCGGGCGTTACCCCTTCAATGCGACTGTTCCAGTTGGTGCCTTCGGCAGCCAGTTGCGCCTGTCCGCGAACGGTTGGTGCGACAGCGGCGACCCCTTCGACCTGCTTGGCAATGGCTTCGGCATCGGCTCCGGTGATGGAGATGTCCGATCCCGCCGCTTGGGCGGCAAAGCCTGAGCGCGAGGCGGCGGGGGAGACAATGATCAGGTTGGAGCCGAGGCCTGAAATTGCGCTCATCACCCGCTGCTGCGCGCCCAGGCCAATCGAGGTCATCATCACGACGGCCGCGACGCCAATCACCACGCCGAGCGAGGTGAGGGCGCTGCGCATCGGGTGGGCGGCGATGGCGCTGGCGGCAAAGCGGATCAGGTCCTTGGACTTCATGACTTGGCCCCTTCGTCGCTAACGATCAGGCCGTCGCGAAAACCGACCCGACGGCGGGCCCGCGCGGCGACATTGGCATCGTGGGTGACCAAGATGACGGTCAGGCCTTCGCTATTGAGCTGTTCGAACAGGGCCATGACGTCCTTGCCGGTCGAACTGTCGAGCGCGCCGGTGGGTTCGTCGGCCAGCAACAGGTCGGGATTGTTGGCAAGGGAGCGGGCGATAGCGACGCGCTGTTGCTGACCCCCAGACATCTGGGTCGGGCGATGGTGGCGGCGGTCGGCGAGCCCGACCTTGGCCAGCATCTCTGCGGCCCGCTCTCGGCGCTCCTTCACCTCGATACCGGCATAGACCATCGGCAGTTCGACATTTTGCAAAGCGCTGTAGCGGGGCAGAAGTTGGAACGACTGAAAGACAAAGCCGATCCGTTGATTGCGAAAATGGGCCAGCCCGTCATCGTCCAGATGGCTGACATCCTCGTCCTCGAACAGATATTGACCGCTGGTGGGCCGGTCGAGCCCGCCAAGGATGTTCATCAGGGTCGACTTGCCCGAGCCTGATGGCCCGGTAATGGCCAGATAGGACCCGCGCGGAAAGCTGAGCGACACCCCAGCCAGAGCCGCGACCGTCTCATCCCCCATCTGATAGGTCTTTTTGAGGTCTCGAAACGCGATCATGATCGAGCGCCTAGGTGCGCGGACGTGAGGAGGACCCGCCGCCGAAGGGCGATCTCATGGTCGGCAAGGGCTTGGGGCCACCGCCAATGATCACCTGATCGCCCGGCTTGATCTCGCCCTCGATCTCACTGAATGAGCCGTCTGAGGCTCCGACGCGCACCGGCACAGGCCAAGGCTTCTTGTCCTTGAGGATCCAGACCACGCCGGGGGTCTTGCCACGCTGAGGGCCGCCGCGACCACCGAACTGGCTTTGCATGACGGTCAGGCGGGCACGTTGATCAGGCTTGAGGAGGGGGGTGAGTTTCGCAAAGGCCTCGTCCCGCGCGGCGCGGCGAGCCTTGGGGTCTTCACCCGCTGTCATCATCTTGGCGCGCATCTCTTCGAAGATCGGCTTGGCCTTGGCCTTTTGATCGGCGGTGAGGTCCAACTGTTCGAGGAGCCTTGCGCTGCCGCCTGCACGGCCGCCGGGACCGCCTGCCCCTTGAGGCCGACCGCCAGCGCTTTGGCCGCCGGGACCACCACCGCCACCGCCACCGCCAGGAGGGCCACCGACAACGGTCGGGGCTTGCATATCGGCGGGCTTAAAGCGCAGGGCTGCTGCGGGCACCTTCAAGACGTTGGGGCGTTCTTCAATCACCACATCGGCATTGGCGGTCATGCCGGGCAGTAGGCGTCCGCCCTTGTTCTCGGCCTGAGCAATGACAGCATAGGCCACGACATTTTGCTGGGTCTCTGGCTGCTTGCGCACCTGTGTGACCGCGCCTTGGAAGGTTTCATCGGGATAGGCGTCGACCGTGAACTTTACGGTCTGGCCTTCACGCACCTGACCAATATCGGCCTCATCGACCATGATCTTGACCTGAAGCTTGGAGAGGTCCTGAGCGATCTGGAACAGCACGGGAGCTTGGAAGCTGGCCGCGACGGTCTGGCCGGGATCGATCTTGCGGTCGACGACCACGCCGTCGATGGGCGAAAGGATCTGAGTGCGGCCAAGATCATAGCGGCTGGCCTCTAGACCGGCCTTGGACTGTTCGACCCGCGCGCTCTGGGCGGCGATCTGAGCGCGGGCGAGGGCGACGCCTGCCTCTGAGCGTTTCACGGCGGCGGTGGCTTGATCCAGCGCCTGTCCCGAGGCAAAGCCCTGATCAGCCAGAGATTTGACGCGGCGATAGGCGGCTTGATCGACCTCGTTCTGGGCCTTGGCCTGTTCGAGGGCGGCGCGTTGCTGGGCCAGAGCGGCGGTTACCGCCCCAAGGTCAGCCGTGCCTTGATTGACCCGGCTGGCATAGGTCTTGGCATCAATGACGGCCAAGACATCGCCTTTGGAGACTGGACTATTGAAGTCGACCAGAACCTGCGACACCAGACCCGATAGCTGCGAGCCGACCTGGACGGTGACAAGGGCTTGGACGTTGCCCGAGGCGGACACGGTCTTGGTCACGTCGCCGCGCTCGATCGCCGCGAACCGGAACGGATCGACCTTTGGCTTGGGCTTGAGCAACTGACAGCCGCCCATCAGCAGCAGAAGACTGCCGACAACCGCGAGACCGATTAGGATCGGGCGGGGAAGTTTCAGCAGGCGCTGGGCGATCGGGTTCAAAGCCATGAGCAATCCAAACAGGAACGAAAGTGGGCGCGAACCTTGAGGCTCGTTTTGATCTAACGTCCTGCCAGCATCAATCCGGCGGCCGTATCGTTATTAAACCGCAAAATCACCAACAAAGGGGTTGGTTTTCCGTTCCGCGCCGAAGGTCGACATCGGGCCGTGGCCGGGAACGAACTGAACATCATTGCCCAGCGGCCAGAGCTTGGTCGTGATCGACTCGATCAGTTGGTTGTAATTGCCCTTCGGGAAATCAGAGCGTCCGATTGAGCCCTTGAACAGCACGTCACCGACCTGTGCAAAGCGCGACTCGCGGTGGAAGAACACCACATGGCCGGGGGTGTGGCCGGGGCAATGGAGAACCTCGAACTGGGTTTCACCGAGGGTGACGACATCGCCGTCATGCAGCCAACGGTCTGGCGTAAAGCTCTGCGCGCCGACTAGGCCATATTTGGCGCCGCTTTCGGGAATGTCGTCGATCCAGAACTGGTCGTCAGGGTGGGGGCCTTCGATGGGCACGCCGGTCGCGGCCTGCAGCGCCGCCGCGGCTCCGGCATGGTCCAAGTGCCCGTGGGTGATCCAGATCTTTTCGAGGGTCAGGCCTTGGTCGGCTATGGCCTTGAGCAGGCGCGGCATCTCGCCGCCCGGATCGATGATCGCCGCCTTCTTGGTCCGGCTACACCAGACGATGGTGCAGTTCTGCTGCAGGGGCGTGACCGGCGCGATGACCGCGCCGATGGCAGGGGGGGCAGCAGGGGTTGCGTCGTCCAAGATGGTCGCTCCTCGTCTCGTTACAGGACCATGATCGGACTTTCTGGCCCGTAACAAAAGGGGGTGGTGCCGAAAAACCAAAAGGGCCCGCCATCTTTCGACAGCGAGCCCTATGGATTGTGGGTTTGATCGTCGACTATTGGGTGTCTGGACCCACGTCGAGAACCTCAAGCCCTTGAGCCAAGCGCGAATTGCGATAGCCGTAGAGGGCATAGATCGTGGCACCGACAGCCGCATAGCTGCTCAAGATGATGGCCGGGATCGCATCGCCAGAACGGGCCTTGATGATGATGTCGATCACCAGAGGTGCCGCCATTACGAGGCAGAAGATAATACCCAGAACGGGGACCAAGCCAATCCAAGCGCCATTGATCCAAACGCCGCCGCCCGGAACGCGGAAGGGACGCTCCAGATCGGGTCTTGTGCTGCGCAGATACATGACGCTGAGGCAGACAATGCCAAAGGCGGTGGCGGTACCGAGGCTCACCAGATCGCCCAAGATGCTGATGGGCAGGATGGCGGCAGCGGTCGCGATGGCGCCGCCGAGAAGCAGAGTCCCAATCCAAGGTGTCCGGTACTTGGCATGCAAGGTGGCGAACACCTTGGGCAGCAAGCCGTCACGGGCCATGGCGAAGAAGACGCGGGTTTGGCCATAGGTGAGGATCAGCATCACCGATGACAGACCGGCAATGGCACCGATCTTGATCAACTTTGCGAACCAAGGAAGGTTCATGGCGTCCACCGCCACGGCAATGGGCTCAGGCACGCCGAGCTTGGTGTAGGGCACGACGCCGGTCAGGACCGCAGCCACGGCCATATAGATCAGGGTACAGATGACCAGCGAGCCCAGGATGCCGATGGGCACATCCTTTTGCGGATTGATGGCCTCTGCCGC
>CANFKD010000094.1 GCA_947447115.1 Caulobacteraceae bacterium
ATGAACCCCGAACAGCTGTGGGAAACCACGCTGGACAAGGAGGTCCGCACCCTCCTGCAGGTCAAGGTCAACCATGCCGACGATGCCGACGACATGTTCACCCGCCTGATGGGCGACCTGGTCGAGCCCCGCCGCGAATTCATCCAAGAGAATGCTCTGGATGCCGAGGTGGATGTCTAGGCGGCGTCAACCGTGATCTTGCCGGTGGACTGACGAGGGGAACTATTCCGGCTTAGGGGCCTTTTTAACGGAAATGGTTCGGGTATCCCCGGCTTGAGAGGCGTCGATAATAGTCACAGGCCATGGCCCATCTCCGCTAGACCCGTTCAAATCTATCGCTATGTGAGCGGCGTTGGCGGTGAGGGGGGTAATAGTGACCTTAACCTTGTCGGGCAATGGAAGATAACCATAGGGGGGAACGCCACCCTTAAGCACGAAGCCACCATTGTTAGTGGCATCTAAAATGATTTCTGCCGGTGCCGTTAACTGCGGGCTGCTTGAAGGATTAAACCGGCATTCTACAGAAATAGTACGATCTTTTGATTGGTGTGCTTTTAGGAGGGTGTAAAAAAGCTCTTCCGCCTTATTGAATTTATCGATTGCTTCACGTTCTAATGCTTCTCGTTCTAATCTCTTCAGATCAATCGTACTCTTAGTTGTACTACCAATTACACCCTTTATACCAACATCCCCTCCAATTATATTTCCCAGATTGCTATGCTGCGGTACGGCTGCTGGTGCTACAATCTTGGCCCCAAACCCTACGCTTGCGGCTACGGCCTGAGCGGAAGGCAACCGATCACCTATAGCTGTACGCGCCGCTGTCTCGATGGCATTGGATTGTCGAAGAAGTGCTAGTCCACTTGCGCCATCAACTCTGCTGTAAAGAATATTTGCTGTAGCAAGTCTTTGTTTAACCAATTCCTTTTTCTCGGTATCGCTAGATATGGAAAGGAAATTTTCTTGAGCTAATTGCAAGCCTTCTTTCGCTTTAATGAGATCTTCTTTACCGTATGATTTCCAGTCCGCAGCACCAGCGACCAAACACCGATAAGAGTCAGCCGCCAGTTCATAGACCTGTGCCTGATCAGGTCTCGCATAGGCCCCGGTGTGCGCGAGGTAAGAACCACCGGCAATGCCCATTATGGGAACAATGTCACTGGTGTTACCAGCCGCTGCCAGACCAACGGCCACAGCCGCTGCCGGAATGGACATATGTCCGGCAAGTCCGGACTGTTGGCGGATGGTAAAGCCCCTAACGTCCCAGTCATAACCACGGGCCTGAAGACACTTTATGACCTGGTCAGAATCTCCGGGTGCCGAGAACGCCGCTTCGCAAATTTTGGCACTAGATCGAAGCGCTGCTGTATTCCCCGCCGGCTTCGAAAAGGACATCTCGTAGGGCGTTGCCGAAGCGCAGGCTGACAGAACGATGGCTGACGTTGCAGCCAAGACTGGGCGTAGAGTTGAGCGAGCCATAACCATCTCCCAAATTTAAATACCAACAAAAAATGTTCACGCCATGATGGCATTTTGGCATAAAAACACAATCCTAATATGAAATTATTATTTAACCCTTTTTGGGAGTTTAAAGCGAAGTTTTCTCTATTGCATCAATTTTCAGAACAAGCTCGGGCACGTAGGCCCTTCCCATTCGTGCCGATGGCAGGCTCCTTCCGACCCTCGCTAAGGTCTGAAAGTTTGACATTTGGTCGGTTCGCTCTTAGAAAAACTGCGTAGTGCCACGGGTCTTTGCTAGGTAAAACCTCCCCCCGAGGACTTTGGAATTGCAAGACCCGCCGGACTGGCGGGTTTTTTGTTAAGGATCACAGCGCCTTTTTCGCAAGGCCTCGAGGGTTAGAATTGATCAATAGGAATGGGTTCTTATCTCCCAAGGCCCCGATATCGAAAGACCGTCCATGACCACCCCTGCGCCTGAGGCCAAGCCTTCACCCTATAATCATCAGACCGTTCTGTGGGTGAAGCACTGGACTGACCGGCTGTTTAGCTTTGCCATTAGCCGTCCGGCGAGCCTGCGGTTTCGGTCGGGCGAGTTTATCATGATCGGGCTGGCGCTGGAGCCCAAGCCGATCCTGCGGGCCTATTCCATCGCCAGCCCCGGCTTTGCCGACGAGATCGAGTTCCTGTCGATCAAGGTGCCCGATGGCCCGCTTACCTCGCACCTCTTAAACATCCAGCCCGGCGATGAGGTCCTGATGGGCAAGAAGCCGACCGGAACGCTCGTGCTCGACGCGCTGAAGGGCGGCAAGCGACTGTTCCTGATCAGCACCGGCACTGGCCTTGCCCCGTTCCTCAGCGTCGCGCGCGATCCGGAAACCTATGAGCGGTTCGAACAGGTGATTATCGTCCATACGGTGCGCGAAGTGGCCGAGCTAGCCTATCGCGATCTGTTTGAGAAGGATATTTTCGACGATGAGCTGGTTGGCGAGCAGGCCAGAACCCAGCTTGTCTACTATCCCACCGTCACCCGCGAGCCCTTTGAGCGTCAGGGCCGGATTACCGACCGCGCAGCCAGTGGCGAACTGTTCCGCGATCTGGGTCTTGATCGGACGACCTTTGATGCCACCGAGGACCGGGCGATGATCTGCGGCAGTATGGCCATGATCAAGGATGTCGCGGCGATGTTAGAGGCCCATGGCCTGGTCGAGGGTTCCAATTCCGAGCCCGGCGATTTCGTCATCGAACGGGCCTTTGTCGGCTAAGGCCCGCTACTGCGTATCGCGAACCACCTTCAAGACCGCCTCGCCATAGCGGTCGAGCTTGCCTTGGCCGACGCCGCCGGTCTTGGCCAGAGCCGATGACGTGGTCGGTCTGCCGCTGGCAATGTCCAGCAAGGTACGGTCGTGGAAAATCACATAGGGTGGCACATGCTGGCGTGCGGCCTCTGACTTTCGCCAGTTGCGCAGGGCCTCGAACAGGGCGCGGTCGTGGATCGGCACCTCCAGCGAGGCGCCGCCCATCCTTGTCTGGCGGGTCTTGCCCGCGCGGGCGGGGGCATCTTCGGTTAGCTTGCGCAACATCACCCGCCGCTCGCCGCGATAGACCGCCCGCACGCCCTCGGCATCGCCCAGCCGGATCAGGGGGCGGCCATCATTGGGGTCTTCGGCCAAGAGGCCCTCGAACAGAAGCTGATCCATCAGGTCGCGCCAAGCCACGGCGCTGAGGTCCTTGCCAATGCCAAAGGTGGTCATGCTGACCTCAGCGGCATCGGGGTCCTTGGTCTTGCCCAAGAGATGATCAATGGCCCGGCCCCGGCCATAGCGTCCGCCCAATCGGTGGACCGCTGAGAGGGCCTTTTGCGCCGCTTCAGTGGCATCGACCCCGACGGGAGGGGAGAGGCAAAGATCGCAGACACCGCAGGGCTCGGCCCCGGTCTCGCCAAAATAGCGGCGCACGGCGGCGGCGCGGCAGGCCATACCGTCGAGCATGGCATAGAGCTGGCGCAGCTTTCGTCCCTGCACCTGCTTGACCGCCTCATCGACATCGCGCCCCTGGCTGCGGCGCAGGGCCCAGGCCATGTCCGATGAGCCATAGAGGGTGATGCCCTCGGCGGGGTCGCCGTCGCGTCCAGCCCGGCCAATCTCTTGCCAATAGGCCTCGATTGAGGCGGGGGGATCGGCATGGATGACAAAGCGGACGTCTGGCTTATCCACCCCCATGCCAAAGGCGATGGTGGCGACCATGACCGCGTCGTCCTCGTCGAGGAACCGGGTCAGACGCTCTTCCCGCACCTTGCGGTCGAGGCCTGCATGGTAGGCGAGGGCGGGGATGCCCTGATCACAGAGTTTCTGCGCCAAAAGATCGGTGCCCTCGCGCGACCCGGCATAGACCACGCCTGCCCGCCCTCGGCGTTCCTTGACCAGTTCGATGACCCGCTCATGCCCGCGTCCGCGCTTGCGTTCGGCGCTGAGGGCCAGTTCGGGACGGGCAAAACTGTCGACAAACTCAGCGGCGTCGGTGAGGTGCAACTCGGCGCGGATATCGTCTCTGGTCCGTGCATCGGCGGTGGCCGTGACGGCCAGCCTTGGCACGGTGGGAAAGATTTCAGCCAGGCGGCCAAGGGTGCGATATTCGGGCCTGAAATCATGGCCCCATTGGCTAACGCAGTGGGCCTCGTCGACGGCGATCAGGGCGATCTGGACTTGGGCCAGCCGGTCCAGCATATGGCTCTGCATCAGGCCTTCGGGCGACATATAGAGCAGGTCCAGCTCTCCCGCCTCGATCTGGCGCCAGATGCGCGAGCGGTCGTCCATCATCGTGTCGGAATCGAGCCGCTCTGCCGCCACGCCCGACTGCTGAAGCCCCGCCACCTGATCAGCCATCAGGGCAATAAGCGGTGAGACCACGATGCCAAGGCCGGGCCGGATCATGCTGGGAATCTGATAGCAAAGACTCTTGCCGCCGCCGGTGGGCAGGACCGCTAGGGCGCTGCGTCCGGCGAGGGCCTCGGCTATGACGCCGGCCTGCAAACCCCGAAAATCCCCGTGCCCAAAGGTGCGGCGCAGGGTGTCACGGGCTTGATCAAGATGGGATTCGGGGGTCACGAGCAGGGTATGACCTGATCCGGCCAGAACCGTCTAGAGCCCGCCGCCGCTTTCGCCCGGTCTTGGCCTAGACCACCAACATAACCTTGCCGACATGGGCTCCGGCCTCGAGATAGGCATGGGCCTCAGCGGCCTGTTCGAGGGGGAAGGTCTTGTCGACCACCGCCTTGATCTTGCCCGCTTCGATCCACGGCCAGACGGTCGCCTCAACCGCCGCCGTGATGCGCGCCTTTTCGTCGGCGCTGCGCGGGCGAAGGGTCGAGCCGGTGATGATCAGACGCTTTTGCATCACCTTCATAATGTTCAGCTCGACATTGGCCCCCGACAGGGTGGCGATGTGGACGAGCCGTCCGCCGGTGTTCAGGGCCTCGATGTTCTGAGCAAAATAGGGACCTGCGACCATGTCTAAGACCACATCAACGCCGCCTGCCGCTTGGGCCACAGCAACGAAATCCTCCGAGGATGAATTGACGGCAATGTCTGCGCCAAGGGCGAGGGCTTGAGCGGCCTTCTCGGCGCTCCTTGCCGTGACGATGACCTTAGCGCCAGCCGCCTTGGCCATTTGAATGGCCATGACGCCGATGCCAGAGGTGGCCCCATGGATCATCAAGGTCTCACCGGCCTTAAGGGCACCATGTTCGAAGACATTGACATAGACGGTCAGGGCCGTTTCGGGCAGGGCTGCGGCCTGCACAAGGTCCAGTCCCTTGGGCACGGGCAGGGCATGGCGACCATCGACCACGCAATATTGCGCATAGCCACCGCCGCCGAGCAGGGCGGTGACCTGATCCCCGACCTTCCAGCGCTTGGTGCCCTCACCGACGCCGACAACCTCGCCAGAGGCCTCGAGGCCCAGAATGTCGGGTGCGCCGGGAGGCGGCGGATAGAAGCCCATCCGCTGCAAGATGTCTGGGCGATTGACCCCGGCCGAGCGGGTCTTGATGAGGATTTCGCCCGGGCCCGCCTTGGGAACGGGGCGCTGTTCGGGGACCAGGGCCGAGGCCGGGCCCTTGCCGCCTTCAATCGAAACGGCGATCATAGTGTCGTCCATAATGTCCCCATGGGCTTGCATCGGCGATCTGTTGGGTCACAGATAGACGGGCTTGCGCGCCAAACACAAGGGCGCGACTGTGACTTAGGGAGGATGAGGCCATGAATGATGAACCTGCCGAACCCCGCACGGGCCGTGGTCAGATCCTTTCGGTGCTGGGCCGCGAGGACCTTGAGCTCTATAGCGCCGAGGAGCTGAGCGAACGGATCGCCTCGCTTCGGGTGGAGATTTCGCGCATTGAGGCCCAGATGGCCAAGAAGGCCAATGTCCGCTCCTCTGCCGATGCCCTGTTCAGCTTCAAATCCGATGACCCCTCCGCTTAAGGACGGTTTTGGCATATAGGTTGCTTGTACCGTCCCGTCCGCGGCTCTGGGCGGCGGGATTTTGGCAAGACTAGGACGGCAATGAGCGATTTCGGCACAGCGGCAGTCATTGATTGGCGGGCCAGTCAGGTGAAGGACTTCACCCGATCAGAGCTGTTTGCCCGGACCTTTGCCGAGGGTATGGATCTGGTAGAGGAGGCGGCGGCCTATCTGGACGGCGGCGGACGCCACGATTCCAAACTCCTGTCGCGCAATACGGCGCTGGCCTATGCGGGTCAGAGCATGCGCCTGACCACGCGACTGATGCAGGTGGTCTCTTGGCTGCTGGTGCAGCGCTCCGTGCGGGACGGTGAGATCGCGGCCTCTGACGCCTGCGAAGAGCGCTATCGCCTCGCACCTGAGCCTGCCGAGCGCGCTTTGGATCCATTGCCAGACGATTTGCCGGCTGGATTGGTGGACCTGTTGGAGCGATCCGAACGGCTCTATGGGCATGTCCTGCATCTGGACCGCCGCATGTATATCGAGGCCGAGGTTGTCGCCGAGCCCAACCCTGTGCTGAGCCAGCTTCAACGGCTCAATGACGCCTTTGGTCCCAAGACCTAAGGGTCTTGATCAAGGGGTTTTGACGCCCCTTAATCCTTATCGATCAGAGACTTAACCTCCGTTCGAAATTTCCAAAACCTCTTCCACGGTCCGCAGGCCGGGACGCTGGGCATTGACCAGAACGCCCATATTGCCGGGAAGGTGTTTGTTATCGAGCATCTTTTCGTGGGCATCGGGAATACCGTCCCAGCCGAAGACTTCCGACAGGCAAGGATCAATCCGGCGCTCAATGACCAGCCGGTTTGCGGCCGAGGCTTGGGCCAGATTGGCAAAGTGGCTGCCCTGAACGCGCTTTTGGCGCATCCACAGGAAGCGGGCATCCATGGTCAGGTTGAAGCCGGAGGTTCCCGCGCAGATCACGACCATGCCGCCGCGCTTGACGACCAAGACGGACACCGGGATGGTCGCTTCGCCGGGATGTTCGAACACCATGTCGACATCCTTGCCGCCGGTGATCTGCCACAGGGCCTTACCGAACTTGCGGCTCTCTTTCATATAGTCGCCAAATTCCGGTCCATTAACTGTGGGCAGTTGGCCCCAGCAGTTGAAGTCGCTGCGATTGAGGACGGCCTTGGCTCCCATCGACATGACGAACTCACGCTTATCTTCGGAGGAGACCACGCCGATGGCGTTGGCACCCGAAACGGCACAGAGTTGGGTGGCAAAGACGCCGAGGCCGCCCGAGGCGCCCCAAATCAGGACATTGTCGCCGGGACGGATGATGTGGGGGCGGTGGCCAAACAGCATGCGATAGGCGGTGGCGAGCGTCAGGGTGTAGCAGGCGCTCTCTTCCCAGGTCAGGTGCTTGGGGCGCGGCATCAACTGGCGTGACTGAACCCGTGTGAACTGGGCGAAGCTGCCGTCCGGGGTCTCATAGCCCCAGATGCGCTGAGAGGTCGAGAACATCGGATCGCCGCCGTTGCACTCCTCGTCGTCCCCATCATCCTGGTTACAGTGGATGACCACCTCGTCTCCCGGGCTCCAGCGGCGCACCTTGGCGCCGACGGCCCAGACCACGCCCGAGGCATCAGACCCGGCAATATGATAGGGCTGCTTGTGCCCATCGAGCGGGCTGATCGGTTCGCCAAGGGCGGCCCATACGCCGTTATAGTTCACGCCAGCGGCCATCACGAGGACCAGAACCTCATCCTCGCCAATGGTTGGGGTCTCAACGACCTCGAGCTGCATGGCCTTGTTCGGGCGGCCATGGCGTTCCTTGCGGATCGTCCAGGCATGCATGCGGGCTGGGACATGATAGGCCGGCGGAATCTCGCCGATCTCATAGAGGTCCTTCAAGGCTGGGGCAGTCATAGCAGTGCTGGTCATGGCGCGGTTCCGGTCTTGGCGTGGTCTCGATTGGGGCTGTAACCCCGCAGATCTTAAGGCTGCCCGACAATAGTCAGCCCCTGACCCGCTTGTTTTGGGTGGTTTCAAGCAAGACCTTGCCCCTAGAGGGGCTCTGTCTCAATTGTCCGGTCATTACCGTGGGACAAGCTTGCGAGGCTGGCAAGAGGCTTTTTTGCAACGCAGCACAAGAAATTGTGCGCCGCGGTCGCCTTCCCTCATCAAGACAGTGGATTGCCGCAGCCTCGGTGAATGATAAAGTCCGGACAATTGCTCTGCAGCCCACCGCCTAGGATGATCGAACATGTCCGCCAAGCCGTTCCAACATGCGCCAGACGCCCCGTGGATCATCCGCACCTATGCTGGCCACTCGACGGCGGACAAGTCCAACGCCCTCTACCGGGCCAATCTGGCCAAGGGTCAGACGGGCCTGTCGGTGGCCTTCGATCTGCCGACCCAGACCGGCTATGATCCAGATCATATTTTGGCGCGCGGTGAGGTCGGTAAGGTTGGGGTGCCGGTCAGCCATATGGGCGATATGCGCGCCCTGTTCGACCAGATCCCGCTGGATCGAATGAACACCTCCATGACCATCAATGCGACGGCGGCGTGGCTATTGTCGCTCTATGTCGGTCTGGCGCAGGAACAGGGCGTGTCGCCCAAGGCCCTGCAGGGCACGACCCAAAACGATCTGATGAAGGAATATCTGTCGCGCGGTACCTATATCTATCCGCCGGCCCCTTCGATGAGGGTGATCAGCGACATGGTGGCCTGGGCCTATGTCGAGACGCCCAAATGGAACCCGACCAACATCTGTTCCTACCACCTGCAAGAGGCCGGTGCGACGCCCGAGCAGGAACTGGCCTATGCTCTGGCCACCGCCGTCGCCGTGCTGGATGCGGTCAAGGCCGGGGGTCAGGTGCCCGAGGCGGACTTTACCGTCGTGGTCTCGCGCATCAGCTTCTTCGTCAATGCCGGGATCCGGTTTGTGACCGAGCTTTGCAAGATGCGCGCCTTTACCGAGCTTTGGGATGAGCTCTTGCAACAGCGCTATGGCATCACCGACGATAAGGCCCGCCGGTTCCGTTATGGCGTTCAGGTCAATTCGCTCGGCCTGACCGAACAGCAGCCAGAAAATAACGTCTATCGCATTCTGATTGAGGCGCTGGCCGTGACCCTGTCGAAGGACGCCCGGTGCCGCGCCCTGCAACTGCCCGCTTGGAACGAGGCCCTTGGCCTGCCGCGCCCTTGGGATCAGCAATGGTCCTTGCGCATGCAACAGGTCCTCGCCTTTGAAACCGACCTCTTGGAATATGAGGACCTGTTTGACGGCTCGCATGTCGTCGCCGCCAAGGTCGCGCAACTCAAGTCCCAAGCCATTGATGAGCTGGCCAAGATCGACGCCATGGGTGGGGCCGCTGCGGCCATTGACTATATGAAGGGCCAGCTGGTTGCTTCCAACGCCGCACGCGTGCGCGGGGTCGAGACCGGGGGCATGACCGTCATCGGCGTCAATCGCTATCCTGAAACCGAGGTCTCGCCCCTGTCGGCGGGTGAAGGCTCTATTGAGACGGTTGATCCGCGCCTAGAGGCAGAGGTCATTGGCCGACTGAAACAGTGGAAGGCCGACCGCAATGGCGCAGCGGTGATCTCTGCCCTCACCGATCTGGACAGCGCCGCCAAGGAGGGCCGCAACCTGATGCCCGCCTCGCTGGCGGCGGCTAAGGCTGGGGTGACGACCGGCGAATGGGCCGATGCCCTGCGCAATGTGTTTGGTGAATATCGCGGTCCGACCGGCGTGGCCGTCGTGGTGTCTTCCGGCACCGATCCGGATGAGGAAGAGGTTCAAAAGGAAGTGGCCCGCGTCAGCGAAGCCCTTGGCGAGACCTTGCGCTTCCTCGTCGGCAAGCCTGGCCTTGATGGTCACTCCAACGGCGCCGAACAGATCGCCACCCGCGCCCGCGCCGTGGGTATGGAGGTCTTTTATGATGGCATCCGCTCAACCCCTGCCGAGATCGTGCAAAGGGCCAAGGATACGCGCGCCCATGTGATCGGCCTGTCGATCCTGTCCGGCTCGCATCTGGATCTGGTGCAGGAGGTTGTGCGCCTGATGCGCATTGAGGGGATGGACCATGTTCCCGTCATCGTCGGCGGTATCATCCCGCCGCAGGACGCCATGATGCTCAAGCAGATGGGGGTTCGCCGGGTCTATACGCCCAAGGATTTCAAGATCACCCCGATGATGGGCGACGTGGCCCGCACGGCTCTGGCGGCGGTCGAGGAGCGTCTGACCTCTGACACTTGACCTGTTGCCAGCCTGCCGCCAAGCTGGTCCCAACATCTGTTTGAAACAAAAAAGCTCATTAGGGAAACGCCATGAACCTCTTCGATCTGACCGGTAAGGTCGCCATCATCACCGGCTCGTCGCGCGGCATTGGCCGGGCTGTGGCCGAGCGCATGGCCGACCATGGGGCCAAGGTGGTGATTTCTTCTCGTAAGGCTGGTCCTTGCGAAGAGGTGGCTGCTGAGATCAATGCCGCCCATCCCGGCGCCGCCATCGCTGTGCCCGCCAATATCTCGTCGAAGGAAGATCTTCAGCGCCTGGTCGACGAGACCCGCAAGGCCTTTGGCAAGATCGATATTCTGGTCTGCAACGCCGCCTCCAATCCCTATTATGGCCCCATGGCCGGGATTGCTGATGATCAGTTCCGCAAGATCTTGGAAAATAACGTCATCGCCAATCACTGGCTGATCCAGATGGTGATTCCGGAAATGACCGAGCGCAAGGATGGCTCGATTACCATCATCTCCTCCATCGGGGGCCTGCGCGGCTCGACCGTGATTGGGGCCTACAACATCTCTAAGGCAGCGGACTTCCAGCTCGCCCGCAATCTGGCCTGCGAATATGGCCCCAGCAATATCCGGGTCAACTGTATCGCGCCGGGCCTGATCCGCACCGACTTTGCCAAGGCTCTGTGGGAAAATCCTGAGACCCTCAAGCGCGCCACCAGCGGCAGCCCGCTGCGCCGGATTGGGGAGCCCAATGAGATCGCCGGTGCCGCCGTGTTCCTAGCTTCGGCCGCCGGGTCCTTCATGACCGGTCAGAATATCGTGGTTGATGGCGGCGCGACCATCGCCTGAAGCAGCAGGCCTAGCCGCGC
>CANFKD010000095.1 GCA_947447115.1 Caulobacteraceae bacterium
AATGGTTCAATCTGGAGAGGCACGTTGATTGGCCCTTCGGTTTTGGTATAAGCGGCCTCGCTTCACTCCGGAGCATCCAATTTTGCGAGCGTGAGGGCGTCAATGCCGACGACCACAGTGCCGGTTCTTGATGCGGACTATCGTCCTTCTGAGGACGAGGAGTTCATGTGCGCGAAACATCGCGCCTATTTCCGTAGGAAATTACAGGCTTGGAAAGAGGACATTCTGCGCGAGTCGCGTGAAACCCTGACCCACCTGCAAAAGGAAACCGAGAACCATCCAGACCTTGCCGATAGGGCCTCGTCTGAGACAGATCGGTCTTTGGAACTGCGGACACGGGATCGACAACGGAAACTCATTTCTAAGATTGATTCCGCCATTCGCCGCATCGACGATGACTCCTATGGCTTCTGCGAAGAAACCGGAGAGCCCATCGGCCTTGCCCGCCTTGAGGCCCGTCCCATCGCTACCATGAGCGTGGAAGCCCAAGAGCGTCATGAGCGGCGCGAGCGGGTTCACAGAGACGACTAACGCCAAAGGGCGCGGGCTTGGCCATTCGGCGGTCCTCGCCGAGATCGTTTGCTCCGGTGGTCAAAACCGGATCAGCCCCGTCTGCTAAGAAAGATCGACCATGACCGTGAAGGTCCGCTTTGCCCCATCGCCCACGGGCCGTATCCACGTCGGCAATATTCGCGCGGCCCTAACCAATTGGCTGTTCGCCAAGCGCTTCGGAGGCACCTTTGTCCTGCGCATCGACGACACTGATCTGGAACGTTCGACCCAAGAGTACGAAGACGGTATCGAGACGGACCTGAAATGGCTGGGTCTGGTCTGGGGCGAGCGTTATAATCAATCCAAGCGCTTTGACAGCTACCAGATCGCCGCCGACCGCCTAAAGGCGGAGGGTAAGCTCTATCCTTGCTATGAGACCGGCGAAGAGCTGGATCGTCGCCGCAAGGTGCAACTGTCCCGCAGCCTGCCGCCGATCTATGACCGTGCAGCCTTGGCCCTAACCGGCCAAGAGCGCGCCGCGCTGGAAGCCGAAGGCCGCCGCCCGCATTGGCGCTTCAAGCTCGATGGTCGCCGGGTCAAGTGGACCGATCTGGTGCGCGGCGAGTGTGATGTCGATACGACCTCCATGTCTGACCCGGTCTTGATCCGTGAAGACGGTGCCTTCCTCTATACCCTGCCGTCGGTGGTGGACGACATTGAGATGGGGATCACCCACGTGGTCCGGGGCGAAGACCATGTGACCAATACCGGCGTTCAGATCGAAATCTTCGAAGCCTTGGGCGGGACGGTGCCGATCTTTGGACACTTCTCCTTGCTGATCGGTGCCGATGGCGAGGCCCTGTCCAAGCGGATTGGGTCCATGTCGATCATGGATATGCGCGAGCACGGTTATGAGCCCTTGGCGGTGACCAGCCATCTGGCGCGTCTGGGCACGAGCGATCCTTTGGAAGCCGGCACCTCCTTGGAACAGCTTGGCGAAAGTTTTGACTTCTCCAAGATGGGCCGCGCGCCTGCCCGTTACGATCCGGCGGACCTCTTGCGCCTGAATGCGCAGGTCCTGCACGCCATGCCTTACGAGACCGCCAAGCCCCGTTTGGCTGCGATCGACTCTGACCTTGGTGAGGGCTTCTGGCTGGCCATCCGCGCCAACCTGACCCTGTTTGCCGATGTGAGCGCGCTGGCCCAGATGGTGCGCGGTCCCGTCACGCCGGTGGTCGAGGATCAAGCCTTCCTGACCGAGGCGCTGGCGGTCTTGCCGCAGACCCTGGATGCGGCCTCTTGGGGCGATTGGACCAACGCGGTCAAGGAACGTACCGGGGCCAAGGGCAAGGGCCTATTTCAGCCCCTTCGCCGCGCCCTAACCGGCATGGATCATGGCCCAGAAATGGCACCTTTGCTGGTCCTGATCGGACGAGAGCGGGCAGCCGCCCGTCTGAGCGGCCAAACCGCCTGATCTTTGCGTCGCGCGGGGCCTTGCTCCGGTCGTCTCATCGCTCTATGCCCCATCGGCCCGGTCATGACCGGCTCGGCAACTGAGGTATATCTAAGCGCGTGGCTTCTCCAACTGACCTGAAACGAATGGCCCAAGCGACGGGCCGCTTGGACATTACCGGCGCGCCAGAGGGCTTTGACGCCCTGGTCATGGCCGATCTGGTCCGAGCCAAGGGGGGCACCTGCGCCTTTGTGGCCAGAGACGGTGCGCGCGCCAATGCCTTTGCCGATGCGCTGACCTTCTTTGCGCCAGAGTTAGAGGTCATCCGTTTCCCGTCTTGGGACTGTCTGCCCTATGACCGGATCGGCCCCTCAGCGAGCGTTGCCGCCCAGCGTATGGCGGCCCTCAGCCAACTGACCAAGCCCCTAGAGGGCAAGGCCGCAAGGCTTGTCATCACTCAGGTTCCAGCCCTGATGCAGCGCGTGCCCTCGCGCGTGATCCTGTCCAAGGCGAGCTACAGCGCCGTGCTGGGCCAAGAGATTTTGCTGGCGGACCTCGAGCGCTATTTTGCGGTCAATGGCTATGTTCGGGCCTCTACCGTTTCGGCGCGGGGCGAGTTTGCCATTCGCGGCGGCGTCATTGATGTCTTCCCCTCCAATGCTGACGAGCCGGTGCGCTTGGATATGTTCGGCGACACGCTGGAGACCATTCGCGGCTTTGACCCCGACACCCAACGTTCGACGGGCCAACTGACTCGGGTGGATCTTCTGCCCGTGAGTGAAGTTCTGGTCGAACCTGAGGCCATTTCGCGGTTCCGCCGAGGCTATATCGCTGCCTTTGGCGCGCCGATGGACGATCCGCTCTATGCCTCGGTCAGTGAGGGTGGTCGCCGGGCGGGCATGGAGCACTGGCTGCCGCTCTTTTATGACGGCATGGAGACCCTGTTCGACTATCTGGGGCCCGATGCCCTGATCGGTATTGATCATCTGGCCTTTGAGGCGCGCGATGAGCGTCTGGCTATGATTGCTGACGCCTACGATGTGCGCGCCGATCGGACGGGCGGTCGCACGGGCTATAAGCCCTTGGAGCCTGACCAACTCTATCTGACCGCAGAAGAGTGGGACCGCAGGCTTGATAGCTTGCCGTCACGCCGGTTCACGCCGTTCCAGCAAGAGGGTTGGGAACAGGTCGATATGGGCGCGCGGCAGGGGCGGGGCTTTTCGGCGGAGCGGGCGCTCGATAGCGTCAATCTGTTCGAGGCTGCCGCCAATCACGCCAATATGTTGGCCAGTCAAGGCAAACGGGTCCTGTTTGCCTCTTGGTCAGAAGGCTCGTCCGAACGGCTCGGCGCAATGCTGGCCGACCATGGCCTGAACCTCGTCTTTTCGCCCTATTGGCAGGCGGCAAAGGCGGCAGACCCTAAGCGCCCACAGCGAGTTGTGCTTCCGCTCGATACCGGCTTTGAGACCGACAGTCTGGCGGTCATTTCCGAGACCGACATTCTCGGCGACCGTCTGGCGCGGCCCAATAAGCGCAGGCGGGCCCAGAACTTCTTGGCTGAGGCCTCGTCCCTTACGGCGGGCGATCTGGTGGTCCATATTGATCACGGCATTGGGCGCTATGAGGGGCTGAAGACGCTCGATGTGGCCGGTGCGCCGCATGACTGTCTCGAACTGCAATATGGCGGCGACGCCAAGCTCTATCTGCCGGTCGAAAATATCGATCTTTTGACCCGCTATGGCTCAGAGAGCGAGGATGTCGTCCTTGACCGTCTCGGCGGTGCCGCCTGGCAGGCCCGCAAGGCCCGCGCCAAGGTGCGTCTGCGTGAGATGGCCGATGGTCTGATCAAGATCGCAGCGGCGCGCCTGCTCAACAGGTCTGAGCCGATTGATGCGCCGCAGGGCCTGTTCGAAGAGTTCTGCGCTCGGTTCCCCTATGAGGAAACGGAAGACCAGCTCAGCGCCATTGCCGATGTTCTGGCCGATCTGTCTGCGGGCCGTCCGATGGATCGCCTGATCTGCGGCGATGTCGGCTTTGGCAAGACCGAGGTCGCGCTGCGAGCGGCCTTTGTCGTGGCCATGTGTGGGCGCCAAGTGACCATTGTCTGCCCGACCACGCTGCTCGCCCGTCAGCATTTCAGAGCCTTTACCGAACGGTTCCAAGGCTGGCCGATCAAGGTTCGCCAACTGTCACGCATGGTCCCGGCCAAGGAGGCTTCCGAGACCCGCGCGGCACTGGCGGCCGGTGAGGTGGAGATCCTCGTTGGCACCCACGCGGTCCTGTCGTCGCAGGTGTCCTTCAAAGATCTGGGCCTCGTCATTGTCGATGAGGAACAGCATTTCGGCGTCAAACATAAGGAAAAGCTGAAGGCGCTGCGGGCTGATGTCCACATGCTGACCCTCTCGGCGACGCCCATACCGCGCACGCTGCAGATGGCGCTGTCGGGCATTCGCGAGCTATCGATCATTGCCACGCCGCCGGTCGATAGGCTGGCCGTGCGCACCTATGTCATGCCGTTTGATCCTGTCGCGGTCCGCGAAGCCCTGCTGCGCGAAAAATATCGCGGCGGTCAGGCCTATTTCGTCACCCCGCGCTTGGCTGATCTACCCAAGCTCGAAACCTTCCTGCGCGAGCAGGTGCCAGAGGTGAAGGTTGTTGTCGGTCACGGCCAGATGGCGCCGACCCAACTGGAAAACGTCATGAGCGCCTTCTATGACGGCCAATATGATGTGCTGCTGTCGACCACCATCGTGGAGTCCGGCCTCGATATTCCCGCCGCCAACACCATGATCATCAATCGGGCCGATATGTTTGGCCTGTCGCAGCTCTATCAGCTGCGCGGACGGGTGGGCCGGGCCAAGACCCGCGCCTATGCCTATATGACCACGCCTGCAGATCGTCAGATCACGGAATCGGCTGAGCGACGGCTGAAGGTCTTGCAATCGCTGGATAATCTGGGTGCAGGCTTCCAGCTGGCCAGCCATGATCTGGACATTCGCGGCGGCGGCAATCTGCTGGGCGACGAGCAATCGGGCCATATTCGCGAGATCGGGGTCGAGCTCTATCAACAGATGCTTGAAGACGCCGTCACTGAACTGAAATCCGCCGATGTGGACCTAACGGTGGATCGGGGCTGGTCGCCGCAGATCAATACTGGGGCCTCGGTCCTGATCCCGGAATATTACGTGCCGGACCTCAATGTGCGTCTGGCACTCTATCGTCGCCTGTCCGATGCCGAGCGGGCGGAGGATCGCGAAGCCATGGCCGCCGAACTGATCGACCGCTTTGGTCCCTTGCCGGAAGAGGCGGGGCAGTTGCTCAAGGTCGTGGCGATCAAGGGGCTGTGCCGTCAGGCCAATGTCTCCAAGATCGATGTCGGCCCCAAGGGCGCGGTCGTGGCCTTCCGCAAGGATGAGTTCAACAACCCGATGGGTCTGGTCGGCTTTGTTCAGAAGAACAGCATCGCTTGGCGCCTTCGCCCTGACCAGAAGGTGGTCATTAAGGGCGAATGGGATACGCCCAATCAGCGCCTTGGCGCGGCTGAGCGTATCCTCACCGAACTGGCGCGCATTGCCTCTGCGGCCTAGCTGCGGACCTTCACGAAGGAGCCGGGCGCGTCTTCAAGCGGCGCGAACGGGCCCTTGGCGGGGTCGCGCGCGGGTACCATCTTGCCGGACTTCTCGGCCAGCCAAGCGGCCCAATGGGGCCACCAAGAGCCAGGATGTTCGACTGCATCAGCGATCCATTCCTCGACCGTGCCGGGCAGGGCGCTGTTGGTCCAGTGCTGGTATTTCTTGGCCACAGGGGCATTGATCACCCCGGCAATATGGCCCGACCCCGCCATGGTAAAGGTCGTTGGCCCACCATAGAGCCGCGCGCCGCGATAGGCCGAGCGATAGGGCACAATATGGTCGTCGCGTGAGGACTGGACATAGACCGGCACCTTGATCTTGCTCATGTCTAAGGTCTCGCCGCCCATGACCAGTTCGCCCTTGGACAGCAGATTTTCCTTATAGAACTTGCGAAGGTAGAACATGTGCAAGGTCTTGGGCATCCGCGTCTGGTCGGAATTCCAGAACAGCAAGTCGAACGGCTTGGGCTCTTTGCCCAGCAGGTAATTATTGACGAAGAAGCTCCAGATCAGGTCGTTGGAGCGCAGGGAATTGAAGGTGTCGGCCATGGATTGGCCGGACAGGATACCGCCGCCCTGATCGATCTGGGTCTCAATATCCTTCAGCCACGCCTCGTCGGTGAAGAGCAGCAGGTCCCCGGCCTCAGTAAAGTCCTGTTGCGCGGCAAAGGTCGTGGCCGAATTGATCCTTGTGTCCCCCTTGGCCGCCATATGGGCCAGAGCGCAGGCGAGAAGGGTGCCGCCGATGCAATAGCCGACCGTATTGACCCGATCGACGCCGCACTGTTTGCGCACCACGTCGGCGGCCTCATAGATGCCTTCATACATGTAATCTTCGAAGGATTTCTGAGCCAGCTTGACGTCCGGATTGACCCAACTGGCCACGAAGACGCTGAAGCCTTGGGCGGTCAGCCAGCGGATCAGCGAGTTCTCGACCCGCAGATCCATAATGTAGAACTTATTGATCCAAGGCGGAAAGATCAGCAGCGGGATCTCGTGAACCAGCTCGGTGGTGGGGTTGAACTGTAGAATCTGCAGGATGTCATTTTGGAAAATGACCTTGCCCGGCGCGGTGGCGACGTTCTCTCCGACGATGAACTGTTCGGCATCGGTCTGACTGATGGCCAGCTTGCCACCGCCGCGCTCGAGGTCTTCGGCAAAGTTCTCCATGCCGCGCACCAGGCTCTCGCCGCCCGTCTCGATCACTTCGCGCAGGGCGGCGGGGTTGGAAGCCAAGAAGTTGGTCGGAGCGATGGCGTCGGTCATCATCTTCATGAAGAACTCGACCCTGCGCTTGGTCATCGGATCGACATCATCGACGCCCGACACCAGATTGTTCAGCCAGTTGGAGGTCAACAGATAGGACTGTTTCATCACGTCAAAGACCGGATTGTCCGACCAATCCTTGTCGTTGAAGCGCTTATCGTTCGAGGCAGGACGCACGATGGGGTCTGGCGATTCGCCGCTCATCCGTTTGGCTGAGTTTTGCCACAGGTCCATATAGCGACTGTAGAGGTCGGCCTGGGCGCGCATCAGCCGGTCCGGCTGGGAGGCCAGCTTGCCGAAAACCTCGTTCAGGGCAGGGCCGACATGGAAGGGGTCTGGGCTAAGTGCCGCAGGGCGATCGGCCTGACGCAAGGCCGCTTCAGCGAACGCGCCTTGGGCGGTCATGGCGGCGCGCGCCAGATTGACCGACAGCTTTTCGATGGTCTCACGTTGCTCAGCGGTCAGGGCGGCGGTGGCCTCGGCAAAGCCCATGGGGTCGGCAGAGGCGGCAAAAGGCGGGGTTTGCGGCGCCGAGTCAGGTTTTGGAGCCTTAGGCGAGGCCATTTTCGCCTTGGGGGCGCTGGTTGCCTTGACCTTGGCGCTCGCCTTCGGGGCGGTCTTGAGGGCAGGCTGTTTGGCTTTCCCAGCCGCCGCCTTTTTGGCGTTTAGGGCAGGGGCCTTGAGCGTCTTGGCCGCCTTGGTCTTGGCGCTAGCCTTAACGACCTTTTTGCCCTTGGCGGATTTGATGTCGTCGGACATGCCTCTAACTCCCTGACTTTCGCCCCCCGTTCGCGCATTAACGGATCGGCAGACTTTCGCTTTTGGCCATGATCGCATAAGACCTTAACGATACCGAATGTTGAACGTCTGGTTTTTCGATGCCCTGGGCAAGTCCTTTCCTGCTGAAGTCTATCTGGCGCCTGTCACTCTGTGCGGGATTGCTCGGATCTGCGGCGGCTTGCGTGCAGGTTAGCCCCTTTGCGACCCAGCCCGTGGATGCCGGTTCGCCCATCGCGGCAGATGTCAGCGCGGCCTCGAAGGCGCAAACCGCCTTTCCAACCTTCGCCAATATTCCCTCGGCCCCAACCGATGTTCGCTCGCCTGAGGCTTGGCGCAAATCGGTTGCAAGCGCGCTGAAGGATAAGCGCGTTCTGGAGACCCAGGCCGAGGCCAATCCTGCGACCCTGTTTAATGCTGAAGCCTTTGCGAGTGCCGCGCGCGCGCGGGCGGCGATGAAGCCTGGTGACGTGCCTTCGACCACGTCCCGCGCTGAAACTGAGGCCTTCGCGAAGGATCTGCGTGAGCGAGCTACGCCGCCTCCGCCGCCTCAATAGGCGCCGGGGGCGTAAATGACCCATTCGTTCGTTGCGGCTTTGACCCTTGATCGGTTGGCGGCAGCGTAAGTCTCTCAGATCTAAATCGTCCCCCGGAGGGGACAATGTCATGACCAGCAGTTTCGATTTTCACCGTATCCGACGCCTGCCGCCCTACGTCTTTGAAGAGGTCAATAAGATCAAAGCGCGCCTGCGTGCGGAAGGCACCGACATCATCGACTTCGGCATGGGCAATCCGGATATGCCGACGCCGCCTCACATCATTGAAAAGCTAGTGGAAACGGCCCGCGCACCCAAGACTGGCCGCTATTCAGCCTCCAAGGGCATCAGTGGTCTGCGTAAGGCGATGGCCGGCTATTATGACCGCCGTTATGGGGTCAAGCTCGATCCAGACACCGAAGTCATCGCCACCTTGGGCTCGAAAGAAGGCTTTGCCAATCTGGCCCAAGCCCTGACGGCGCCGGGTGACGTGGTGATCTGTCCGAACCCCGCCTATCCGATCCATGCCTATGGCTTCATCATGGCGGGCGGTGTGATCCGTCACGTTCCGGCCCTATCGCCCGAGGAATATCTCTCCGGCATCAGCCGCGCGGTGCGCCACTCTGTGCCGCCGCCTAGCGTCTTGATCGTCAGCTATCCCTCGAACCCCACCGCGCAGTGGGTCGATCTGGATTTCTACAAAGAGATCATAGCGCTAGCCAAGAAGCACAATCTCTTGGTCCTGTCCGACATCGCCTATTCGGAAATTTACTTCGAAAATAACCCGCCGCCATCGATCCTGCAGGTCGAGGGGGCCAAGGATACGGCTGTCGAGATCAATTCCCTCTCCAAGACCTATGCCATGGCCGGTTGGCGCGTGGGTATGGTGGTCGGTAACTCGCGTATGTGCGCCGCTTTGGCGCGGGTGAAGTCCTATCTGGACTATGGGGCCTTTACGCCCATCCAGGTCGCCGCCGCCGCCGCGCTCAATGGTCCGCAAGACTGCGTCGATGAGATCCGCGCCATCTATAAGGGCCGCCGCGATACGCTGGTCAAATCCATGAAGGCTGCCGGTTGGGATATCCCATCGCCCCCCGCCTCAATGTTTGCGTGGGCCCCCATTCCAGAGCCCTACCGCGCCGCCGGTTCGATGGCCTTTGCCAAGATGCTGATCGAAGAGGCGGGCGTGGCCGTGGCCCCGGGCCTAGGCTTTGGCGAATATGGCGAAGGCTTTGTACGGATCGGGCTGGTCGAAAACGAGCATCGCATCCGCCAAGCGGCCCGCAATGTTAAAAAGTTCATCCAGAATGCGGATGACATCCTCAGTCGCTCGCCTGTCATGGCGGGCCTCTAATGGCTGAAAGCCTCTAAGGAGCCATGATCATGGCGGATCAATCGAGCGGACGGAAAGTTTGGCGCGTTGGTGTGGCGGGACTGGGCACAGTCGGCGGAGGGCTATTGAGCTTTCTGGCCGAACGCCCCGACTTTGCCCCTGCCGGTGGCCGCGCGGTCGTGACCGGCATCTGCGCTCGTTCCCGTTCGCGGGCGCGGACCGTCGATACAGCCGCCATGACTTGGTTCGATGATCCTGTGGCACTGGCCAAGTCACCGGACAATGACATCTTTGTTGAACTGATCGGTGGGTCCGATGGACCGGCCAAGGCCGCCGTCGAAGCCGCGCTTGCTCTGGGCAAGCCTGTCGTTACGGCCAATAAGGCCCTGATCGCGACCCATGGCGCGGAGCTGGCCAAGCTGGCCGAAGCCAATGGCGCGCCCCTGCTGTTTGAGGCCGCGGTGATGGGCGGAACGCCAGCGGTCAAGATCTTGCGCGAGTCTCTGGTCGGTGAAGATGTGGTCAGCGTTTCGGGCATCCTCAACGGCACCTGCAACTACATCCTGACCGAGATGGAATCTAAGGGCAGTAGCTTTGGCGATGTCTTGGCCGAGGCCCAAAGGCTTGGCTATGCCGAGGCCGATCCCACGACCGATGTCGGGGGCTTTGACGCGGCCCACAAGATCACGATCCTCGCCGCGCTAGCCTTTGGCGGCGCGCCGAACTTTGCTGCGGCGGAGATCGAGGGCGTGGATCAGGTCGAGCTCGAAGATATCAAGCTCGCGCACGACCTTGGCTATCGCATCCGGCTGGTGGCTTCGGCCGTTCGAGAGGGCTCAGGCGTCGCGGTCCGCGTCCATCCTGCGCTGGCGCCCTTCGGTCACCCCTTGGCCGAGACGCGCGGCGCGCTCAATGCCCTGTTCATCGAAGGGCGCCGCATTGGCCGGATCTTCATCCAAGGCCCCGGCGCAGGGGCAGGTCCGACCGCCGCCGCCGTCGCTGCCGATATTGCCGACGTCATGACCTTAGCCAAGCGGCCGGTGTTCCAATCCCCCGCCAGCACGCTGGTGCCTGAGCCCGCCATCAGCGCGGCCGACCGCGTCAGCCGGGTCTTTATCCGCCTAAAGGTCAAGGATCAGCCCGGTGTGATCGCGGCTGTGTCTGAAACCTTGGCCGAGGCCGGTGTGTCGATTGATGGTTTCCTGCAAAAGCCGTCGCAAGGCGAGGGGGCTGTCCCCATCGTCCTGACCACCCATGCCACCGCTGAGTCTGTCGTGCTTGAAGCCGTCGAACGGATCGCGCGCTTGCCCGCCATGTTAGAGCGGCCCAAACTATTGCGTATCGCGCGGGTTTAAGAATCTACCGATAATAGCCCTATGGGCAGGAGAAGCCGACTATGAGCTCGAACAATCTAGACCGCAGCCTCTTGATGGATGCCGTGCGCGTTACCGAAGCCGCCGCAATCGCATCCTGG
>CANFKD010000096.1 GCA_947447115.1 Caulobacteraceae bacterium
ATCACCCTGTCCGCCGCGTTCAAATCGCGCATGACCCACGTCAATATCAACTACCGCTATACGCCCGACGAGGTCTGGTACATTTTCGACAATTCCGACGCCCAGACCGTGGTCTATGCCTCTGAGTTTCGAGACAATATCGCTCAGATCCGCCCGCGCCTGCCCAATGTCAAAAACTGGATCGAGATCAGCATGGACGGGCAACTGGCCCCCTTTGCGGAGGCCTTCGAGGTCCTGTCCGCCGAGGGCGATGGCTCGGCGCTGAAGATCGAACGGTCGGGCGAGGATCAGCTCTTCATCTATACCGGCGGTACCACCGGCATGCCCAAGGGCGTGATGTGGAACCATGATGATATGCGCGAAATCACGCTGCAAAATGAGCGCAAGCTCGGGCCCGTGCCAGAGACCTATGACGAATTGCGCGAAAAGATGAGGACGACTCCACCGATGAGCCGCCTCTTGCCCGCCCCGCCCCTCATGCATGGCACCGGCCTTTTGACGGCTATGGGCGCCCACCTAAACGGCGGCTGCGTCATCACCCTGACCGGCGAGAGCTTTGACGCCGACGAGATGTTGCAGGCCATTCATGACCATCAGCCGACCGGTCTGGTTCTGGTTGGAGACAGCTTTGGCCGCCCGCTGCTCAATGCACTGGATGCCAATGTCGGAAAGTTCAATGTCTCCAGTGTCGTCGGCATGGTCTCATCCGGCGTGATGTGGAGCCAAGAAATCAAGCGCGGCCTGCTCAACCACATGCCCAATGCCGTGCTCAATGACGGCTTCTCATCGTCCGAAGCCCTCGGCATGGGCAGCTCGATCATGACCAAGGATGGCGAGGTTCCCACCGCCAAGTTCGTCCTCGGCGATCGCTGCCGGGTGTTTGACGAGAACGACCAACCGGTCCTGCCGGGCTCGGGCGTTCGCGGCCTTGTGGCCTTGGGCCCGCCCAATCCCGTCGGCTATTTCAAGGATGAAGAAAAGACCGCCAAGACCTTCCGCGTCATTGACGGCGTGCGCTACTCCATCCCCGGCGACTGGTGCGAGGTTGAGGCCGATGGGTCCCTGACCCTGCTGGGCCGAGGCAGCGCCTGCATCAACACCGCCGGTGAAAAGGTCTTCCCCGAAGAGGTCGAGGAAGTGCTCAAGCGCCACCCCGCCATCGACGACGCGCTGGTCATTGGCCTGCCCGATGAAAAGTGGGGTCAGTCCGTCACGGCTGTCGTGGAAATGGTCGAGGGTGAAAAGCTAGATGCCGCCGAGGTCCGCGCCTTCGTGCGAAAATCCCTCGCAGGCTACAAGACGCCCAAGCTCATCGTCGTGGCCGACCGGTCCTTGCGCGCCAGCAATGGCAAGGCCGACTATCCAGCCGCCAAGGCCTGCGCCGAACAGGCCCTCTAGGCTTCAGGCCGCTGAGAACTTGGCGCGGTGCTTGCCAACGGCGTTGGCATAATAGGCCTTGAGCTTGACCATATCGGCGTCGATATCGCCGGTGGGATAGAACAGGTCTGCGACATGGATGGTGCGCGTGCCGTAGTCGAGGATAGTGATGACGATGGGCACATTGGCCGACTTGGCAATGTGATAGAAGCCCGTTTTCCAAGCGGCCGTCAGACTGCGGGTGCCTTCGGGCGGAACCAAAAGCATCATCTCGGAGGAGTCGGCAAAGGCTTGGCTCATCGACTGCACCAGATCATGACTGGCGGAACGGTCTATGGGCACACAGCCCAGCGCCTTAACAATGCCGCCAAAGGGACCGGTGGTCAGGCTCTTCTTACCCATCCAACGCACCTTGCTGCGGTAATAGCCCACCGCCGCTAGCATATAGATGCCATCCCAGTTGGAGGTATGGGGCGCGGCCAGTAGGACGGCCTTCTTTGCTGTGGGCCAGTCGCCCCGCATCTTCCAGCCCGAAAGCACGAGGAACAGGTGGCAAATCCAGTGGACCATCTGGGCCATAACGCCGCGATAGGGCGCAGGCCTAGCGGTCTCTCGTTCCTGTCCCATGGATCCTCCCTGATCTCTACCCCGCGACATATAGAGCTACGCGGGGCAGGACCAGAGGTTTGCGATCAGTATTTTAGTTACGGCCCGGCATGGTGACCTTGCCAGAGACCGGCGCGCCACCTGCGAAGGGCAGGTCAACCCGCATACCATCGAAGCCAACCGCCCAGGTGGAAGGGTCACGAATGGCCGCCACACCATCAAAGAAAAGCTTTTCGAGGACCGGCATCGGCAGGTTCGGGGCGAGGTGGCTGTAGATCAGCAGCTTCACACCGGCCTCATTAGCGGCCTTAGCGCCGTCGACCGGATCGATGTGATAGTTCTGCACATCCCTCATCAGTTTCGCCTGACGGACATTTCCAGCAGCCTTGGAGCCCTCTTCAATGGCCTTGGTCATACGCATGGATAGGGCTTCGGCGATGAGAATATCGGCTCCCTTAGACATTTGAGCGATCATAGGCGTTGGGGCTGTGTCACCCGTAATGACCACCGAACGACCACCGGCATCGAACCGATAGCCGACAGCCGGGCGGATCGGATCGTGATTGACCTTAAAGGCAGTGATCTTCACGTCGGCATTTTGCAACACGACCTTGGTGCCATCGGCGCCGAGCGCAAAGGTCGAGGCCTTGAGATTGGCGGCGGCAGGCGGCATCACGTCCGCGCCATGGTGGGCGGTGCGATAGGTGTCATCGAGGCTATAGGCCTGATTAAAGCCGGCCACGACCGTTTCGATGCCTTCTGGACCATAGACCGGCAAGGGTGCCGCGCGGCCAGCGGCCCAGCTGTTGAAGCGAACCTCACCAAGGTCGCCAATATGGTCTGAGTGATAGTGAGTGATCAAAATGCTCGAGATCTGATTCATCGGAAAGCCCATCAGCATCAACTCATTGGCTGAGCCGGGGCCGACATCGACCAGATAGACCTTGCCCTTGACGATGACCGCCGTGCAGGACTTGGCGCGGTTAGCATCTGGAAACGGCGCAGAGGTGCCGCACAGAACCACCCGCATGGCCTGATCATCGAACAGATCCGTCTTGGCCAGCGGGGCCTTCATCCGGGCCGCGACCTGGCCCTTATAGGCATTTTCAATCATACCGACCGGCTGAGCTGCGGCGATGGTCGCCGTGATCATTGCCGCCGCGCCCGCTAGGGCTCCGAGCCAAACTCGCATCTTGCCTCTCCCATATGTTGAAACTATTGGCTTTATTGCTGTCATATTATGGCGACCAACACAATCAGTCTTTGACCGCGAAGTCCCGCCACTCGCGGCCGCGCCTTGACAAGCACAGGCTGATCGGTGCTTTCGTGCAGGGGCTGAACGCTGCTGCCGAGCGGTACTGCAGGCGAAGGGGAGGCTCTATCATGCGTACGAGCGCTCCGATCACGCGCGATCTTCTGCTCATAGGCGGCGGTCACGCCCACGCCCTTCTGCTCAAGATGTGGGGTATGACGCCCCTGCCCGGCGTGCGGCTCACCTTGGTCAATCCAGATCCGACCGCGCCCTATACCGGTATGTTGCCGGGCTTTGTCGCCGGTCACTATGAGCGTGATGAGGTCGAGATTGATCTGGTCAGACTGGCGCGATTTGCTGGCGCGCGCTTGATCCTTGGCCATGTTGACGGCCTAGACCTCAAGGCTGGCCGGGCAAGCATCGAGGGCCGTCCGGATATCGCCTTTGACATCGCCTCACTCGATATCGGCATTGCTTCAGGACAGCCTCTGACGGTTGAAGGCGAGACAGCCCTTTGGCGCGCCAAGCCGATGTCGCGCTTTGCTCAAGGCTGGCAGACCCATCTTGACCAGGTGGCAGCCGGGAGCCGTCCAGCCACCGCTGCCGTCATCGGAGGCGGTGTGGGCGGGGTCGAGCTGGCCATGGCCATGCACCACCGCCTGAGGCGCCTATCGTCCGAGACGCGTGTGACCTTGATTGAGGCGAGCGACCAGATCTTGCCCCTCGCGCCGCCGAGCCTGCGCCGCACCTTGGTACGGAAACTCAACGACCTGAACATAGACCTGCGCCTCGGCTCTAAGGTGGATCGGGTCGAGGGATCGTGCGCCCGTCTCGTCAACGGCCAAACCGTCGAAGCCGCCTTCTTTGCGTCTGTGGCCGGAGCCCTGCCCGCCCCTTGGCTGGAACAGACGGGTCTGAGCCTGAAGGACGGCTTTGTCCGGGTTGACCAGACCTTGCGCAGCATAAGCCACGACACCCTCTTCGCGGTCGGCGACTGCGCCCATATGGACTTTAGTCCGCGCCCCAAGGCGGGGGTCTTTGCCGTACGCCAAGCGCCCGTCCTCTTTGCCAATCTGCAAGCAGCCCTGTCCGGAGGACGGTTACGCCCATTTCATCCCCAGGGGGACTATCTGAAACTGATCAGCTTGGGGGCCAAGGCTGCCGTCGCCGAAAAGTGGGGGATCAGCGTCAGCCTTCCCGGCCTCTGGGCGTGGAAAGATCAGATCGACAAGCGGTTCTTAGACCGCCTCAGCCCCCCTTCAACACCGATGGAGCGCCTGACCTCGTCAGGGCCCGTCGCCTTGGGGGTGATGGCGCTGGAACAGGCCCAGCCCCTTTGCGGGGGGTGTGGGTCAAAGGTTGGACCGGATGTCCTGAACGCCGCCCTCTGCGACCTCGAGGCACCGCGCCGCGCCGATATCGTGCGCGGTCGCGGCGACGATGCGGCGGTTCTGTCGATGGGAACGGAGCAGCAGGTCCTCACCTGCGACCACTTCCGCGCCTTTACACTGGACCCCTATGTTCTGGCGCAGATCACGGCCAACCATGCCTTGGGTGACATCTGGGCCATGGGCGCAGAGCCACAAGCGGCCTTGGCCAGCCTGATCCTGACCGCCATGTCCGAAGCCAAGCAGACCGAGACCGTGCGCGAGATCATGGCAGGCCTACAGTCCGTAATCTCCGCTGCGGGAGCCGATTTGGTCGGCGGCCACACCAGCCTTGGCGCGGAACTGACGGTCGGCCTGACGCTCACTGGCCTGATGAACGGACGCGCGGCCATTGGCCTTGGCGGTGCTAAGGTCGGCGACCGTCTGATCCTGACCAAGCCCATCGGTGTGGGGACCCTTATGGCCGCTGAGATGCGGGGCCTAGCCAAGGGCGATTGGGTTGCAGCGGCGCTTTGCCAGATGATCCAGTCCAGCGGTCCGGCGAGCCAGATCTTACTCAGCCAAGCCCATGCCATGACCGACGTCACCGGCTTTGGTCTTGCGGGCCATCTTCACGCGATGTTGGAACAGTCGGACCTGTCGGGGCAGATCAGCCTTGAGGCCGTGCCTTGGTGCGATGGGGCGATCCATTTGGCCAAGGACGGGGTCCATAGCTCGATCTATCCGCAGACCTCGTCGCTGGCGGGCAGAATGTCTGTTGATGAGGCCCTAAGGTTAGACCCGCGCTTTGCCCTCCTGTTCGATCCCCAAACCTCTGGCGGGATGCTCGCGGCCGTCCCCGCTGATCAGGTGGAGGGCCTATTGGCCCAGATGGCCGAACAGGGTCAATCGGCGTGGGTCATTGGCTCTGTCAGCGACGCCACAGTAGGCCATCGCCTGACCGTTACAGCCTGAGCATCAAGGCTGCGATCTGGTCGGCAGCGGCCTCTTGGCCCTCATCCTCCAGATTGGGTGGGGTGATGGTCCCTAGGCAGGGGCGGGTATCTTGGCGGCTGGACCGGCCATAGGCGGGGTCGTAATGGACCTCCATCAGGGCTTCGGCGAGACTGTCAAAGGCCTGATCCGCAACCATCTGTTTCCAGTCGGCGAGGCGCTGGCGACCATAGAGCGGCGGCAAACGGTCTATGGCCTCATAGAGCGCGGTCTGATCCTCGGAAATGTCGCGATAGGCCCTCACCAGATAGCCCACCCGGTCGGCGGGGGAGGCCTCGATGACAATGCGCGGCGCGGTCTGCATGGCCTTCCACAGGATCGGCGGCACCATCCGGTCGCCGATCTTGCTGGATTCCGCCTCAATCAGCACCGGACGGCTGGGATCGAGCGTCGCCATGGCTTGCAGTAGACGCCCCTCGAACATCTTCTGGCTCGGCTGACCGGCCCGCGACATGGCCCCGAACACGGATCCCCGATGGGCGGCCAAGCCCTCAAGGTCCAGCACCTGCACCCCACGCGAGGCCATGCGCCCTAGGATTTCGGTCTTGGCCGAGCCGGTATTGCCATCGAGCAATATGACCTTCAGTGAAGGCTCCGCATCATAGAGGCTCTCGCTGACAAAGCGCCGCCAAGTCTTATAGCCACCGGTGACCAGCACGGCCCGCCAACCGACCTGACGCAGGACCGTGGCCATGGCGTTGGACCTCTGCCCCCCGCGCCAGCAATAGATCAGCGGCTGATAGCCCCCCGGTCGGTCGGCGAGTGTGGTTTCGAGATGATGGGCAATGTTACGGGCCACATAGGCCGCACCGATCCGCCGGGCGAGGAAGCGCGATTTCTGGACATAGAGCGTGCCGATCTCAACCCGCTCGGCATTGCTCAGTACCGGCAGATTGATCGCGCCGGGCATATGGTCTTCGGCAAATTCACCCGGACTGCGGACATCAATGATGTCGTCAAAGGCCGTCAGGGCGGCAAGGTCGATCTGGTCCAGCGTATCAGCCATACCCTCTCCTACCCTCGTGCGGCAGGCTTGGACAGTCTCTTGTCAAGACCCGCAAAAAGGCCTCTCCCGTTAGACCGAAGCCGAACAGGAGAGGCAGTCATAGGAGGACTGACGGGTTAGGGAAGCTTGGTCACCGCTGGCAGACGATAGCGGCCATCGCGCAGTTCCTCGCGCGGCAGGTAGGCCCGCAAAGTCATGCTGTAAGGGCCGGTTGCGGGCGCAGGCAACCAATTGGACGTGCGGTCACCACCGGGATCGGTGCGCGAAATCCACAGGTCCAGACTACCGTCAGCATTACGCTTGATCCCCGGCGTCCGGTCGCCGATGGAATAGCGATTGATCGGGTTCTGCGTCAGAAACTTCTGCTTTTGCCCATCGATCTCGTACATGGTCAGGGACCAAAAGGCATCGACCGGCGGGTCCTTCGGCAGGCTCAGCCGATAGACCCCATCACCTGTATATTCACCCGTTCCATCGGGGTTGGCGGCGTTCATATACATGGCCTCTTGCGGGACCAGAGCGCCAATGCCGATCAGGGCGACAATGGCGCGCAAAGCATATTCCTGCTCAAACAGACCAAGACGGGCGGAGGGATAGCTCCATCCCTGAATATAGGCGGCCTTACCGGCATAGGAGGTCACCAAGGCTCGCGCCTGGGCCACGCCCTTTTCGACCTCGATCCACTGTTCGGGCGACAGGGTCTTGAGCCCTTCAGCACCAAGGCTCTTGGTCCACCCCAAGGAGGGTCGGTCGGCAGCGCGGGGTGGGTCCGAGGCCATCAGATCGGCAACAGCCGCGAAATAGTCCGCGGCCTTGGCATTGCGATTCGCATAGGCGCGTGACGGCGCGATCTTGGGACCGGACAGGATGATCTTGTCTTGCACCGCGTGGGCGGCGGCCATGTCGGGCTCACCATCGACCAGAACGCGAACAATCATCCAGCCATGCGGCGTCGTCATTTGAACCGCGGACTTAGAGGTCGACGATTGACCCGGCCCAACGATGGTAAAGGTACCGCCATTTTCGCCAATGGTGCGTTGGCTGAGCACCGCATCGGTATCGGTATACATGTTGAGCATATGGACAGAGACATAACGCTTGCCCACCGCAGGAATAGTGATGGTCAAGGGGCCCTTGGTCAGGTCCAGCCAACTGGCGGAATAGAGCGTGTCATTGTTGGGCGCGGTAATGGCCCGGTCCTGCCAGCTGTTCAGCGTTCGACGGTGGGCCAATCTGTTAACCGGCGAGGCCGTGCGCGTGCGGGCATTGGCCATCTCGATGAGCGGCAGGGAGAACAGCCAAGCATTCATGGCGGCGGTCTTGAGGTCGCCTTCAGCAGCAAATGCGGGCAGGGCGGGCAGCAGGCCAAGCGCCGCCATGGACGCCAATAGTTCACGCCGTTTCATAGGATCCGCCTCATAATTGGATTTTGACACAGTGCTTCCGAAGCGATCTCGCTCGGGAGCTTAAGCGCACGACCCCGCCAAGGTCTTATCAACCAAGGCGGGGATCATGCGGGGCTTTCACCCCTTAGACTAGTAGGTCATCCGAACCGTTGCACCAATGGTGCGTGGATCGCCGAGGGTCGAGAACAGGGCACCGTAGTTCCCATTAGCCACCTTGGTCGCAAGATAGTCCTTATCGAGCAGGTTCTTGGACCAGATATAGGCCGACCAGCCCTTAGGCGAGCGCAGGCCAAGTCGGGCATTGATGATCTCGCGGCCGGGCATCTCAGTATAGCGTGAGTTGCCCGTGCTACCGACCTTCGAGCGATAGGAGGCATCGAGGCCGAGGAACAGCTCTGCAGGCCTCGCGCCGACCGTGGTCGGATGGGTATATTCGCCGCCCATGGACGCCGCCCACTTTGGCACGCCAGCCACCTGTCCACCGGTCAGGCTACAGTAGGCCTTGGTGATATTTTCCAGACCGCAAGGTGAGCCTGGGAAGTCGGTATAGATCGCGTCCGTATAGGCCGCTGAACCGTAGATCGACAGTTGCTGGGAAGGACGGGCCGCAAGGTCCAATTCCACGCCGCGTGAGCGAACTTCTGGAACGCTGGAGATGTAGGACTTGAGCAGGACCGGATCGGTGATGTTGGCTTGATAGTCGGTGGCGGTCTCTTGGAACACCGCGACGTTCAAGGTCACGCGACCATCTTGCAAGCGAGACTTAAAGCCCGCTTCGACCGAATCCATCTGCTCAGGCTTGACCACTTTGGGGACGACCGCAGGCAGTTGACCGAAGTTCAATCCACCCGTCTTGAAGCCGCGCGCTGCGTTGGCATAGACCAACAGGTCGCTGGTGGCCTGATAGGACAGACCGACCTGACCAGACAGGTTGTTGTTCTTCGTGCTGGCGGCATAGGCCAGATTCGACGCAAAACCCGCCCGAACCGCGATCATGGTTGGGAGCAGGGCGGCGGGGAACGGCGGCGAGGTCAGGGCCGCACCACCGGTAACGACACCACGATAGTCGCCTTCCTTCTTGTCGTTATTGGACCTCAGACCCAAGGACAGATCCCACTTGGGGGCAACGTGCCAGGTCGCTTGCCCAAACGCCGCATAGCTGGTCGTGCGGATGTTCGCATAGCCATCGTTTTGAACGCCGGTCAGGATCGCAGCGGGCAAGAGCGGGCTGACATACATGTACATGGCATTTGCGCCATAGGCGGTCGTGTTGTGGTTCTTCAGGCTTTCACGGAAGTAGTAGAGACCCGCGACATAGTCGAGCTTGTTGCCACCCGACGACGCGATGCGAAGCTCTTGGCTATATTGGTTCTGGTCATCCTGAATGCCCGACTTGCGGATCGAGTCGAGCGGTGTGGAGTCCAGATCGTTTGCGGGATCCCATGTCCAATAACGCCAAGCGGTGACAGACGTGATGGTTGCCTTAGCCAGCTTCCATTCGGCGATGGATGAAACACCGCCGGACTCTTGGCGAGCATGGATTTCGGTATTGGTGTTGGACTTGCGCGCAAAGGGGTCCGCCACAGCATTGTAGCCTTGGGTCTTGGCGATCGCGACGAAGTTTGCGCCGTTTGAGGGTGTGACAATTTCCGACAGCAAAAGGGTGCAGCAGTTGGTGTTCTGCTTGGCATAGTCACCGACCAGACGCACATTGAAAGCGTCATTGGGCTGGAACAGCAGTTGACCACGGATCAAGGCGTTGCGGCTGCTATTGTCCTTGGAGCCATCTTGAACATTGGTGATCATACCTTCGCGGGTCGTGTAGGAGACCGCCAAACGGCCCGCCAGCTTGTCGGCGACAATCGGACCCGAGACTGAAATCTTGCCTTGACCGAACATATAGTCACCGCCAGTCAGCTCGACGCTGGCGTGAGGGGCAAAGGTCGGGGCCGCCGTGGTGATGGTCACCGCGCCAGCCGTCGAGTTCTTGCCATAGAGGGTGCCTTGTGGGCCGCGCAGCACTTCGACGCGCTGAATATCGATCAGGTCGAAGGTCGCTGTTGCGGGGCGGGCATAATAGACTTGGTCGACATAGAAGCCCGCGCCCGGCTCAAGGCCGTCATTGGCGAGGTTCGCGGCGCTGCCGAAACCCCGGATATTGATCTGCGAGTTGCGTGGATTGTAGGACGAGAACTGAACGCTGGGGATCATTTCCGTCAGCTGCGTAATGGTCGTCGTATTGGTCTTGGTCAAAAGCTCACCGCCGAGCACGGACACGGCTGCGGCTATGTTTTGAACATTTTCATCGCGGTGACGGGCGGTAATCACCACCTCTTCGACGCCAGAGTTCTTGGTCGCCGTCGCCTCTTGCGCCTGACTGACACCAGAAGATAGCAGGACGGGCAATAGAGACGCCCCTGCCAACAGAGCCATACGCATGGCAGTGCGGTTCTTGATCATCGACTTCCTCCCCCTCGGCCGACTCAAATTGATCCTTGAGTTGCGGCATTTGCATTTCAGTGTCCCATTGCCCTGAAACGATGATCGACTGTCAAGCCATTCTACAAATGAGTATCAATTTTTGCGAATTTGGTAGATGGGTGATGTAGCGCCGCCACATGACTTGGCGCATGAGGTTGGGCTATAATCGTTCCATGCCTAAGACACCGCCCATGACCAAAGCCGATGTTAAGCTGGGGAAAACCCGGCTGATTGATGCCGCGACCCGTTCGCTTGTCGCCCATGGTGTGTCTCAAACCTCGTTGGCCAAAATCGCCGAAGAAACCGGCGTTACCCGCGCCGCGCTCTATTATTACGTGACCGACCGGGCCGATCTGGTCTTCCAAGTCTACCGACGGTCCTGCGAACTTTTGGCGCG
>CANFKD010000097.1 GCA_947447115.1 Caulobacteraceae bacterium
GACCTGCGGCGTGGGTCAACTGAGCCTCAAGACCGGCAAGTTCGGGGCCTTTATCGGCTGTTCCAACTATCCTGAATGCCGCTTTACCCGCACCTTGGCCAATAGCGAGGGTGACGGCGACGCCGAAAATGCCGACCGCGAACTGGGTGCCCATCCGGTGACCGAACAGCCCGTCTGGCTCAAGATCGGCCGCTTTGGTCCCTATGTTGAGATGCCAGAGGGCGACAAGCTCAAGCGCTCCAGCCTGCCCAAGGGCTGGACCCCAGCCAGCATCGATCTGGAAAAGGCCGTGCGCCTCTTAAGCCTGCCGCGCGAAGTCGGCATCCACCCCGAAGACAATGCCGTCATTCTGGCCGGCATTGGCCGCTATGGCCCCTATGTCCAGCATTCTGGCACCTATGCCAATCTGGAGAGCGCCGAAGAGGTGTTCGAGGTTGGCCTGAACCGCGCCGTCACGGTCCTCGCCGAAAAGCGCGCTGGCGGCGGACGTGGCCGAGGCCGGGCTGAAGCTGCGGCCCTAAAAGATCTCGGTGTTCACCCCGAAACCGGCAAGCCGGTAAAGGTCCTATCGGGCCGTTTTGGTCCTTATATCAAACACGGCGACACCAATGCCAACGTCCCCAAGGGATCGGAGCCGGGTGACCTGACGCTTGAAGAGGCCGTGCGCCTGCTGGCTGAACGCGAAGCCAAGGGCGGCGGCAAGAAAAAGAAGGCTCCGGCCAAGGTAAAGGCCGAAAAGGCTGCGCCCGTTAAGAAGGTTGCGGCGAAAAAGCCCGCTGCCAAAAAACCGGCTGCGAAGAAGGCTCCGGCCAAGAAGGCGGCGGTGAAGAAGACGGCCACCAAGGCGGAACCAGCCTAATCCTTCGACAGGCTTAAGGTTAGGAATGGGATGGGAGCGGATGCCCCCCCCTCACCCCACCCTCTCCCCCAAGGGGGCGAGGGCTTTTCCGTTCTTTCTTAGCCCTCTCCCTGTGGGAGAGGGTTGGGTAAGGGCCTTGTTTCCTTCCCTCCGTGTTCCCCGCGAAGGCGGGGATCCAGACCCGTTCACTCAGGTCGTGAGCGGCCCACTGACCCTTGCTTTCTCCAACACGGCGGTCAGTTGAGTGGATGAACACCCCCCTCTCCCAACCCTCTCCCCCTCAAGGGGGGAAAGGGCTTATTAGTTCTTTCTTAGCCCTCTCCCTGAGGGAGAGGGTTGGGTGAGGGCCTTTTTCCTATCAACCCCTTGTTCCCCGCGCAGGCGGGGACCCAGAACCTTACATGCAGGTTGGAATCAACGATCTGGACCCCCGCCTTCGCGGGGGAAGCGGTTGATAGGGGAGCGGGTTTTCCTCATGCTGAGCCCGTCGAAGCACGAGGAAGCGGCGCTAAACGCTGCCACCACCCATGTTCCCACAATGTTCTTGCTGTTCAAGCGACTCCGCGTACTAGATAGAACAGCTTAGCCGCCGATGTTCGGGCGGTTGTCGAGAGCCGTCCATGTCTGATCCAAGCCATTTCATCCGCGTACGCGGTGCCCGCGAGCATAATCTCAAAGACGTCAATGTCGACATTCCTCGGGGCCAGCTTGTGGTCCTGACCGGGCTGTCGGGGTCGGGGAAGAGTTCGCTGGCCTTTGACACCATCTATGCCGAGGGTCAGCGCCGCTATGTCGAGAGCCTGTCGGCCTATGCGCGGCAGTTTCTGGAGCTGATGGGCAAGCCGGATGTGGACCTGATCGAGGGCCTGTCGCCCGCCATCTCGATCGAGCAAAAGACCACCTCCAAGAACCCCCGCTCGACCGTCGGCACGGTGACGGAAATTCACGACTATATGCGCCTGCTCTGGGCGCGTGTCGGAACGCCCTATTCGCCGGTCACGGGCCTGCCCATCGAGAGCCAGACCGTCAGTATGATGGTCGACAAAATCGTCGGCCTGCCCGAGGGCACACGCCTGTTGCTGCTCGCGCCGATGGTGCGGGGCCGCAAGGGCGAATATCGTAAGGAGATCGCCGATCTTCAGCGTCAAGGCTTTCAGCGTCTCAAGATCGACGGGGAATTTTACCCCATCGAAGAGGCCCCGGTTCTGGACAAGAAATTCAAGCACGATATCGACGTCGTGGTCGATCGGATCGTCGTCAAGGGCGGCCAAGAACAGCGCCTAGCGGACTCGCTGGAGACCGCCTTGCGCCTCGCAGACGGCATCGCCGTGGCCGAATGGGCCGATATTGAGCCGGGCGCAAAAGAGCCGCAACGGCTGTTGTTCTCACAGAAATTTGCCTGCCCCGTCAGTGGCTTCACCATCAGCGAGATCGAGCCACGGCTCTTTTCGTTCAACAATCCATTCGGCGCCTGCCCGGCCTGCGACGGCCTCGGCGTCAAGCTGACCTTTGACGCTGAGCTGGTCATTCCTGATCCGGACAAGGACCTGCACCACGGGGCCATCGCGCCCTGGGCCAAGAGCCCCTCGCCCTTCTATACCCAGACCCTGCAGGCGCTGGCCCTGCACTATGGCTTCTCGATGGACAAGCCTTGGCGCGAGCTTGCGCCCGAGGCCAAGAAGATCATTCTGGCCGGAACAGGCTCGACCAAGATCAAGTTTGCCTATGATGATGGCGCGCGCCGCTATGACGTGACCAAGCCCTTCGAGGGGGTCGTCACCAATATGGAGCGGCGCTGGCGCGAGACCGACAGCGCTTGGGTGCGCGAAGAACTGTCTCGCTATCAGTCTGACACCCCGTGCGAGGCCTGCGACGGCTATCGCCTCAAGCCTGAGGCCAAGGCGGTGAAGATCGTCTGCAAGCATGTCGGCGAGGTCTCCGAACTGCCGATCCGCAAGGCCCAGGAATGGTTTGAATCGCTTGAGGGCCAACTGACGCCCAAACAGATGGAGATCGCGCGGCGCATCTTGAAAGAGATCAATGATCGCCTGCGGTTCTTGGTCGATGTCGGGCTGGACTATCTGAACCTATCGCGCGCCTCGGGTACCCTGTCGGGCGGGGAGAGCCAGCGCATCCGCTTGGCCAGCCAGATCGGATCGGGCCTGACCGGTGTGCTCTATGTGCTGGATGAGCCGTCCATTGGCCTGCATCAGCGCGACAATACCCGCCTCTTGCAAAGCCTGCGCGGTCTGCGCGATCTCGGCAATTCGGTGCTGGTGGTCGAGCATGACGAGGAGGCCATCCTGACGGCTGATCACGTCATCGATATGGGCCCTGCCGCAGGCATCCATGGTGGCCACATCGTCGCCGAGGGCACGCCAGACGATATCATGGCCAATGCCAACAGCCTGACCGGCCAGTACCTGACCGGCGCGCGTGAAATTGCCGTCCCCGATGGTCGCCGTCCGATCAACCGCAAAAAGATGCTCAAGGTCACCGGCGCGCGGGGCAATAATCTGCGCAACATTACCGGCGAGATACCGGTCGGGGTCTTTACCTGCATCACCGGCGTGTCGGGCAGTGGGAAGTCGACCTTCACCATCGAGACCCTCTACAAGGCCGCTGCGCGCCGCATCAACAATGCCAGCGAAGGCCCCGCCGCCCATGACCGGATCGAGGGTCTGGAGCATTTCGATAAGATCATCGATATTGACCAGTCCCCGATTGGCCGCACGCCACGCTCGAACCCGGCGACCTATACCGGCGCTTTCCAGCCGATCCGCGACTGGTTCGCCCAGCTTCCGGAATCCAAGGTGCGCGGCTATGGCCCGGGCCGGTTCAGCTTCAACGTCAAGGGCGGGCGCTGCGAGGCCTGTCAGGGCGATGGTCTGATCAAGATCGAGATGCACTTCTTACCGGACGTCTATGTCACCTGCGACATCTGCAAGGGCCGTCGCTATAACCGCGAGACGCTGGAAATCCTGTTTAAGGGCCAATCCATCGCCGACATTCTCGACATGACCGTCGAAGAGTCCGCCGCCTTCTTCAAGGCCGTGCCGTCGGTGCGCGACAAGATGGAAACGCTCAAACGGGTGGGCCTGTCCTATGTCAAGGTCGGCCAATCGGCCACCACCCTGTCCGGCGGCGAGGCCCAGCGGGTCAAGCTGTCCAAGGAACTGTCGCGCCGCGCGACGGGCAAGACGCTCTACATCCTTGATGAACCCACCACAGGTCTGCATTTCGAAGACACCAAGAAACTGCTCGAGGTGCTGCACGAGCTGGTCGATCAGGGCAACACGGTCGTGGTCATCGAGCACAATCTCGACGTCATCAAGACCGCCGACTGGCTGGTCGATTTTGGACCCGAAGGCGGCGACGGCGGCGGCCTGATCGTGGCGACGGGTACGCCCGAAGATGTGGCCAAGTCCAAGGACAGCTGGACCGGAAAATATCTTGCTGAGGTGTTGGAGCGCCATGAGGTGCGCCGAAAGGCCCGCGCCAAGGCCCTGACGTCGAAGAAAACGTAAGGCCCCCCACCCCGGCTGCGCCGGTACTTCCCCCAGAGGGGGAAGATCTAGAACCGCAAATCTTCCCCCTCTGGGGGAAGTGGCGCGAAGCGACGAAGGGGGTCTTGCGATACCGCCGGATTAATCTCTTCCGTCTTCCCCGCGAAGGCGGGGACCCAGACCCTTTCACTCAGACTGGAAACGGCCCTCTGCCGCGTCATTGCGAGGCGCGTCGCGCCAAAGCAACCCAGGGGATCATCAATTCAGGTCCGCGCCAGTCCCCTGGGTTGCTTCGCTGCGCTCGCAATGACGCGGTGAGGATAGTCGATGCCCCCCCCACTCCCAACCCTCTCCCCCTCAAGGGAGGAGGGGGCCTAAGTGAGGGCCTTGTTTTTCCTCACGCGAAATCCGAGGATGCCCCAACCCCTTCGCAAGGAAACGAACATGAAGCTCTATGGTGCCCCGAACCCTGCTCCCAATCCGCGCCGCGTGCGGATCTTCCTTGCGGAGAAGGGCATCGATCTGCCCGAGACCCTCGTCAATATGATGCAGCGTGAGCACAAGGCAGACGACTTTGTTGCCAAGAACTCGCTCGGGCAGATCCCGGTCTTAGAGCTGGATGATGGCGAGATCATCACCGAAACCATCTCGATCTGCCGCTATCTCGAGGGCATCCATCCGGACAAGCCGCTGTTTGGCACCACCCCGCTCGAGGTGGCCAAGATCGATATGGCGATCCGCCGGGTCGAGTTTCAACTGATGAACCCGGTCGGCAATTTCTGGCGTCACGCCCATCCCTACACGGCCAAGCTCTTGACCCAGTTCAAGGATTTCGGCGAGTCCAACCGCGAGGCCGTGGCCCGCGCTATGTTATGGATGGACCGGGAATTGGAAGGTCACGACTTCATCCATGGCCATAGCTACACCATGGCCGACATTGCCGCCCTGACGACAGTCGATTTCGCCGATTGGATTGGTTTGCCGATGCCCGAGGAGGCCAAGCGCCTACGCGACTGGCACACCCGCGTTACGGCGCGCCCAAGCGCCGCCGCCTAGAACGGAGCGAACCGTCTAGCCCTCTGGATCGCCGTGATAGTCGACCAGAGCGGCATAGGCCATCGCCTGAGGGGCCAGCACGACGGCATAATAGATCGCCGTAATGGTCGCGCCGAACAGTTGATAGAGGATCATGGCGGGCGTGAAGAAGGCCCCGATGGACGAGAAGTCGGGCCGGAACAGTTGCCCCACATCGGCCAAGGAGCCTCCCAAGGCGGTCATGATCACTCCGGCCAAGGCGACGAAGACGATATAGGCCATCAGGGCTGCAACAATGCCCATCACAAAGGCGAGGATATAGGCTCCGAACAGTTGCCAGAAGTGGTTGCGGGTCACCGACCAGGCGCGAAACACAACGATCCGGCGCTCAGCAAAGGTCATTGGGCCACAAAGCGACAGGCGCACCGCGACCCAAATCATACCTGCAAAGGCCGCTAGACCACCAACTGTGCCCAGCAAGGGCGCGAGTGGCGGGGCAATGGCGGTCGCAATGCCAACGATCATACCGATGATCAGGGCAATGCCGAACATGGCCGCCATCATCAACAGGCTGACCGCAAGGGTGACGGCCATCAGACGGAACTCATCTTCGCCAAGGGCCAGATGGGCCACGACGCCGCCGGGACGGCCCAGCACGATGCGGAACACGGCGCAGGCAAAGATCGCCATCACACAGATCCCCACCGGGAATGACACCGCATAGAAGGGCAGCAGCTTCATCAGTGTATCGATGGACTGCTGGGGATCACCACCGCTCTGGGCGGCCTGTTCGAGCGCCGTAAATTCCGGGCCAACCGACAGGATCATAAAGATCGCCATGGTCAGGCTGACCAAGAAATAGAAGCCAGACCAGATCGACAGGGTCACGGGCCGCTCTCGCGTCAACCGGAACCCTTCAAAAGCCACGTCAGTCGGTGAAAACGCCGTCATTTGAACCATTCCCCAGCGCCGAATCTGGTCGGTCACTCCCTTCCTTATCCGCTGGTTTCAGCCTTTGGTAAATAGAGGCGAAAACCCCCGCTGAAAAAGGAATTTGGACGAATATGGTCCAGAAACCCGAAGCAATCGTTAGGGCAATTCTGGAGGGCCCAGACAGGTTGAACGTCAACCGGGTGGCCAATAGAACCACCATAATTAACGGCAAAAGCAACGCCAAGACCCGACCCTTGGTCATAGAGGCCGATGAGAGGACTTGAACCCTGCCGCTGTAAAGACTGACAACTTGGCTCAACGATAGGCGTACCATAAGCCAAATCCAGCCAAGCAATCCTAATATCGCAGCGAAAACGACCGCACCGAATCCAACGGAACCAAGCTCATTTAAAATAGCGGGCATGCCCTTCATGGTCAGGCCTTGTCCGCGTCCGTAAGAAATGATGGCGGCAAAAACGAGGACCAGAAACACTACGAGGATAAGATAAAAGGCGTTAATCAGGCCCACAAACAGGGACGAGATCAGGTAACGCTCTTCCATCGTGCCCCATTGAAGACCCAAAAGGCTCAACCGGATTTTTTGCGGCGGCGCTTCGTTAGCGGCCAGCCGGTAGGCCAGCCCCGTTGCGATGACGAACCAGATGAGGCTAACGATCAAAAACGACACAAAGACGAGGAAATTCTGTGGCCTCAATTTGACCGGGTCAACAAAGGCAAAGGCTGTTGGGATTGCTGCGACCAAGGCCAAGGGCACAAGCGCCTTCGTCCAGACCCTCCTAACATTGGCAAAACCGGCGGCGAGGATGGGGCCGAGGGGGAGTTCCTGAGACACGGTTTCACCTTGCTTCTGAAGGACCAAGGGCCTGAGCGCAGATTGAGTTCAACACCGTTGGTTTAGCGGCTATAAGGCCGTCATGTCTATTGATCCTATTCACATCATCGGCGGCGGCTTGGCCGGTTCAGAGGCGGCCTGGCAGGCGGCTGAGGCGGGCGTGCCGGTCATCCTGCACGAGATGCGCCCCGTGCGCGGCACCGAGGCCCATCAGACCGAGGGACTGGCCGAACTGGTCTGTTCCAACTCGTTCCGGTCGGACGATTGGGAACATAATGCCGTTGGCCTGCTCCATGCCGAGATGCGCCGCTGCCACTCGATCATCCTCAGCTCTGCCGACATCCATCAGGTGCCTGCGGGCGGCGCATTGGCCGTGGACCGGGAGGGCTTTTCGGCGGCCGTCACCGCCCGGCTCGAAGCCCACCCCCTGATCACCATTCTACGCGAAGAGGTCGAGGGCCTGCCGCCAGCGGACTGGGACAATGTCATTGTCGCGACCGGTCCCCTGACCACCCCGGCTCTGTCGCAAGCCATCTTGGACCTGACCGGCGAGGGGCAACTGTCCTTTTTCGACGCCATTGCCCCGATCATCCATACGGACAGTATCAATATGGACATTGCGTGGCGTCAGTCGCGCTATGACAAGGAAGGCCCCGGCGGCGACAAGGCGGCCTATATCAACTGCCCCATGAACAAGGAGCAATATGAGGCCTTCATTCAGGCCCTGCTCGACGGTCCCAAGACCGAGTTCAAGGAATGGGAGAATGTGCCCTATTTCGACGGCTGCCTGCCCATCGAGGTCATGGCCGAACGCGGTCATGAGACCCTGCGCTGGGGGCCGCTCAAGCCCGTCGGCCTGACCAATCCACGCGATCCGCTGGTCAAGGCCCACGCCATTATCCAGCTGCGTCAAGACAATGCCTTGGGCACGCTCTACAATATGGTTGGGTTCCAGACCAAGCTGAAGCACGGCGTTCAGGCCGATGTGTTCCGCATGATCCCCGGCCTCGAGAACGCCCAGTTCGCGCGGCTTGGCGGCCTGCACCGCAACACCTTCATCAACTCCCCTCGCCTGCTCGACACGGCCCTTCGGCTCAAGGCGCAGCCGCGCCTTCGCTTTGCCGGGCAGGTCACGGGCGTTGAGGGCTATGTCGAGAGTGCCGCTATCGGCCTGCTGGCCGGGCGCTTTGCCGCCGCGCAGGCGCTGGGTCAGGAATTGGCCCCGCCGCCGCCCACGACCGCGCTAGGCGCCCTGATCGACCATATTACCGGCGGACACCTCGAGGGCGGCGCGTTCCAGCCGATGAATATCAATTACGGCCTCTTGCCGCCAATGGAACCGCCCAAGATCGACCATGAGGGCAAGAAACTCCCCCTCAAGGAACGGGGGCGGGCCAAGAAGCGGCTCATGAGCGTGCGCGCTCTGGCCGATCTGGAAACCTGGCTGCAGGGTTAGACCTGGCCCGTCAGGCTGGCCAAGAAGATCCGCAGCGATTTTGAGAAGGGTCCGGGTCTCTTGCCCGCACCGTAGGACCGCGCCAAGGACGCATGGGCAATGGCGGGAAAGGCCGCAACGGGCAGATCGGCTAAGGCCGTGCGCGCCGCCTTGAGGTCGTAGTCAATCCGCCCCCTCGCCCAGCCTTGCGCCAAATCGGGTGACAACCGGCCAGCCCCAAGCAGCGCCCCAACCCCATAGGCCCGCGCCGCGCTTCGGATGGCGTGAGGGTCTGTGTCGGGAGACAGGATCGACAGGGCGAGCGCGCTATAGACCACCTGCGTGGCATCGACATGGGCCAGCACCGCCTCTTCACTGTCCAGCATCGTGCGGCCCAGATCATCAATCCGTGCCTCGATCAGGCTGTTGAGCAGCACCAGGGACAGATCATGACGTTCGAGCACATCGGCCAAGCCGAGGGCCGCAGGGTGAGCCCTCGGCGCGAGGCCACGGGCCATCTCATCAAGGGCCTCAGACCACCAGGTCAGGCGGATTTCGCCCATAAAGGCATCACTGACCAGATCGCGGACCTTGGCCAACTCGTGGTCAAAGGCGAGGATGGCCAGCACGTCAGCGCGCGCCTGCGGATCGGCAATCAGCCGGCTGGCCAGCCACCGGTCGGGGTCCACGCGCTTGATCAGGCTGTCAATATCGTCCGTCATGGTTGGGAAATGGTCCGATTGAGCCAACAAAAAAGGGGCCTGCCGTTGCCAGCAGGCCCCTTGATTGATTGATCCTGATCTTAGCCGAACAGGGTTTGGTTCATGGTCATGGTCACCAGCATGGGGATCGACAGCAGCAGGTTGGTGCGGCTGAACAGCATGGCGGTACGACCGGCCTTGGCCTTTGCGTCGGCATCAGCCTCAACAAGGCCCAGAGCGATCTTCTGGTTTGGCCAGATGAACAGCCAGACGTTCAAGAACATGATCGTCGCCATCCACATGCCCACGCCGATGAACACGGTCTGGGGATTGGCAAAGCCTTCCAGCGCGCCCAGCGTATAGGCTTGAACCAGATAGCCACGGTTCCACGCCAGCACGATACCGGCCAGCAGGGTGGCCACAGCGGCCCAACGGAACCAGAACAGGGCTTCAGGGGCAATGTACTTGGTCACGCCCGCCTTCAGCTCAGCCGGGACGCTTGGCATCATGCGGATCTGAACGAAGTTGAAATAGTACAGCAGGCCGATCCACAGGATGCCGGCAAAGACGTGGATCAGACGAAACACGCCCTGCCAGAAGATGGCATCAGCGCTGGCGTGATGGACGCGGTAACCGGCGACCAAGATCAGAGCCAAGACGACACTGACGATGACGGTGTTTCTAAAGTTTTGCAGCAGACCTGCCATGTTGTCCTCCCAAGAAGCCCACAGGAGCCTCGATTAGAGGTGCAATATACGGCGATTTGTCGCGCCCATGGAAGGGGGAATGAACAGCGTGCCTAAATGGCGATCAGGGCGGCCGCTAATCGTCGCCCCTCAGCGGCCAAGACATTGTACATTCGGGCGGCTGTGGCGGTGTCCATGAACTCCAGACCAATGCCCGCCCGCTGCAAGGCCTCACGCACAGACCGGGGTGGTAGGGCCTGCACCGCGCCGGTTCCGAGCAACACAAACTCCACCGTACCCGTCGTCGCCGCAAAGACCTGCGCGAGGTCATCCGGGGTCAGGGCCTCTAGGCTTGTCGCCAGCCAAGGTTGGGCCGCATCATCGAGGATCAGCAGCGAGCCCTCATGGCGCTGGCCAGAGACGCGAAAGCCTCCGCCGCCATAGGCATCAATGGATGGCGGGTGACGCAAGACCCTAGCCCTTGAGGACCGTGGCGATGGGCTCAGCGTCGTCGTTGCGCTTCACGCCCCACAGAAGGATGATCGGCGAAGCGACATAGACCGATGAATAGGTTCCGATCACGATGCCGAAGATCAACGCGATAGAGAACCCGTGCAGGGCCTCACCGCCAAAGATCGCCAGACCGGACAGGGCCAAGATGGCGGTCACACCGGTGATGATCGTCCGGGACAGGGTCTCGTTGATCGACAGGTTGATCACATCGCGAAGCGGCATCTTCTTATATTTCCGAAGATTTTCGCGAAGACGGTCGAACACAACCACCGTATCGTTCATTGAATAGCCGATGATGGTCAAGATCGCGGCGATCATGGTCAAGGTGAACTCAAGTCTGAACAGCACGATCAGGCCAAAGGTCAAGA
>CANFKD010000098.1 GCA_947447115.1 Caulobacteraceae bacterium
AGCCGGGCTTTTCAGCCGGCTCGACCTTATAGACGATGCTCGTCAATTCTTTGAGGCCGACAATGGCCAGTCCAGTCGCCAATACGGCGCCAGCGATCTTGTTGAAGCCTAGGTCGCTCATGTTCTTTCGTAAGCCCTCTCAGCAGGCACCAATCCCCAAAGGGAATCCACGCCCTGTTCTTGCGTTCGCGTCTCTTACACGCTACCGCCGCTCGTGCAACGTTCCAATTGGCCCGTCAGAGCGACAGGTCCATGAGGCGCGCCAATTGGTCGCAAATACCGCTGTGTTTGGTATGAATTCAATAGAAGATGTGCACCGCCCCTAAGGTTTCGGAATCTTGCCCATGAACCCAATCATCATCATCCCCGCCAGGCTCGCCGCAACACGCTTGCCAGGCAAGCCTCTGGCCATGATCGGCGTGGTACCGATGATCGTTCGGGTCCTGCGACAAGCCGAGGCTGCCAACGCCGGTCCCGTCGCCGTAGCGGCGGGCGATCAGGCCATTGTCGATGCGGTTGAGGCGGCGGGCGGGCGGGCGGTTCTGACCGATCCGAACCTGCCGTCAGGCTCTGACCGGATTCTCGCGGCCCTAGACGTCTTGGACCCCAAGGGCGCTCATGATGTGGTGGTCAACCTTCAGGGTGATATTCCCTTCATTGCCCCCAGCGCCATCGCATCCTGCACTGACCTTCTGGCCGCAGAGCCCGCCTGCGACATTGCCACCCTGATCGCACCCGAGACCAAGCCCGCTGATCGTGCTGATCCCGATCTGCCCAAGGCGGTGATGACGATGGACGAACAGCACCGCAGAGGACGGGCGCTCTATTTCACCCGCTCGACCCTCTATGGCGATGCGCCGGTCTGGCTCCATATCGGCATCTATGCCTATCGCCGCGAGGCCCTGCTGCGGTTTCACGCGGCAGCGCCCTCGCCTTTGGAGCGGTTAGAACGGCTAGAACAGCTTCGGGCCCTTGAAATGGGCCTGTCGATCTGGGCCTCGGTGGTGGACAGTTTCCCCATCTCGGTGGATACCCCTTCGGACCTTGAGGCCGCCTGCGCCTTTGCGGCCCAACTCTAACCGGATCAGTCGCCCATGACGTCCCTTCCAAAGATCGCCTTTCAAGGCGAACTCGGCGCCAACAGCCACGAAGCCTGCTCGTTGCATTTTCCAGGCTATGAGGCCGTGCCCTGCCCGACCTTTGACGAGGCCTTTGAGGCGGTGCGCAGCGGGGCCTGCGCTCTGGCCATGATCCCGGTTGAAAATTCGGTGGCGGGGCGCGTGGCCGATGTCCATCACCTCTTGCCCTCTTCAGGCCTGAAGATCATCGGTGAGCGGTTCATGCCCATTCACCACCAACTGCTCGCCAATCGCGGCGTAAGCTTGGAACAGGTGCGCGAGGTCTCCAGCCATGTGATGGCGCTGGCCCAATGTCGCAAGGTGATCCGGTCGCACGGGCTGACGGCCCATATTGTTGGCGATACGGCAGGCGCGGCCCGGTTTCTTGCGGCCAATCCTGACCCGACCCAAGCGGCCATTGCCTCGCGCATGGCGGCGGAGCTCTATGGTCTGGATATTCTGCAACAGGATATTGAGGACGCCGCCCACAATACCACCCGCTTCTTGGTGATGACGGCAGACCCTGCGCCCCCCGCCCCCAAGAGCACTGAGCGCTGCGTCACCAGTTTTGTCTTCCGCGTGCGCAACCTTCCCGCCGCGCTCTATAAGGCGCTCGGCGGCTTTGCGACCAATGGCGTCAATATGAGCAAGTTGGAAAGCTATATGGAGGACGGGGCCTTCACCGCCACCATGTTCTATGCCGAGGTCGATGGTCGCCCCGAAGATGCGGCCATGGGGCTAGCCTTTGAAGAGCTGGGCTTCTTCACCGACCGGTTTGAGGTCCTCGGCGTCTATCCCGCCGACCCCTTCCGCGACCGTGGTTAGAAGCCTTCGACCCACGCCTTCAGAATAGTGTGGGCAATGGCCATGGGCGGCGGGGCGAAGACGCCCGGCAGGTCGCCCTTGAGCAGGGCCGCAGCCTCATCGCGGCTGAACCAGCGTACCTCTTCCAGCTCGGTCTGATCGGGCGTGGCCTCATCATCGCTGACCTCGGCGATCAGGCCGATCATCAGGCTGGAGGGATAGGGCCAAGGCTGGGTGGAGTGATAGCGCACCGACAGGGCGGTTAGACCCGACTCTTCCATGACCTCGCGGGCGCAGGCCTCTTCAATCGATTCGCCGGGCTCCAAAAAGCCCGCCAGAGCCGAGAACATGCCCTTGGGCCAGATGGCTTGGCGGCCCAAGAGGCAGCGCTCACCAAAGACCGGCAACATGATCACCACAGGGTCCGTGCGCGGGAAATGCTCGCCCTTGCAGGAGGGGCAGGCCCGCTTCCAGCCGCCCTCGCGCACTTCGCTGGGCTGGCCACAGGCCGAGCAGAACTTATGACGACGGCGCCATTCAAAGAGGCTCTTGGCCGTTGATAGGATCGCGGCATCTGTCGCAGGCAAGCGCGGCGCCACGGCGCGCAGATCTTCGAACCGACCCAGCCCGTTCAATGGCCCTTCTGCCGGATCAGCGCCGCCTTCTAGGTCGACGGCAAAGACGGCGGTCTCTTTCCAAAGACCCATAAAGGCCAAACGCTCTTGGCCACCAGCCAGTTCCCCGGCCAAGCTGGCGCGCAGGTAAGCAATTTGGACGCTCTTGGGCGCGGCCCCATTCTCAACCAAGGGCTTGCCGTTCCAGATGGCGACCGCCAAGGAACTGGGATCGGCCAGCTTTTCGGCCAACCAAGCCTCGTCGGTACGTCGGTCGCTGACCCGATTGAGGGGGTTACCGGCAAAGGTATTGACGAAGGTTTGCAGGGCCATTTCCAGTCCTCGAATTCATAGATGTGCCAGAGTCGAGCGTTACCGGGTCGGGATTGCCCCGAACCGGCCTGCTTCGCAAGGCTTTGGCGATGGCTTTGAAGCCAACGCGTGATTTTAAGCCTCGGACCTGACGTAGATCGAGCGTTTTACGGTCGAAAAGACCCGATGAACCATCGGCTCAAAGGCGCTGAGGGGCATGCTCTCATAGGCCGGATCGAACGCGGCCTGATCATAGAGGTGACAGAACTGCGCGGTGTGCTCAAAGGCCGGATGGCCGCGATGCTGTTCGCGGGCCTCACGGTCTAGGCCGATATAGTGGAAGAAATAATAGCCCTGGAAAATGCCGTGCTGCTCAACCATCCAGTGGTTCTGCTCGCTGACAAAGGGCTTGAGGATCGCCGCGCCAATGTCGGCATGGTTCCGAGGGCCGAGAATGTCGCCCATATCGTGCAGCAGGGCGCAGACGACATATTCCTCGTCGCGGCCGTCCTTGAAGGCGCGGGTCGCGGTTTGCAGGCTGTGCTCCAGTCGGTCGACAGCGAAACCGCCACAGTCCCCGTCGAGCATCTTCAGGTGCGACAGGACCCGATTGGGCAGGTCCTTGACGAAGGGGGCCATGGCCTTGCCGATGATGTTCCAATCGTCAGCCGTGCCTTCGGTCATGGCATGGAACTTAGCAGATTCAGTCGAGGGGGAATGGCCGTCAGCCATGGCGCGTCTCCATAGGATGTTTTTTCTGATCGTGCGCCGGACAGATCGTCTCGTCAACAAAACCGGTTGCTGACAAGCCAGATTGGATTGTCTAGAACAGACCCTAGGCGGGCATGATGTAGTGGTAGCCTGCGAGCTTCCCAAGCTTGTCGTGAGGGTTCGATTCCCTCTGCCCGCTCCAACACCATCGAACCTAGCCAAGCTGAAGGGCGATTTGCGCAGTCTCAAAGTGCCGTTTCAGAAGCAAATGCCGTGAGAGATCGTCTAGGCGCCTCTCTGCTTGGATCGCTGTTGATCCTTATGGCGGCTGCGCCATCGGTGCCCGCCTTGGCCGCGCCGTCTCACGGGCTAAAAGATCATATTGCCCGGCTGCAAAGGCCCCTCCTGACCCATCAGCCCGCTGTTGAGATGTCGGACCTCATTGTCGACCTGATGCCCAAATCCGGGACCCGCTTTGACTGGGAGCCCGAGCTTCAGTCCTCGCTCATCTGGCTGTCAGACAAGCCCGGTCGCACCCAACAGGGCGATTTTATGCGCCAAGCCTTGGCCCGTATTCATACCCAAGGCACAGCACCCGTGGCGCTGCGACGGCGGCGGCGCGAGACGGGGTGGACCCTGAAACTGATGACCGACCAGCCCATGTCCCTTGGGCCCCGCTGGATCGAAATTTCTCCAGGCATGCCTGGAAAGGGCTGTTTTGGCATCTTCTATTCGGGCTGCCTGTTCACCGCCGAACAGGTTTTTGCCAGCGCGGACCTGAAACCGCGCCTCCAGTGCCGGGTCGGAGATATGTTTAGTTTCAATCAGATATACCGAGTTTCATACCCCGGTCGATCCGACGTCTTGGTTGTCTATAGCTATACCAATGCCGACGATGATGAGCTGTCTTGGGTCGAAATTCACAAGGTCAGTGACCTCAAACTTTTTTGCAAAAAATCGTAATTTAAGACTTGCGCAGTTTCGATAGCTTGTGATAGCCATCGAGGTACTGGACGGTAGTGATAACTCTCGAGTTGAACTTCTGCTCCTGCCATAGGGCAAAATGCCCCCGGACTTAAAATGAGCCCGGACACCTCGAAAAAGGAATATCGTCATGGCGCTGAACAGCGTTAACACGAACGGGCAAGCAATGATTGCCCTGCAAAATCTGAACGCCACGGGCGCAGATCTTGCTATTAGCCAAACCCGCATCTCCACTGGCCACAAGGTCGACAGCGCCAAAGATAACGGATCGACTTGGGCCATCGCTCAATCGATGCGTGCGAATTCAAAATCATTGGATGCCGTTCGTGACTCTTTGCATCGCGGACAATCGACCATTGACGTGGCGATGGCGGCTGCAGGTTCGATTTCAGATCTTCTCCTGCAGATGAAAGCAAAGGCCCTCGCCGCTTCCGATACGACGCTCGATACGGCCAGCCGCGAATCCCTAAATGTCGACTTCAAGGCCCTTCGCGATCAGATCAGCAAGACGGTCGATAACGCCGAATTTAACGGCTCCAACATGATCAAGACCGGCGGCGCCAGCATTCAGGCGCTGGCCAACGCGGCCGGGACCAACCGCCTGACCGTTCCGGCTCAATCCCTGGCTCTGGGCAGCGCGAACCTCACAGGTATCGGCAGCACGGCTAGCCTTCAGTCCAACACATCGTCAACGGCCTTGGCCATGATCGCCACCGTCAACACGGCCATCGGCAAGGTCAGTACGGCCTTGGCCAAGCTCGGCACCGGATCAAAGGCGCTGGATATGCACCTCACCTTCATCAACAAGCTGCAAGACAGCATCGACAACGGTATTGGCAACCTGGTGGATGCAGACCTGGCGAAGGAAAGTGCCAAGATACAATCTCTACAAACACGCCAACAGCTCGGGGTCCAAGCCCTGGCGATCGCGAACTCATCAACGCAGATTATGCTAAGCCTTTTCAAGTAGGGGCAGCCGGCAGGTGAATCGGTAACCCTGATTTGCACTTCGAGGGGCGGCGTGGCGAAGGTCACCCGCCCCTTTTGGCCCTTACAGATCGGCCTGACCGTTTACACAGAAGCGATAGATATCAAAATGAAATACTTTTAATTACTCTAATCTGGAGCCTAAGACCGACACGATATCGGCATAATATCGAAAGTTACAACTCATATACTTTGAAAAAGATCGAATTAACCACTAATTTTTCTCATTATTTATCTATATTTCCAAAATTTAAATTGCATTTTTGCAAATTGATGGAAAAATTATATGGTTCCCCTGATATTTATTACATTAAATGATAATTGATATTGGGAGCTCTATTTTGATTCTGAACATTAGAGTTCATTTAATTTACTGAGTTTTAATCAAGCCCGTCCTATTTAAATCGGGCGACCGCGATGAGTCCAGCCTTGCTGGCAACCTGGGGCCTTTGCCATGACGACCAATTACGACCTGACTCAACGTATGAGCTTCATGCGCCTCGACGAGCCGAGCGGAAGGGCCTTGCGGTCCATCAAGCCCATCATTGAGCGGACGTTACCGGGTGCCCTTGAGACGTTCTATGGTCAGGTTCGGCAATATCCTGAGGTCAAGCGCTTCTTCAGCGACGACCGCGCCATCGAAAGCGCCGGTGCGCGTCAGCAGCGGCACTGGGCCAATATCTCGTCGGCCGATTTCAATGACGACTATGTGCGCAGCGTCCGCACCATTGGTCAGGTTCATGCCCGCATCGGCCTAGAGCCCCGCTGGTACATCGGCGGCTATGCCCTGATCACCGAACAACTGATCCGCGCCACCTTGAAGGAACGACTGCCCAAGGGCGGCTTGCTGACCAAGCCGCTCAAGGACGCTGATCTGGCCGATCCGATTGTGGCCCTGATTAAGGCCGTCCTTTTGGACATGGACTTCAGCATCTCCATCTATATCGAAGCCTTGGACGACGAGCGTAAGGCCAAGGAGGCCGCCCTTGCCGAGGCGGAGCAGCAGCAGTCGGCGCTGGTTGACGCCTTGGCCAAGGCGTTAGCGGAGCTGTCCGGCGGCGACCTCACCACACGCCTGACCCAAACCGTTGCCGCTCACTATCAACAGCTCAAAAACGACTTTAACGGTGCGATGGATCAGCTTCAGAACACCATGTCGGTGATCGGGCAGGCGTCAGACGGCATTCGGTCCGGGACCAATGAAATCTCGATGGCCTCGGACGACCTGTCACGGCGCACGGAAAACCAAGCCGCCAGCTTGGAACAGGCCGCAGCCGCTCTGGGCGAAATTACCGCCACTGTGCGTCGCTCGTCCGAAGGGGCAATCCAAGCCAAGCGGGCGGTCAATTCCGCCAAGACCGGGGCTGAACAGTCCGGCGTGATTGTCAGCCAAGCCGTCGCGGCCATGAGCGAGATCGAATCCTCCTCGCGTCAGATCACCCAGATCATCGGCGTTATTGACGAGATCGCCTTCCAAACCAACCTTCTGGCCCTTAATGCCGGGGTTGAGGCCGCCCGCGCCGGTGATGCGGGCCGTGGCTTTGCCGTTGTCGCCTCCGAAGTGCGGGCCTTGGCTCAGCGCTCTGCCGAAGCGGCCAAGGAGATCAAGGGCCTGATCAGCGAAAGTTCGCGTCAAGTCGCTGCGGGCGTGGATCTGGTGGGTCAGACCGGCCAAGCCTTGAAGCGGATCGTTGAAGAGGTCGCCGAGATCAATGATCTGGTCTCCCAGATCGCCGCCTCGGCCGAAGAGCAGTCCATCGGCCTGCAAGAGGTCAATACCACCGTCGTTCAGATGGATCAGGTGACCCAGCAAAATGCCGCCATGGTCGAGCAATCCACCGCCGCCAGCCGCCAGTTGGCCGACGAGACCACCAATCTTCAGGCCCTGATTGGCCGGTTCAACTATGGCGAAGTGGCCACCCTTGCGACCAGCCGCGCGCCCAGCAGACCCGCTGCTCGGCCTGCACCGACCTTTGCCAGTAGGCCCTCGGCAGCCCCTGCACCGGTTCGCAAATCTGCACCGTCAGCCTCTGACGAGGGCTGGGAAGAGTTCTAGACCTCACCCTCTCGAAGAAGAAGATAGATGGGCCCTGAACCTCACCGTTCGGGGCCTAAATCTTTATGGGCACCCGCATCGGCTCCGGCCATAGGGCTGCGGACGCGCCGATCAGGGCCAATGCGCTGTAGCACCAAGGACAGTGCCCGACCATTGATAGCCACGTCATCGGCGCGACGCCCAAACACCAACCGACCTGCATCGCGCCCGCTTTGGCTCCGATCACTGCCGTGAAAGCACTTATCAGCCCTCCTGTCAGCAGGCCGATAGACAATAGGGTCCGCGCGCGGTGAGCCTTAATATATGGCATTTCGTGTCTGTTCACGGCCATCTACACCCTCATTCGAATCCACCCGAGCGACTGTCGGGGCCCTATTTCGAGGGTCAGCCTAGCGTCAACACCACGCCCAATCTGCGTGTCAAATGGGCGCTCAAAGCACCCACTGCGCAAGGCAATCCACGCGGGCAAAACCGCATGTGCGACAACTCGTCGGATAGCGGCAATTACCCATAAATGGAATAGGGATTTTAGGCTGTCACTTTACGTCAGTCTTGCGCATGGCGGGGGAGCACAATGGCGGCAATCGACGGGCCCAAGGGCACAGCTACTTCTGGCGCTGGCCTCCTCGCTGGCCTTCTAGGCCTTGGTGTCTTCATAACCATCTTCATGGCGTCCCGCACCCATGACCCACGGTTCATGGTTCACGCCTATATCTTTATGGCCGCCTTTACCCTCGCCCTAGCGGTCTTGGTGATTGGCATTTCAGCGGACCGATTTGTTCAAAGCGAAGACAAATATGAAGATGGCGTCATCCGCGCCGGTGTCATTGCCTCGCTCTTCTGGGGCGTCGTCGGCATGCTGGTCGGGGTGGTTATCGCCTCGCAGCTGTCTTGGCCCAACCTGTTCTATTTCCCCGAATTGGGCTGGTTGAACTTTGGCCGGTTGCGGCCGCTTCACACCTCAGCCGTGGTCTTCGCCTTTGGCGGCAACGTCCTCATTGCTACCTCCTTCTATGTGGTCCAGCGCACCTGTAAGGCGCGGCTGGCAGGCGGCATCGCCCCTTGGGTCGTGTTCTGGGGCTATCAGCTGTTCATCATCCTAGCGGCGACCGGCTATCTGATGGGCGTGACCCAGAGCCGCGAATATGCCGAGCCGGAATGGTATGTCGATATTTGGCTGACCATCGTTTGGGTGACCTATCTGCTGGTCTTCCTCGGCACGATCTGGAAGCGCAAAGAGCCGCACATCTATGTGGCCAACTGGTTCTATCTGGCCTTCATCGTCACTGTGGCCATGCTCCATATCGTCAATAATCTGGCCGTGCCGGTCTCGCCCCTGTCGAGCCACAGCTATTCGCTGTTCTCCGGGGTGCAGGATGCATTGGTTCAGTGGTGGTACGGCCACAATGCGGTGGGCTTCTTCCTGACCGCTGGCTTCTTGGCCATCATGTACTATTTCATCCCCAAACGGGCGGAGCGGCCGGTCTATTCCTACCGGCTGTCCATCGTCCACTTCTGGGCCCTGATCTTCATCTACATCTGGGCCGGTCCGCACCACCTCCATTACACAGCCTTGCCTCAGTGGGCTCAGACCCTGGGCATGACCTTCTCGATCATGCTGTGGATGCCCAGTTGGGGCGGTATGATCAATGGCCTGATGACCCTGTCGGGGGCCTGGGACAAGCTGCGCACCGATGCGGTGATGCGCATGTTGATCGCAAGCCTCGCCTTCTACGGCATGTCGACCTTTGAAGGGCCGGTCATGAGTGTTCGGGCGGTCAATGCCCTGTCACACTATACCGATTGGACCATCGGCCATGTTCACTCCGGCGCTCTGGGCTGGGTTGGCTTTGTGTCCTTTGGCGCGATCTATTGCCTGGTGCCGTGGCTGTGGAAGCGTCCACGCCTCTATTCGGACCGTCTGGTCGAGTGGCACTTCTGGATCGCGACCATCGGCATCCTGCTCTACATCGCCGCCATGTGGGTGTCGGGGATCATGGAAGGCCTGATGTGGCGTGAATATACGTCCGAAGGCTTCTTGGCCTATTCCTTCGTCCAGACCGTCCAAGCCAAACATGTGGCCAACATGGTCCGCGCCTTAGGGGGCCTGCTCTACCTCTCGGGCACCTTGATCATGGTCTATAATGTCTGGCGCACGATCCGAGGCGATGTTGCCGCCCTCGAAACAAATGCCGTTCTGGTTCAACCCGCAGCTTCCGGTCCCGTTCCCACGGGCACGGCGGCAGCGCAATAGGGGGCGCGCACCATGTGGAAGCACCATAAAAAACTTGAGCGCCACTCCCTCCTGCTGGTGATCGGCATATTGGTCGTGGTCGCCATCGGCGGCTTAGTCGAGATCTCGCCTCTGTTCTATCTAGAAAGCACCATCGAGAAGGTGGATGGCATCCGTCCCTACACACCGCTCGAACTGGCCGGTCGCGACATCTATGTGCGTGAGGGCTGCTATGTCTGCCACTCGCAGATGATCCGCCCCCTGCGCGACGAGGTTGAACGGTACGGCCATTACAGTCTTGCGGCTGAAAGCATGTACGACCATCCCTTCCAGTGGGGCTCCAAACGGACCGGCCCCGATCTGGCCCGTGTCGGCGGCAAATATTCTGATGGCTGGCAGATCGATCACCTGACCAATCCAAGGGCCGTGGTGCCGGAATCGGTCATGCCTCCCTACGCGTTCTTGGCCAAGAAGGACCTCGACTACCGCGATATTGCCGACAAGCTCCGCGCTCAGCGTACGGTGGGTGTGCCCTATAGCGACGCCATGATTGCCAATGCGGTGACCGATTTGGAAACCCAGGCCGATCCCTTCGCCTCGGGGGGCACGGCCCTGAAAAAGCGCTATGGCCCAAAGGTCAATCAGCGCGACTTTGACGGCCAGCCCGACAGGATCAGCGATATGGACGCACTGATTGCCTATCTGCAGATGCTCGGCACCACGGTCGATTTTACGACCTACAAGGCCGATGCCGGCGAAAACCTAAGGTGAGGCGGGCATGACCTACGAAACCCTATCCAAAATCGTGCAGCAGGGCGGGACCGTCTATTTCAGCCTGC
>CANFKD010000099.1 GCA_947447115.1 Caulobacteraceae bacterium
GCCGCGCGCCCTGCTCGAATCCTACGGCCAGGATCGCTGCTCGATATTCGCGTCTAGGGCTTAGGCTTTGCTGCCGCCACGGCTGGAGCGGATGCCTTAGCTGGGCCTGCCGCAGCCGGGGTCTTGGGGGCTAGCAGCTCGGCCATGGTGGGTTTGGCCGCAGGGGTTGGTATTTTCGGCGTCTTGGCCACGCCGCCATTTTTCAGCACATCGATGGCGCGCGTGAGCTGGAAGTCACCGGTTTTCAGATCAAACCCAGCGGGCGGCGCTTCGGCAGGCTTATGGGCCCCACGGCGGATCTTGCCCTCTTGGGCGTCGAGCGCATTGGAGAAGCTGGCCTCACTAAATTGGAAGGTCCGGTTGGCCAGCAGTTCGGCCTGTTCTTGACTGACCGCCACCTCAAGGTCTGGCTCGATGCCGGTCTTTTGGATCGAGCGGCCCGAGGGGGTGTAATAGCGCGCCGTGGTCAGCTTGAGGGCGCCGTCGGCACCGCCGCGAAGGGGGATGACCGTCTGGACCGAGCCCTTACCAAAGCTGGTTAGACCAACCAGTTCCGCGCGCTTGCGGTCTTGCAGGGCGCCGGCAACGATTTCCGCCGCCGAGGCTGAGCCGGAATTGATCAGCACGGTCATGGGCAGGCCGCCGGTCAGGTCGCCCGCTTGCGCATTGTAGCGCTCAATGTCCTTGGCATCGCGCCCGCGCTGAGACACCACTTCGCCGCCACTGAGGAACATGTCGGAAATGCCGATCGCTTGATCGAGCAGGCCGCCGGGATTGTTGCGCAGGTCAAGGACCAGACCCTTCATATTGGGGTTCTTGGCCATCAGCTCTTGCAGGGCGGCGGTCGCCTCGGCGGTGGTCTTTTCGTTGAAGGCCGAGACCCTCAGATAGCCATAGTCGCCTTCCATCCGCGCCTTGGCCGACTTCACATTGATGATTTCGCGCACCAGCTTGACGTCGAACGGTTCGGTCTTGCCGCGCACAACCGTCAGGGTCAGGGCCTCGCCGGCCTTGCCGCGCATCTGCTTGACAGCGTCATTGAGGGCGAGGCCCAAAAGGCTCTGGCCATTAATTGCGGTAATATAGTCGCCGGCTTGCAAACCCGCCCGCGCGGCGGGAGTGTCGTCCATCGGCGAGATGATCTTCACCGCGCCCTCTTCGCTGGTCACCTCAATGCCTAGCCCGCCATATTCGCCGCGCGTCTGATCGCGCATTTCGGCAAGGCTTTGCGGATTGAGATAGCCTGAATGGGGATCAAGCGAGGTCAGCATGCCGTCGATGGCCGCTTCGATCAGCTTCTTGTCGTCCGTGGGGGCGACATATTGGCTCTGCACCGTGGACAGGACATCGCTGAACAGTTCCAGCATCCTGAAGGTATCGCCGCGCGGCGCGTTAGCCGAGGCCCGAGCGCTCTGACTGATATAGGCCATGCTCCCCGCACCGAGGACAAAGCAGGAAACACCGATCAGGAGGGACTTGCGCATGGCGACCTTGAAATAGCGAGTGAGGCACCCTGTTTGGACACGACGCCTTTTCTAAGACGCCGGATCAGCAGGGTGCTGGGAAGATCGATAACCGATTTGACCAAAAGCGAAAGGGCGTGCGGACAAGATCGAGCCTGCAACCTCGGTATTTCAGTCTGGTTAACGATAATAGGTCCGTGATCGGCGGATTTGCGGGTATTTAGCCCCAGCGGCCGACTCTAGCCGGGTGCGCGAAGGCTCGCTAGCCAGCGGGCGGGATCAACAGGCGAGCCGTCGCGGCGGATCTCCATATAGAGCTCTGGCGTCGGGCGGTCTTGATCGCTCATGCGGCCCACCGGTTCGCCCGCCGACAGTGTGCGTCCCGCTTCAGCGGTGGTCTGATCCATGCCTGCCAAGACCAGATGATAGCCACCGCCCAGCCGTAGGATCAAGACCATCCCCCAACCCTTGAGCGGGCCAGCATATTCCACCGTGCCTTGGGTCGGCGCGCGAACGCTGGCCCCCTTTTCGGTGCGCCAGGTCCAGCCTTCGGATCGCCCGCCGCCTGCCGCCCCGGTGCGGGGCGCGGTCTGGCCGAAGCGGCGGATCAATGTGCCTGCCGAGGGATTGATGAAACGGCTATTGTGGATCTCAGGTCCGGCTGACGGGCCTTGCGGCTCACCCTTGGCCGATGGGCTGGTTTGGCGTGGCAGGCCCTGAAGCAGTTCGCGCAGGTTCTTGGCCCGTGCCGCGAGCTTCTTGAGGTCCTCACTGGCCAGTTGCGCATCGGCGGTCACGGCCTGTTCAAGCGCGGCCTTTTCTTGCAGCAGGGCCTCGATCTTGGCGCGGCGGTCGGCAATGTCGCTTTCGGCTGTGAAGAGGGTCTCACTGGCCGCCGCCGTCTCTCGACGCACCCGCGCGATCTCCTGCACCTCAGCGCTAAAGCCCTTGGCCCGACTGTGGAGTTCGGGGGTCACCGCTTTCATGAGGATCGCCGCCCTGACTGCATCCTTGGCATTGGACGGGTGAACCAACAGGGCGGGGGGCGGGTTGCGGCCATAGAGTTGTAGGGCCGCCAAGAGCCGCGAAAGCTGGTTTTGATTTTGGCCCAGACTATTGGCCAACTGACTTTCGCGCAGGTTCAGTTGAACCAGCTTGGCGCGGCTATCGCTGGCGGTCTGTTCACTGCGGTTCTGTTCGCTGGCCAGTTGGATCAGTTGACTGCGCAGGCTGTTGACGTCACGGCGCGCCTCGGTGGCTTGGGCGCGGAGGGTTTCGAGATCCTGTTGACGGGCCTTGGCGCGGGCCTCAATGCGGGCAAGGTCCTTGCGCGACGGGGCTGCCCCAACCACGGCTCCGGCGGTCAGAACGAGGATCACGGTCAATAGGGCACCGAAGCGAAGCTGCATGGACCCGAGCCTAGCCGATCTGCGCAGGCTCGCCCAGTTGTCAGTCGTCCCGTTTTCAGTCGCGATGATAGGGCGAACCGGCAAGGATGGTGGTGGCCCTATAGATCTGCTCGGCCAGCATGACCCGGGCGAGGGCATGGGGCCAGGTCTGGATGCCAAAGGCGATGGTTTCCTTGGCGTTGGCCAGAAGGCTCGCATCCAGCCCATCGGCGCCGCCGACGATGAGGATCATCCGCCGATGGCCGTCATCGCGCAGGCGGCCAATATGGCTGGCCAGATCGCGGGATTTGCGCGCCGTGCCATGCTCGTCACAGACCGCGAGCCAAGCTGGACCCAGGGCGGTGATCTGGGCCATCAGGACCTCGGCTTCGGCAGCCTTGCCGGGCTTGCGGCTCTCAACCTCAATGATCTCGACAGGTCCCAGCCCCAAGGCGCGGCCGGTCGCGGTGGCCCGCGCAGCATAGTCCCGGGCCAGCGATGCCTCAGGTGAGGCGCCGAGGCGATGGACCGTCAGAAGGGTGATCTTCATGGGCGGGCTTGTTCAAGGACCCTCGGATCGGATCCGAGGGGGCCAGATCAGATGGCGATGGGGCGAGCCGGTGGCTCAACCGACCAGATCTTTTCAATATTGTAGAAGCTGCGCACTTCGGGCCGGAACAGGTGGACGATGACGTCCCCGGCATCGATCAGCACCCAGTCGCAATGGGGCATGCCCTCGACGCGTGCCTTACCAAATCCGGCTTCCTTAAGGGAGCGGATCAGGTGGTCGGCCATAGCACCGACATGGCGATGCGAACGCCCAGAGGCCACGACCATACAGTCAGCCACCGAGCTCTTGTCCGCCAGGTCGATGCAGACGAGATCTTCAGCCTTGTCGTCTTCGAGACGAGCAAGGATCAGAGCTTCCACAGAACCGGCGGGAAAATCTGCTGACAGGGCAGGGGCGCTGTCAGTCGAGGGGTCTATTGATGAGGCGTCGGCGAGGTTTGCCGAGGTCTCGGTCGCGCTTGGCGCGGTCTCACGATTCAGCGTGAAACTCCTTTTTGATCACTATGAAAGGGCACCCTATCACATCTTAGCGCGGGGGTCACCGTTGATCTGAATCAGCTCTCTGCGCCCCTGTGCCCCGCTCGTATGGCTGAGGAGGAGACGTGATTGAGCGGCGCATTGAGATAGACCCACGCCGGTGCTGGGCGGCTCGCGAGCCCTCGGCTGGCGGCATCATCAATGCGCGATGAGGCAAAACGCTTGGCCGCAGGCGCAAAGCGGCTACGCAGCAAGCTGCCCGGGCGCGCAATGACTGCGACGGGCATGAGGTGCATGATCTGTAACCAACCACGCCAACGGTGGAACTGGGCCAGATTGTCCGCGCCCATGATCCAGACAAACTGGACCCCGGGATGGCGGGCCTTGAGCGCGCGCAGGGTATCGATGGTGTATCGGGCCCCGATGCGGGATTCCACATCCGACACAATCATCGACAGGCCTTGGCTGGCGGTCTTGGCCACATCCCGGGTCTGGGCCATGCGCTCGGATAGGTCTGCGGTCTCGCCTGCGGCCTTTAGGGGATTTTGCGGTGAGACCAGCCACAGCACCCGGTCCAGATCGAGATGGGCCATAGCGGTGCGGGCCACATGGGCATGGCCCGAATGTGGGGGATTAAAGGAGCCACCGAACAGACCGACCCTTTGACCCCGCTCCAGGTGAAACCCGGGACGCAGCGCCTTGGGACGACCGGCGTCAGGGCCGCGTCTGGCCTGTCCCGCGAACCACATATTTGAACGTCGTCAGTTGCTCGGCCCCAACGGGCCCCCTTGCATGTAACTTGTCAGTCGCGATGCCGATCTCGGCCCCAAAACCAAACTCGCCGCCGTCGGCAAACTGGGTCGAGGCATTGACCAGAACGATGGCCGAATCGACCTCAGCGATGAAGGCTTCGGCCACAGCACTATTTTCGGTGATGATCGCGTCTGTGTGACCCGAGCCGTAGAGGCGGATATGGTCGGCGGCACCGGCCACCCCATCGACGATCTTCACCGAAAGGATCGGGGCGAGATATTCGGTGGTCCAGTCTTCGAGCGTTGCGGGGATCATCTGAGGCACGAGGGCGCAGGCCGCCGCGTCGCCGCGCAGTTCGCAGCCCTTAGCCAACAGATCAGCCGCGATGGGCACCAGCAGGCGCTCAGCGGCGACCCTATCGATCAGCAGGGTCTCCAGCGAGCCACAGACCGACACCCGGCGCAACTTGGCATTGACCACGATGGCTCTGGCCTTGGCGAGGTCGGCATCTTGGTGGACGAAGGTGTGGCAAAGGCCCTCAAGGTGACCCAGAACCGGCGCGCGGGCCTCGGCTTGGACCCGGGCAACAAGGCTCTTGCCGCCGCGCGGAATGATCAGGTCAAGGCAGCGATGGCCTCTTGTGTCCTTTAGCCCCGCAAGGATCAGGCCCACCGCGTCGCGGTCGGTCGTTGGCACGGTCTGGACGCAGGCGGCCGGCAGGCCAGCGGCCTTAAGGCCTTGGACCACGGCGGCGTGGATGGCCATATTGGAGGCGAGACATTCAGACCCGCCGCGCAGGACCGCCGCGTTGCCTGAACGGATGCAGAGGGCCGCAGCATCCGCCGTGACGTTGGGGCGGCTCTCATAGATGATGGCAATGACGCCAATGGGGGTACGCACCCGGCTAAAGTCGAGACCATTGGGGCGGACCCAATGGTCGGTGACCCGGCCCAGCGGGTCGGGGATCTGGGAGACCGCTTCCAGTCCCGCCGCCATGGCCTCGATCCGGTCAGGATTGAGCATCAGGCGCTCTAACATCGGTCCGGTGACGCCATTGGCTTCGGCGGCGGCGAGGTCCTTAAGATTGGCGGCAAGGATGGTGCCTGCAGAGGCGCGCACCGCTCCGGCCATGGCCAAGATCGCAGCCGTCCGGGTCTCGGCAGAGGACAGCCGCAAGGCCTCAGCGCCGCGCCGGGCCGCTTCGCCCATCGCTGCCATCACTCCATCAAGGCTTTTGCTCTCTTCGATCATAACTCCGCTTTGCCGCCTGAAAGCGAGCTTGGCAAGCGGAACAAGCGCGAGGGGCTGGAATTGGCGGTGTTCGGAAGGTTGGGCCTAGCTGTGAAGCAGGGCCAGATCGTCAGCGTGGATCAGGGTCGGACCGCCCGAATAGCCAAGGATCGCTTCGATCTGGCTGGACTTGACACCTTGAACCCGCTCGGTTTCGGCGGCGTCATAGCGCACGAGGCCCCGGGCAAATTCACGGCCATCCTCGCCGACAATGGCCACGGCATCGCCCTTTTCAAACCGGCCTTCGACGGCGCGCACGCCCGCAGGCAAGAGGCTCTTGCCTGAGCGCAGGGCCCGTTCTGCGCCCGCGTCCACCGTCACCCGGCCTTGCGGAGCCAGCGATCCGGCGATCCACTGCTTATAGGCGGCGGCAGGGGTGGTGGAGGGCTCAAAGAGGGTCGAGCGGGCACCCTCTTCGGCGGCCTTCAAGGGTGCCTCTCCTGAGCCGATGGTGATCAGGGTTGCGCAGCCTGCACCGCCCGCAATGCGCGCAGCAATCAGCTTTGTGGCCATGCCGCCGGTGCCCACACCTGCGCCGCTATTGGCCCCGCCCGCCATGGCGTCGATCTCGGGTGTGATTTCGTGAACGACGGGAATGTGCTGGGCCGAGGGGTTGCTACGCGGATCGGCCGTATAGAGCCCATCAATATCCGATAGGAGCACCAGCATATCGGCCCCGATCATCTGGGCGACGCGGGCAGCCAAGCGGTCATTGTCGCCATAGCGGATCTCTTCGGTGACCACCGTGTCATTCTCATTGATCACCGGCGTGGCCCCAAGCTCCAGCAGGGTCTCTACGGTCGCGCGGGCATTGAGCCAGCGGCGGCGGGTCTCGGTGTCATCCCGGGTCAGAAGAATTTGCGCCGTCGTCAGGGCGTGGGGCTCAAAGGCCTGTTCCCAAGCGCGCATGAGAAGGCTTTGACCCGCAGCGGCAGCGGCCTGTTTTTCGGGCAGGGTCAGGGCGCGGCGGCCCAGCCCTAAGCGTTGACGGCCCAAGGCGACCGATCCTGACGAGACGATCAGCACCTGCTGGCCCCTTGCCCTCATCCTCGCCACATCGGCGGCCATGCTGGCCAGCCAGGCATGGTTGGCCTGTCCGGCGGCAGGGTCGACCAGAAGGGCTGAGCCGACCTTGACCACCACCCGGCGGGCGGTTGTCAGCCGGTTCATGGAGCCCAGTCCTTGTCAGGATCATCCTCGGTCGGGGCCAAGGTCTTGCCCAGCTTGAGGGCTGCGGCCTTTTCTATCACCCGTGCGGCGCGGATCTTGCCGTGGGCGAGGCGCAAAATATCGCGCACCCCTTCGCCCGAGACGCCCGAAATCACATAGGGGGTGATGCCAGCGGCGGCCTCGATCTCAGCGACCTTTTGTGCCCGTTCTTCGGGCAAGAGGGCGTCGGCCTTGTTGAGGGCCAAAAGCTCGGGCTTGTCCGCAAGGCCTGCACCATAGGCCTCCAACTCACCGCGAATGGTCGCCCAAGCGCCAACCACATCCTCTTGGGTCGCGTCGATCAGGTGGATCAGCACGGCGGTGCGCTCGACATGGCCAAGGAACTTGGTACCAAGCCCTGCGCCATCGGAAGCGCCTTCGATCAGGCCGGGAATATCGGCCAGCACGAACCGTTCCTGCGTTGACAGGTCCACCACCCCAAGATTGGGCGTCAAGGTGGTGAAGGGATAGTCAGCGATCTTGGGCTTGGCAGCTGAGGCGGCGGCGAGGAAGGTCGATTTTCCCGCGTTGGGCAGGCCCACCAGTCCGGCATCGGCGATCAGTTTCAGCCTCAGCCAGATCCACTTTTCCTGACCCTCTAGGCCAGGATTGGCATATTTGGGGGCCTGATTGATCGAGCTCTTGAAATAGGCATTGCCAAAGCCGCCATTGCCACCCTTGGCCAAGCGCACGCGCATGCCGGGACGGTCGAGGTCGCAGACCACCGTTTCCTTGTCCTCCTCCAGCACCTCAGTGCCGACGGGGACCTTTAGGACAATATCTTCGCCATTATGGCCATGGCGATTGCGGCCCATGCCGTGGACGCCGGTGTCGGCCTTGAAGTGCTGCTGGTAGCGAAAGTCGATCAGGGTGTTGAGGCCGTCGACGGCCTCAATCCAAACATCACCGCCATTGCCGCCGTCACCGCCGTCGGGGCCACCATATTCGATGAACTTTTCCCGGCGAAAGGACACGGAACCGCCGCCTCCGTCACCGGAGCGGATGTAAATCTTGCATTGGTCTAGAAACTTCATCAGCGTTCATATCGACAAATGGGCGGATGGGGAAAGAGATGACGACGCTTCTGAGCACTGACATTGACGATTTTTCGCGTCGGGACCTGAAATACAACGGAAAAACCAAGCCCGTGCTGACTTTGGGCGAGTCTGGCCCTGCCGTCATCGTCATTCACGAGGTCTATGGCTTCACCCCGCCGGTGGCGCGTTTTTGCCGTTGGCTCGCGGCTTCGGGCCTTCGGGTCTATGCGCCGATTCTTTTGGGACGGCCCGATGCCAGCAATAGGGCCAAGCCGAGCTTGGGCCTGGTGGCTGGGCTTTGCATCTCGCGTGAGTTTCATCTGTTCAAGACCGGGGCCTCCAGTCCGGTGGTGGAATGGCTGCGGCCCTTGGCAGCGCAGGCCCATGAGGAGTGCGGCGGCAAGGGGGTCGGCGTGGTGGGCATGTGCCTGACCGGCGGCTTTGCCCTGTCCATGGCCGTTGATCCAGTGGTTCGGGTACCGATCCTGAGCCAGCCCAGCATGCCCGCAAGCGATCATGGCCAGATCGATATCTCCCCAGCCGATCTGGCCAAGGTTCAGGCCCGCATTCGCGATGAGGGACTGGTGGTCCGGGGCTACCGGTTTGACGGTGACCGTCTCTGCCGCTCGGCGCGCTTTGAGGCCCTTCAGACGGCGCTGGGCGATGGCTTTGTCGGCACAAGCCTTCCTGACAGTGCCGGTAACCCGCGCGGCATGGTTCCGCCCCACAGCGTCTTTACCGGCGATCTGATCGATGCCGCCGGGGAGCCCACCCGCGCGGCGGTGGACGAGGTCATTGCCCATCTGAAATCGGCCCTCTAGGCCAGCCACACCATCATGCGCGAGGGCACGGGGGTGTTGCGCGCCTGAGAAAAGAGGGTGCGGACCTCGCCGGTATAGAGAAAGCCGGCCTTGATCAGCACCTGGCCACTGACGAGATTGTCGGCAAAGTGCCCGGCCGTCAGATAGCGCCGTCCCTGGACGTCCTTGGCCCAATCTTGCAGGCCGCGCAGAGCCTCGGAGGCGAGGCCCTGTCCCCAATAGGGCTTGCCGATCCAATAGCCGATCTCAGGCTGGCCGGTTTCGCTCGGGAATAGACCGATTGAGCCGATGGGCCCTTCGGTTAGATGCTCAATGACCAAGGTCTGGTTGTCGAACGAGGCCGACTGTGCCGCACGGCTGATAAAGCCCTCGGCATCGATGCGCAGATAGGGATGCGGCATGCGCGCCGTCATGCGGGTTACGTCAAAATCACCGGCCAGCGCGGCAATTGCAGCCGCATCTGCGGCGACAGGGGTTCGCAGCCTCAGACGCTGGGTTTGAATATCGGTCCTAATCCGGTCGAGGGTCTGGCCCATGGTTGGCCTCTTGGTCCAAAACAAAAGCGGGGAGTCCGTGGTCCGGACTCCCCGCCTGGGTGTTTTGTCTCCGGACCGCAGCGAACTTGGCGCGATCCGGGGGAAGGGGGGCTGCCTATTCGGCGGCCAAGGCTTCCTGAGCCGGAACGACCGTAACAAAGGTTCGGTCGTTGCGCTTGGTGATGAATTTTACATTGCCGTGTTCAAGGGCGAACAGGGTGTGATCCTTGCCCATGCCGACATTCTCACCGGCGAAGAACTTGGTTCCGCGCTGACGAATGATGATGTTGCCAGCGAGAACCTTCTCGCCGCCGAACTTCTTGACGCCGAGGCGCCGACCGTCGGAATCGCGACCGTTGCGCGAAGAACCGCCTGATTTCTTATGAGCCATCTGGAACTCCTAAATCTGTCTCGAAGCCTTAGGCTTCGGCGCCTTCGGAGGCGTCTGCTGCTGGAGCCGCCTTCTTTGCGCGGGGTTTCTTTGCCGGGGCGGCGTCAGCGGTAGGGGCCGCAACCACGGGAGCGTGGGCAGCTTCCAGCTCGGCGACCAGATTGGTCAGGCCACGAGCCTTGGCGTTGAGAATGGCGCGTGGGGTAAAGTCCACGGTACCATCCCAGGTTTCGCTCAGGCCAGCGCCGCTGACCGAGGTCACGCGAATGACCGTTTCGAGCTGGCGATGACCGCCGGTGCGGCGATAGCCCTGACGGCGGATCTTCTTGAAGACCTTAACCTTGACGCCCTTGCGGGTTTCAATCAGAGCGCCCTTAACGGATGCGCCTTCGACCACAGGGGCCCCAACGATGACGTCCGCGCCCTCACCGAGCATCAGAACTTCATTGAAGGCGACTTCTGCGCCAGGTTCGCCGTCAAGCTTCTCGACCACAAGCAGGTCACCTGCTTGAACCCGGTATTGCTTCCCGCCGGTCTTAATCACCGCGTACATCGAATTAGGCCTCTCTGGTGCAGTCTAGTCGCGCCTTGACGTACCGGCGAGGCCTAGACCCTATTCGCAAAAAAGATGGGCCCGCTAGTGGTCCAGCGGGCGGAGGCAGGACTTATACAGCCGTCTTTTGCTGAGTCAACGC
>CANFKD010000100.1 GCA_947447115.1 Caulobacteraceae bacterium
AGGTAAAGGGGGTCAGGAACGGTCCGACAATGGCCAACAGGACCAAAGCCAGCAAAAGGCCCATACTGACCGTCGCGGCCCGATTGGCCAGAAGGCGGCGGCGCGCATCGTCCCAAAGGCTGCGGCCCTTAACGGCGGCGCGTTCCATGGTCTGGGGGCCTTGATGGGCGGCGGGGGTCAAGCTGAAGCCCTGGCTCATGACAACCTCACGCGCGGATCAAGCAGGGCATAGGCAATATCGGCCAGAAGATTGAGCAGCAGGATCAGTCCGGCATAGACAATCACCACCCCCATCACCACCGTATAGTCCCGCTGCAGCGCTCCGATGACGAAGCTCTTGCCCAGACCCGGCAGGCTGAAGATCTTTTCGATCACGAGCGATCCGGTCAAGAGACCGGCGCAGGCCGGGCCTAGATAGCTGACCAGCGGCAAGATCGCCGCCCTCAGCCCATGGCGCAGAACGATGCGGGCCTCCGACAGGCCCTTAGCGCGAGCGGTGCGGATATAGTTGGACCGCAAGACCTCGATCATCCCGGCGCGGGTCAGGCGCGAGATGATGGCGATCTGCGGCAGGGCCAGCACCGCGACCGGCAAGATCAGGCTGCGGATACCGTTCAATCCCGCCGTCGGCAGCCAGCCCAGCTTGGCCGCAAAGACCAGCACGAGCAGGGGCGCAGTAACAAAGGTCGGGATACAGACCCCCAAGACCGCGATGGCCATGGTCACATTATCGATCATCTGATTTTGTCGCAGCGCCGCAATGATCCCCAGCCCAATGCCGACCAGACAGGCTAGGGTCAGGGCGGATAGACCGATGGTGGCACTGGTCGGCAAGCCCTCACCGATCAGTTCAAGGACCGACTTGTCCTTATATTTCAAGGATGGGCCTAGATCGCCATGCAGGACATTGCTGATATAGGCGACATATTGCTCGCCCAGAGGCCGATCCATACCGTACTTGGCCATGATGCTGCGCTCGACCTCGGGCGGCAGCTTGCGGTCGGAGTCAAACGGGTTTCCCGGCGCTGCCCGCATCATGAAAAAGGCTGCCGTGACCACCAGAAACAGGGTCGGAACGGCCACCATCAGACGACGAAGTAAAAAGCGAAACATTCAACAATCCATTTTACCGGTATAGTGCCCGATAACCTGCGGCGAAGGTTTCATCCGCACCCTAGAATGTCAACGAAGCCGCCCGCCGAAACGCACCGGAGAGAAAAGAAAATGTCATCTATCCGCCCCGTCACCGAAGACTTTTCCGTTTCGCCCCAGATCGCCCTGTCCGATCTGACGGTCGCCGCCAGCCAAGGCGTCAAGCGTGTCATCTGTAACCGCCCCGATGACGAAGATCCCGGCCAGATCAACAGTACCGAAGCGCGGGCGCAAACCGAGGCCTTGGGCATGAGCTATGTCCACATCCCCGTGCGCAGCGGCCCCACCCCCGATCAGGTGGAAGAGATGCGCGTGGCCATTGCCGAGGCCAGCGGTCCGGTTCTGGCCTATTGCCGCTCTGGCACCCGCTCCATCGTCACCTGGTCCATCGGCCAGATGGTCAGCGGCGAGCGCGAGGCGTCAGAACTGATCGCGCTCGGCACCGCCGCCGGTTATGATCTATCCAGCGTCCTGCGCCGCTAGACCCGTCTATAGGAGCCCAGCCGATGATCCCCTTTGTCCGCGATATCAAGTTTGACTATGGCCATTGCGATCAGGTCTCGCCCCTGATCCGGCGGGTAATTGCCAACAATCCGGGCCCCTTCACCTTTACCGGCACGGGCACCTATATCATCGGCAAGGGCGAGGTCGCGGTGATCGATCCTGGCCCGGACATGGCCGACCATCTGGAGGCGATCTTGGCGGCGGTGGCGGGCGAGCGCGTCACCCACATCCTGATCACCCACAACCATCTGGACCATTCCCCCCTCGCCCACCCCCTCGCGGCGCGGACGGGGGCCAAGATCTATGCCATGCCCATCGAGGCGACGACCAGCGATGGTGAGGTGACGATGGAGGCCGGGGACGATCTGGCCTTCAAGGCCGATGTGATCCTATCGGGCGGGGAGATCATTTCGGGTCCCGGCTGGACCTTTGAGGCCATCCCCACCCCCGGCCACACCTCAAACCATATCTGTTATGGGCTGGCAGAGGAAAACGCCCTATTTTCTGGCGATCATATTATGGGCTGGTCGACCACGGTCATCACCCCGCCCGACGGCGATATGGGGGCCTATTTCGCCAGTCTGGACCGAATCCAAGCCAAGGGCTTTGCCACCCTCTGGCCGACCCATGGCCCGCCGATCACCGAGCCTGCGCCCTTTATCCAAGCCTATGCCGACCATCGCCGCGCCCGCGAAGCCCAGATCATCGAGCAACTGGCCAAGGGTCCGGCCTCGATCCTGACCATCGTGCCGGTGATCTATGCGGCGGTTGATTCGCGGCTACACCCCGCCGCCGCGCGCTCCATCCAGGCCCACGTCATCCAGATGGTCAAGGATGGCCGCCTGCTGGCCGACGCTGCGCCCGGGTTAGATACCCTGCTGCGCCTGCCAGATTAGAGCGTCTATTTCAGCAGGGCCGCGCGGATCGCGGTGATGCGCTTGCAGTTGGCGCCGAGGTCGGACATGCCCACCCGGCTGACAGAGCGGAAATCGACCTGCGTACCCGCATCCTTGGCCCGGATGCGCGCCACCACATCGTCTTTAAAGCCATAGAGACGGCTGGTGGCCACGGCCTCGATCCGACCGGTCGCCGCATCGTCGGTCACGATGGTTAGACCCACCGCCACAAGAGCCGCCTTGACCTTGTTATGGGCTGCCGCTGGGGCTTCTGCCAGCACGGCAGGCTTGGCTTCGGGGCAGGCCTTGGCATTCAGACCCGCAACCCGGCTCTTACGGTCGGGAGCCAGAGGATCGGGAAGGACGGGATTGGTCCCCGCCCCGCGCGAGGCCATGACCGCGTCGGAGAAGGTCAGGGGCTCGGACCAGTCGGTAGCCACATCATGGATCGGCGGAACCGAGGTTGCGACCGACTTCAATCCCATAAATCCGCCCATAACCACCAAGGTGACAACCAAGGGGGCCGCTGCGCGCAGCCACAGACCCTTGATCCCGGCCATCAGGGCCACGACCAGACCAATGACGCCGGTCGCCACGCTGAGCATCGCGATCATCGGCGGACCCCTAAAGGTCAATAGCCCAAAGCCGAGCTTCCAATCCAACAGACCGGTCTTGGTGGCCACCGCCCCCACGACAATCGAGATGATGGGAAGCACCGAGATCAGGAGTGCGATCCGCAAATAGGTCTTGGCCGCTGTAATGCTGAGTTTCATCGAAGTGCCCCGTGGGTTGTTTGAACCGAGCCTAAACCGTCTGACGGGATCGGCAAGGGCCTATGACCCCTGCCCTTGTCCCCCGGACCTTCGGCCTAAGCCGTCGGTAGTTTGTAGGTTTCGAACTGCTGGCGCAGGATCTTCTTGTCGATCTTGCCGGTCGCGCCCAGCGGAATATCATCGACAAAGACGACATCGTCGGGCGTCCACCATTTGGCGATCTTGCCCTCGAGATAGGCAAGATATTCTTCCTTGGTGCTGGTCTGTCCCTCACGCAGCTTGACCAGCAGCAAAGGCCGCTCGTCCCACTTGGGATGGGCAATGCCAATGACGGCGGCGATGGCCGACTTGGGATGGCCCGCAGCGATATTTTCAATCTCGATCGAAGAGATCCATTCGCCGCCGGACTTGATCACGTCCTTGGCCCGGTCGGTGATCTGCATGAAGCCATACTGATCGATGGTCGAGACGTCGCCCGTGTCGAAGAAGCCGTCCTCGTCGAGGATATTGCCGCCTTCCTGCTTGAAATAGGCCGAAGAGATGGTCGCGCCACGGATCTTGAGACGGCCAAAGGTCGTGCCGTCATGGGGCAGTTCACGGCCCTCATCATTGGTCAGCTTCAGCTCGATCCCGACCGGTGCGCGGCCCTGTTTCAGCTTAAAGGGAATGGCCTGATCGGGACCCAAGGCCTCAACATCCGCCGTCGGACGCGATATGGTGCCCAGCGGCGAGGTCTCGGTCATGCCCCAAGCATGGGTCACATCCACCCCATAGTCATCGCCAAAGGCCCGGATGATGGCTTCGGGACAGGCCGAACCGCCAATGACCACGCGCTTGAGGGTGGTCAGCTTGCTGTTCGTCGCCTGAAGATGCTGCAGGAGCATTTGCCAAACCGTTGGCACCGCCGCCGAGAAGGTCACGCCTTCGGTTTCCAGCAGCTCAAAGATCGACTGACCGTCCATCTTGGCGCCGGGCATGACCAGCTTGGATCCGACTGCCGGGGCGGCAAAGGCAATGCCCCAAGCATTGGCATGGAACATGGGCACCACTGGCAAGATCACATCGCGCGCCGACAGGCCCAGCACATCGGTCTGAAGGCCAATCAAGGTGTGAAGATAGTTGGAGCGATGCGAATAGAGCACGCCCTTGGGATTGCCCGTCGTGCCCGACGTATAGCAAAGACCCGCTGCTGTATTCTCGTCAAAGCCGCCCCAGACGACCTCAGCATGGTGCTGATCGATCAGGCTTTCCATGGCCAGGCAGGGCTTGCCCTTGCAGCGCAGCGTGACGTTTTTCAGCTCGCTCTCATCGGTCAGGACGACAATGTGCTCCACCGTCGGGCACTGGTCGATAATGCCCTGAAGGATCGGCAGGAAGGTCAGATCGGTGAAGATGATCCGGTCTTCGGCATGGTTGATAATATAGACCAGTTGCTCGGGGAACAGGCGCGGATTGAGCGTGTGGCACACGGCCCCGATGCCCATAATGCCGTACCAGGCTTCAATGTGACGGCCGGTATTCCAAGCCAAGGTCGCGACCCGATCACCGGTCTTGATACCCATGCCCAAGAGGGCATTGGACAGGCGCTTGGCGCGGTTATGGATGTCGGCATAGTTGGTGCGAACAATGGGGCCCTCAACCGAGCGGCTGACCACTTCGCGGCCAGAATACCAACGGTTCGCATGGTCCAGAATCTTATCGACCGTCAAAGGCCAGTTCTGCATCAATCCAAGCATGGCGCATTTCCCCTCAAGATATTTGCCGCACCCTATGGCGAGGGCAAAAAGGTTGCAATCACTCGCCGGACACAGTCGGCATAAAAGTCTGGTCAGAACGGGCTCGGGTCCAAGACAGTGGTCCCGGATCGCGACTGAGCTGGCTGGTCAAAACCGCCTCGTCGGCATCGGAGGCATCGCCCACGCGCGCTTGGATCCGTTCGCGCAGGACCGCCTCGGAGGCCTCCATCCAATAGCCTTGAAAGCCAATTCCCAACTCCGCCGCGAGGTCCTCGGCCGCCTGCCGCTCTTCGAGGCGCAGGAACACGGCATCCAGCACCACCGACTGACCCGCGCGCAGGATCAGCCCAGCCTCGGCCAGCATGGTGCCGTAAACCCGCTCGCTCTGACCGGGGCCATAGGCCTCTTTAGGCAGGGTTTGCAGCGGTCCAATCCCCCAAAGACGCTTTCGCACCTCGTCGGAGCGCAAGATCACAGCCTGCAGATCTGGCGCGATGCGCCGTGAGCCATAGGACTTGCCCGATCCCGACAGGCCGCCCACCGCGACCAACTGCGCAGGCCTCGGCGAAAGGAACGCGATCCCGGCCTGAACATAGGCCCGCGCCAGATCGGCCTGCCCCATCTGGGCACTGACATGGGCCCGCACAGCCGCGCGAACCGACAGCATTAAGGGCAAGGCGGCGAGGCCCTCGAACACGGCCGGACCAAAGCTACGCGCCGCCTCGTCCAGATAGCCGCTCAAGACCCGCACGGCCCCGGCCCGATTGCCCCGGAACAAGAGGTCCATCAGCAGGAAGGCGATGTCATATTGGATGTCGATATCGCTGAGCTGATCATTGAACTCGATACAGTCAAAGGCCACTGGCTGATCATTCTCGATGAAGATATTGCCCAGATGCAGATCGCCGTGGCAGCGTCGCCCAAGCCCCAGCGCTTGGCGAGCATTTAAGAGAGGCGACTGCTCAGCAAAGGCCCGGTCCGTGGCCTCGATGAGCACCTCCACCGCCTCCGCACCCAAGACCTCGGCCAGATCGCGCAGATGTTCGGCATTGGAGGTGATGGTGTAGCCCAGTGCTGTCGTTCCGCCGCCCTGCGGTTTGACGTCAGCGCACTGATGTAGACCCGCCACGACACGGCCCAGACGCTCGGCCAGATCGCCCTGCACCCGGTCTGGCTGCAGGGACAGGACCGATCCATCATCGAAACGGCGCATCTCCAGTGCCCATTCGAGCACCTCGCCCGGCCCATCCATCTCAAACCCACCGCCAGCCTTGCGGGTGATGGTGCGCAAGGTGCGATAGATGGTCGGAGCCGTCGCCCGATTAAACTCCAGCTCCCGCTCCAAGGCCCATCGGCGCTTGTCTCGGGTCGAGAAATCCAGATAGCCCAGATCGACGGGCCGCTTGAGCTTCAAGGCCAGATCCCCCTTGAGCACCACCCACGCGCAATGGGTCTCGATCAAACGATCCGCATCCGCCGCCAACCAGGCGCAGACTTCATCACAGACTGGGTCATCGATCAGGTGGGCCAATATAGTCTCCGTCCGGGGTCCCCCTCACCCAACCCTCTCCCCCAAGGGGGCGAGGGCTAGAACCGATAAGCCCTCTCCCTGAGGGAGAGGGTTGGGTGAGGGCCTTGTTTAACTTTCTTACGTCTCACCCAAAAAGGCCGTCACCGCCTCAAGAGCCTCAACCAACCCAACCCGCTGGATGGTCACCCCTTCGGGCAGGCTCGAAAACAGCCTTGTCGGGGCGGCGGGGTCGAGCATGACAAAGACGCCCTTATCATCGGCTCGCCGGATCAAGCGGCCAAAGGCCTGAGCAATCCGAGCGCGCGCCACGCTGTCATCATAGCCCCGTCCGCCAAACCGTTCGCGCCGGGCCTTGTGCAGCATGTCCGGACGCGGCCACGGCACCCGGTCAAAGGCCAAGAGCCGCAAGGATCTTCCCGGCACATCCATACCATCGCGCACGGCGTCAGTGCCCAGCAGACACGAATTTTCTTCGGCCCGGAAAATATCGACCAAGGCCCCGACCTCCAGCCCATCGACATGCTGGGCATAGAGGGCCAGTCCCCTATCGGCCAAGGGGGCGGCGATCTGGTCATGGACGGTACGCAGACGCCGGATCGCGGTGAACAGGCCCACCCCGCCGCCGCCAGCGGCTAAGAAGAGCTCGCGCATGGCCGCTGCGATCTGGCGCGGATCATCTCTGGCCACATCGGTAATGACAAAGATGCGGGCATTGTTCTCATAGTCGAAGGGCGAGGCCAGTTTCAGGGTCTTGGGCCGTTCGGGCAGACGGGCCGCGCCGGTGCGCATCTCCGCCAGCGCAAAGGGATCGCTCAGGGCCGGATCGGCCAAGGTAGCGCTGGTCACTAGGACACCATGGGCCGGGGCCAGAACCGCCGCGCGCAGAGGCTCGGTCGGATCGACCCAATGGCGACGATAGGCCCCGTCCACCACCCGGCCATAGAGATAGGTCGCTTCGAACCAGTCGACGAAATCAGGATCGTCCTCGGCCTGTTCCTCCAGCGCCTTGAGCATGGTGCGCCAGGCCGGAAGGGCCATGCGCGCGCGCCGATCAATGCCGCGCAAGGCCCCCTCGATCCGCGCCCGGTCGCCGGTGGGCAACTCGTCCGCCTCGGAATCCAGCAAATCTTCCAAGTGCCGCGCAAAGGCCACCAGCGGGGCCTCGATCGCGGCAAGGGCGCGCGCAGCGTCGCGGGCGGCGATCCTTACCGGCTCGACCGTCGGACGGGCGGCACATTCCTGACCGACCTCTGAGGGGGTCGCTCTGGCGCGAAGCTGTTCTAGCACCCGAGCGATAAAGGTCTCGATAGGGCCATTGGGCTGGGCGGGCTGATCGCGGCCATCATAGTCAGGCGCGGGTGCCACCCGTCCAGACCAGCCTTCGCTGGGCAGAGCCGTTGCGGCCTGCACCGCGTCAGCCAGTGCCTTGGCCGGGCCCTCGCGCTCACCGACCAGATCGCCAAGCCGTTGCTCCAGCCCGCGTCCACGCCGACCGCGCCCCTCTGGCCCCCGGATCCAGCGGCGCATCTCGGCGGCCTCAGCCCCGGAAATGGCCGCCGCAAAGGCGCTGTCGGCGGCGTCAAACAGGTGGTGGCCCTCGTCAAAGACAATGCGCTTGAGCGAGGTGGATTCGTTGTCGGCCTTTTGACCCCGCGCGGTGCGCACCCCATCAAAGGCCGCTTGGGTCAGGACCAGCGCATGGTTGGCAATGACAATGTCGGCGCGCTTGGAGGCCCGCACCGCCTTTTCGATGAAACAGGCGCGGTAGTGCGAGCAGCCCGCATGGACGCACTCGCCGCGCCGGTCGACCAGATTGGCCGCGCTGGCCTGCTGCACCGGGGGCACGGCAAAGAGGCCGGGCAACCAGGCTGGAAAGTCACCTCCGGTCATGTCGCCGTCGCGCGTCGCTCGGATCCAGCGCGAGGTCAAGGCCAGACCAATCAGGTCGCCATTGCCAAGCTGGGCGGCCTGAACCGCATCTTGGTAATTCAGAAGGCACAGATAATTCTCGCGCCCCTTGCGCACCACCGCCTTACGGGCGCGAACGGCAGGATCGGGAAAGATGGCGGCGCTTTCGCGGGCGATCTGGCGCTGAAGGGCGCGGGTATAGGTCGAGATCCAAACGGCCGGGCCATTGGCCTCGGCCCAGAGTGAGGCTGGGGCAAGATAGCCGAGGGTCTTGCCAACGCCGGTGCCTGCCTCAGCCAGCATCATGCGCGGCTCGCCCTCGCGCTCACGCGGCTGAAAGGCAAAGGCGGTCTCGGCGGCGAACTCCGCCTGAGCCGGGCGCGCCTCGTCCAGGCCAGAACGGGCCAGAAGCTCGGCCAAGCGCACACGGGCCTCATCAGGCGAGATCGGACGGGTGCCCGATTCGCCCGGCGGGGCCTGATCTTCCCACTCGGGAATACGCGACCAGACATCAAGGCCTGCAGAGCGTGAGCCCTCCCGCACTGGTCCAGAACGCAAAGCGGCAATGACCAGCACCGCCCAAGCCCATCCCGCCCGGCCCAAGGTCTCGGCCAGGGCCAAGGCATCCTCACGGGTTGGCCAAGGCCCGCCCGCCAGTTCGGCCAGCAGGTCCATCGCGCCTTGATGCAGGGCTAGCGCCTGAGCCTCCAACCCCTGTGGCTCGCTGCGCCCAAGGGCTAGGGCCAGACCCGCTGCCGACGGCGCACAGAACCGTGCGGGGCGCACAAAGGCATAGAGTTCGAGCACATCGAAATGGTCACGGCTGCGCTGCGGGGGATTGAGGCCCAGTCGCCGTGCCGTCAGGGTGGCATGAGCGATCAGAACGGGGCCGCGCTCAAATAGGGTCTTGGCCGGGGCCGGACCCAGCCGCTTGACCTGATCGCCCTCGCACAGGGCCGCGCGCCGTCCGGGATGGACGACGAGGGCGGGGGGCAGAGTCGGAATGGGCAGGGCTTCGGTCACCCGCCTTGCTTAACGGCGCCGCGACCGAAACGGAACAGGAACCTGCGCCCTTTAGGGAACAACCACCGACACGCCGCGACCGCGAGGGTCTGAGGCGGCCACAGGCTGGCCATCGGTGATCTGGATCGCCTCAATATCCCCACCCCATCCGGTATTGTCGACCCGATAGCCTCGCGCCTCCAAGGCCTTCACGACGGGCGCGGCAATGGGATAGAATCGCTCGGCGATGATCAGGTTTTCCGGCAGCAGCTGATGGTGGACGCGCTGGGCATCGACAGCGGCCTGAAGCGGCATCTTGAAGTCATAGACATTGGTCATGACCTGAAAGACCCAGGTAAAGATGCGCGAGCCACCGGGCGTGCCGATGACCATCGCCACCTTGCCGTCCTTCAAGAGGATGGTCGGGGTCATAGACGACAGCGGGGTCTTGAGCGGCGCTATCGCATTGGCCGTGCCGCCGACCACGCCATAGACATTGGGCACCCCGGCCTTGACCGAGAAATCGTCCATCTCGTCATTCATCAGGAAGCCTGCGCCCTCGACGACCACGCCGGACCCGAAGCTGCCATTGAGCGTGTAGGTGTTGGACACCGCATTGCCCCAACGGTCGACGACCGAGAAATGGGTGGTCTCCAGCTTCTCCAGACCTGGATTGATCTTGCGGGTTTCCGAGGGGGTCAGGGCCTTGACCTCGCCTGCGCGGGCCGCAAGGTAGGCCGGATCGATCAGGGCCTGAACCGGGACCTTCACAAAGTCAGGATCGCCGAGATATTCGGCCCGGTCGGCATAGACCCGCTTTTCGATCTCAGCCAGCAGGTGAATATATTGCGGGCTATTGTGGGCGACGCCCTCAAAGGCTGGAGCCAGAATAGACTTCATCTTTAAGAGTTGGATTAGCGCGATACCGCCAGAACTGGGCGGCGGGGCGGTGATCACATCATAGCCATTCCACGAGGCCCGCACCGGCTCGCGCCAGACAGCCTTATAGCTCGCCAAATCGGCCTTGGTCAGGATGCCCTTGACCGGTCCACGTCCCATCTGGGCGACGATCAGATCAGCCGTCCGGCCCTC
>CANFKD010000101.1 GCA_947447115.1 Caulobacteraceae bacterium
CAGGGTCTCGATGATGCGGATCGCAGCCGGATCGACCAGACGATAATAGATGGTCTGGGCATCACGACGGGTCGCAACAACCTCTTCAGCGCGAAGCTTGCTCAGGTGCTGAGACGTGGCCGACAGACCTAGGCCCGCATAGTTGGCCAGATCACCGACGGGGCACTCGCCTTCGGTCAGCTTGCACAGCAAAAGCAGGCGCTGTTCATTGGCCACCAGCTTCATCAGACGGGTCGCTTGAGCGGCCTGTTCTTCGAGTTGAACCAGAGCTTGCGGTTTTGCGCCCTTACGAGCGGTCGTGGCGGAAAGGATTGCAGTGGCCATGGTGAATTCCTCAATCACAGTTGAGCGTTGATCGCAGTACTAAACTGTCATGGAAGTTCTGGAGTCTCGATATCCGGAGTGCTCATTCACGCGGTAATTATATCAGAATGTAATAATGTCTGTTGATCTGGCCGATTTGGCTTCTTTCACCAAAATTTCATTGCAAATCAATTTTGACTGTTATTTCTAAATCCAAATATTATGCATCTATGTAAAATTCAATTTGTAAAAATAACGAATTTTCGTGCTCTTAGCGATTGTTTTTGTATGTTTATCTAATAATTGCGCGTCTATTTGGCCATGTAATTGTCATTTTTCGTTTTTTCAGGCGCCATAAAGCGATTATAAGCATCATTTTGGTTCTAAAAATTCAATCTGAGCCACCGAAAGTGGACTTGTTAGCAATTTTCGACAATGTGGCCGTAAAGGGGGATGGCGGCTGAATTATTTCTCAGTAGTAATGAAATTCAACTAATCAGTGAGTTCGTATTAATGCTCAATCTAGAGTGTTAATGAGGTTTTAGATGACTATTAATGAGCCACAGTCCTTTTCGCTTAAGCAGTTCGCGTTGGTTCAATACACGGCAAATATGCTGCTAACTTGCACAAGGAGAGTCTCTGAGAGCATCGGTGAGGTCGATCAAGCCGACACCGTTATCCTTTCAGCCTTCTTGCTGGCGTCCATGTCCGACACTATTCGGCTGGTTATTCAATCGGGCAGTGCCAACTCGCACATCATCGCGGACGGCCTGCTCTCCATCGCCAGCATTTCCGACATGACCGGCATTCCAAGACAGACGGTGCGACGCAAATGCGCGGACCTTGAGAGCCGAAACATCCTTATTCGGGAGCAATCGCGTCTCTATCGGTGCGTCATCCACGCCCACATCGTTGAAGAAATGATAGGCCAAATTAGTGGCCTATTGAAAATAAATGATAAGATTTCTTGAAATTAAATATCCTCAATATGTTTCATAACCCCAATTATGACATTATTATTTCAAAATGAGCCCGATGTAATCATGATGATTTTGACAAAGTTATATTTTTAAACATATAGATTTTACCGGTTTTATTCGTCGGTTATTTAGAAATATTTAAAATATACAAATATTGGGGATTGGACAAGTGGACAAAGCAACCTACCAGCCTGACGGCGGTGTTGATAATTTCCAAGTCGAAATCGTCAATAAATCATTCACGCTTAGAGAAATAGCGCTCGTTCAAAGTTTTTCAAACGGCATAATTCAAGACATTAAAAATATAACGCTTCGCAGTAAAATCACAGACCATACGGAATTGGTCATATTATGTGCATTTTTACTGGCTTCATCCTCTGACACAACGCGCGATCTCATGCAGTTGGGCCATGAGAGTGTTGATAAAATGTCTTCTGGCGTCCTGTCTATTGCAAGTATATCGGATATGACAGGGATTCCTCGGCAAACTGTCCGGCGCAAGTGTGCTTCCCTCGAACTCAAGGGCGTCATCGTTCGTGACAAGTCGCGCCTTTACTGTTGCGACGTCCCAAGCTTCGCCATCGAAGCAATCCTTCAGCAGGTTGGCGCAATGATCAAGCTCAATGCCAGATTGAGCGCCTCGGAATAGAGGCAAGGTCCCGCCGCCCTAACGCCCCAAAAACTTGGCCGGACGACGTTCGAACACCGAACTGACCCCTTCAGCATAGTCCGCCGTCTGTCTCAGGATCGACTGTTCGGCATGTTCATGCACAAGCGCGGCCGTCACCGCCTCAACCAGTCCAGCCCTGAGGGTCTGACGGGTGGCCAAGAGGGCGAGGGGGGCATTTTCTGCGATCTCTTGTGCCAGAGCCAAGGCTGCGCCGCGCAGAGCGGCGGCTTCTGCGATCTGGTCGACCAGCCCCCAGCTTAGCATCTCGTCGGCCTTAAACCGGCGCGCGGTCATGACCATCAAGCCAGCCCGCTGGGCACCGATCAGGCGAGGCAGGGTGTGGGTCAGGCCAAAGCCGGGGTGAAAGCCAAGCTTGGTAAAGTTGGCCGCAAAGCGAGCTTCTGGCGCGGCAATGCGATAGTCCGCTGCGATGGCCAGTCCCAGGCCCGCCCCGATGGTTGCCCCTTGAATGGCCGCGACGATGGGCTTTTTGCAGGCAAAGAGCCGAAGGGCCTGATCATAGAACTCGCGCACCGGATCGGCACTGACCCCGCCCATGCCATCGCGGGTAGCAAGGTCGGCCCCTGCACAGAAGGACTTGCCCTCGGAGGCGAGCACCACGGCGCGGATATCTGGATTGGCATCGAGCCCTTCCAGCTGATCGGCCAGCGCCCGGAGCAGATCGACATTGACGTGATTGTGCGGCGGATTGTGAAACACCATCTCGGCCACGTGCCCATGGATATGCAGGGTGATCATGTCGCTGGTCATGGGTGGGTCCGCCCGCTCGATTATGGTTGGCGATGATCATAGCGAGGAAGTCGGCTGCGCCAACAGACAGTTGTGCGACCTTGGTCCTTGCCAGCGCGCAGGTTCGGCTCCTAGATGACACGAGAGGCCGGATCAGCGGTCCAACCAATATGTGGGAGAGCGCCCGATGCGCCTTAGACAGATCGCCCTAGTGGGCAGCGACCTTGAGGCCGCGCGCGCCGACATTACCGCCGTCTTGGGCCTTGGCGCGGCCTATGCCGATCCGGGCGTTGGCAAATATGGTCTGCATAATGGCGTCTGGCCGATTGGCGATACGTTCCTAGAGGTGGTCTCTCCGACCCAAGCGGGCACCACGGCGGGGCGGCTGATCGACAAGCGCGGCGGCGACGGCGGCTATATGGCGATCTTCCAGTGCCAAGACCTTGCGGCGGCCCGCGCGCGGATCATTGCTCAGGGCGTGCGCATTGCCGATCAGTTTGATGGCGATGGCGTCGCCTTCACCCATCTGCACCCCCGCGATCTGGGCGGAGCCATTGTCTCGGTCGATGCCATGGTGCCCACAGAGCGCTGGCAATGGGGCGGTCCCGATTGGCAGGCCAATGTCCGTACCGAGGTGGCCTGCGAGATCGTGGGCGCAGAACTACAAGGCGATGATCCTGCCGCCATGGCCGCGCGCTGGGCCGGGGCCTTGGGTCTGGAGGCCAAGGCCGTTGCTGGTGGATGGCGCATTGAGACCGAGGGCGGGGAACTGCGCTTTGTCACCGCCACCGATGGCCGGGGCGAAGGCCTAGGCGCGTTTGATGTGGCCGTGCGCAAGCCCGCTGATGTTCTGGCCCGCGCCAAGGCTCAGAACTGTCTCGATGCGGAGGGCAATGTGGTCCTTTGCGGAACGCGGGTCCGGTTGGTTCAGGCCTAAAGAGAAAAACCCCCGCGCCGCAAAGCGCAGGGGTTTTCATTGATCAGGGCCAAATGGGCGCGAATTAGCGGCCCTTAAAGACCGGCTGGCGCTTTTCGACGAAGGCCAGCGACGAGGCCTTGTGGTCATCGGTCATCATGGTGCGGACCATGCCGACCGCTTCTGCGTCCATGACATCGCTCAGCGAGCCATGGGTGGCCATGCCGAGGTTTTTCTTCATATAGCCGATGGCGGCCGTGGGCAGGTTGGCCAAGCGATGGATCAGGGCGGCGGCGGCCTCTGGCAATTCCGCGCCCGGAACCGCCTTATTGACGATGCCGAGGGCGGCGGCTTCGGCACCCGTGATCACATCGGCGGTGAAATAGAGCTCGCGAGCCTTGGCCGTGCCGACCAGTTGGGTCAGGAAATAGCTGCCGCCGTAATCGCCCGATGCGCCGATCTTTGAGAAGGCGGTGGTCAGCTTGGCCTCGTTGGCGGCGATGCGCATGTCGCAGGCCAGAGCGATGGACAGGCCAGCCCCTGCGGCGGGGCCAGGAATGACGGCCAAGGTCGGCTTGGGCATTTCATAGAGCAGGCGGCTAAATTCCATGCCGGTACGCAGGCCGTGGACGCGCTCTTCAAAGGTTGGCAGCTCCGCGCCTGCAACAGGCCCTGAGGCAAAGCCCTTGACGTCGCCGCCCGCGCAGAAGGCCGCGCCCGTGCCGGTAATGACGACCAAGCGAACCTTTGGATCAGCGGCCAGACGCGGCGCCGCCGCAGACAGGGCGGCCATCATCTCGCCGGACAGGGCGTTGCGCGCCTCAGGACGGTTCATGGTCAGGGTCGCAACCCCATCGGCAAAGGTTTCAATTAGGTGATCGGTCATGGTCGCCTCCAGCGTTTATGTTTTGCCAAGGATAGCCCATTCGCGCCAAGGCCAAAGCTGAAAATGGGTGGCTTGTCAGGTCTTGTCGGGCTGTCGAACCGTCTAATTCCAATCACGGGGCTGACACGGGCGCAAAATACCGCAAACATGCACCCCTAAGGGTCGGCTGTGGGGCGGACCGAGAAAGGCCGTGCCAAGCGGCGATCGCGTAGGGGGACAGGACCATGAGCCAAGCACAACCAGCCTCGGTCGGGCGCAAGGATGCGATGACCATCGGGGCCGCGTCGGTGGGCACGGTGTTCGAATGGTACGACTTTTATCTCTATGGCTCGCTGGCCACCTATATCACTCACCACTTCTTCTCCGGCGTGAACGAGACCACGGGCTATATCTTTGCCCTGCTGGCCTTTGCGGCGGGCTTTGCTGTGCGGCCGTTCGGTGCGCTGGTCTTTGGCCGGTTGGGCGATCTTTGGGGCCGAAAGAACACCTTCCTCGTCACCATGCTGTTGATGGGTCTATCGACCTTCGTGGTCGGCATGCTGCCCAGCTATGAGCAGATTGGCATCATCGCGCCGGTGGCCCTGGTGGTGATGAGACTGGTTCAGGGCCTAGCCTTGGGCGGTGAATATGGCGGGGCTGCGACCTATGTGGCCGAACATGCGCCTGCGGGCCGGCGGGGCTTCTATACCAGCTTCATTCAGGTCACCGCGACCTTTGGCCTGTTCCTCAGCCTTGTCGTGATCCTCCTGACCCGCAAGGTGCTGGGCGAGGATGCGTTCCAAGCCTTTGGCTGGCGCGTGCCGTTCCTCGTCTCGATCCTGCTGCTCGGCGTGTCCCTATGGATCCGACTACAACTGTCCGAGAGCCCTTCGTTCCAGCGCATGGTCGATGAGGGCAAGGGCTCCAAGGCCCCCCTGACCGATTCCTTTGGCAAATGGCCGAACCTCAAGATCGTGATTTTGGCGCTGGTCGGACTGACGGCGGGGCAGGCGGTGGTCTGGTATACGGGCCAGTTCTACACCCTGTTCTTCCTTGAAAAGACCCTCAAGCTCGACGGGGCCCTCACCAACGGTCTGGTGGCCACCGCCCTTCTGCTTGGCACTCCGTTCTTTGTCCTGTTCGGCTGGTTGTCCGACAAGATCGGGCGCAAACCGATCATCATGCTGGGCTGCGTGCTGGCGGCCTTGACCTATATGCCCCTGTTCAAGGCCCTGACCGTCGCGGCCAATCCGCAGCTTGCCGCAGCGGTGGCTTCAGCGCCGGTGACGGTGGTCGCTGATCCCGCCGACTGCGCCTTCCAGTTCGATCCGGTCGGCAAGACGGTGTTCAACAGTTCTTGCGATCTGGCCAAGTCCTATCTGGCCAAGGCCGGTGTGACCTACACCAATCAGGCCGCACCAGCGGGCACGCTGGCTCAGGTCAAGATCGGCGACCAGACCCTCACAGCCTTTGACGGTAAGGGGCTCGATAAGGCCGCGTTCAAGGCTCAGAAGACCGACTGGGAAACCGGTCTCGGCGCAGCCCTAAAGTCGGCAGGCTATCCGGCCAAGGCTGACAGCGCCCTTGTCGACCGACCCAAGGTCATCGCCATCCTGCTCTTGCTCGTGATCTATGTGACCATGGTCTATGGCCCGATTGCGGCCATGCTGGTGGAGATGTTCCCGACCAATATCCGCTACACCTCGATGAGCCTGCCCTATCATATTGGCAATGGCTGGTTCGGGGGCTTCTTGCCGACCACGGCCTTTGCCATGGTCGCGGCGACGGGGAACATCTATTACGGCCTCTGGTACCCGATTGTCGTGGCCAGTGTGACTGCGGTGATTGGCATCCTGTTCCTGAAAGAAACCAAGGACGTGGACATTGACGCCTGAAGATCGGCTCGATCACAAGGCCCAGGCCACGAGTAGGCGCTGGAATTGGCTGCGCATTGCGGGCTTGGTCTGTTTTGGTGTGCTTGTGGCCGTGATGATTGCGCGGTTGACCTCGCCCATGGTGGCGGCGGTCTGTGGCTGGGACAGTCTGGCGATCAGCTATCTGGCCGTTCTGTTCTGGCGACTTGGCCGGGTGGATTCCAAGACCCTGTCACGCCGGGCCGCTGAAATCGATCAAGGGCGCCGGATGCTGACCGGCCTGTTCGCTGCGGCTGCGGTCGCAAGCCTTGGAGCCATCGGGGTCATTGTCAGCGGTGGCCAGGACGCCTTTCGCGTGGCGCTGGGCGGGGCGACCATCTTGATCTCTTGGACCCTGATGCATACGGTCTTTGCCACCCACTATGCCCATCGCTATTTCGCCGTAGGCGGCATAGACTTTCCCGGCGATCCTGCGCCGCGGTTCAGCGAGTTTCTCTATTTCGCCTTCACCGTGGGCATGACCTTTCAGGTGTCTGACGTCACCACCACCAGTCAAGCCATGCGCCGACTGGTCCTGACCCATGCGGTGGTGGCCTTTGCCTTCAATACGGTGATCATCGCCATCACGGTTGGGGTGGCTGCGAGCCTCATCTGAGCCCTAGCCAACCGCGAACGCGGGGTGTCTGGCGCAGAACCAAACGTTCGATCAGACCAACCACGATTAGAGACAGGCCAAAGAGCGGCAGGAACAGGCCAAAGCCGAGCAGCAGAAGGCCTAGGCCAAGCGCCAATCGGTCCGACCCGACCGGCTCTGGCGCGCCGAGCTTGCCGTTGGGGCGCCTGCGCCACCACATGACCACGCCGCTGACGGCCAAGAGACACAGGCCCGCTGCGGTCAGCACGCCAAGAGCCTGATTGAACCATCCGAAGAGCTGGCCCTCATGGGCGGCAATGCCGTAGCCGACGATCTGGTCGATGAGATGGCGCTGGTTGAAGTTTTCGCGGTTAAGAACGGCCCCGGTGACGGGGTCGAGCACCATGGTCACGCGTAAGGTTCGGTTCTGAGCATCGGACTTGCCCGTCCATCCCGGCTCGCGCTTCGATGGGGGCGAGATCAAGACCGGGGCGGCGAGGTTGAGGGGCCGAAGGGTGCTGGCCATCCGCTCGACCGACATGGTGGGTGCAGGCATCTCCATGGCTCCCATCTCCATCCCCGCCATATCCATGCCGTCATGGACCGAGGAAGGTGCCGTGGCCTGTTCAGCCGACCGGCTCTGGCCCCAATCTTGCTCAACAGCGGCGGTGTGGGTCAGGTGTCGCACGGTCTTGAAGCCCTCTCCCCAGACCGAGGTCCAAGGCAGGCCGGTGAGCAGCAGGAACAGGGCAAGGCTGGAGATCCAAACTCCCGTTACGGCATGGAGATCGCGCCAGAACACCTTCTTGCCCTGATTGAGGCGCGGCCAGACCACCCCCGCCAAGCCTTGGGCCTGCCTTGGCCACCAGAGGTAAAGCCCGCTGACCACCATGACGATGGCCCAAGAGGCGGCCAACTCGACAATATTCGAGCCCCGGTCCCCCATCAAAAGCTCGCCGTGCAGGGTCTTGATCACCTCCATCGGACGGTCCTTGACCTTGGTGGTTTGCAGGACGGCGAGGGTCTGGGGGTGGATAAAGACGAGCACTGTCTCGCCCTTGGCGCGGACCTCGATACGGGCGGCATCGTGCGGATCGTGCCGCACCTCGTAGGATTTCAGGCTCCCGCCCGGCACCGCTGCGAGGGCGGCTGCAATCTGAGCGTCGGCGCTGGCGGGGGCTCCGGCAAAGGCCAGATGGTCATAGGGCCGGTCCAGCCACGCCTCAATCTGCGGCTTGAACAGATAGAGCGAGCCGCTGAGCGCCAGAATGATGATGAAGGGCACACAGAACAGCCCCGCATAGAAATGCCAGCGCCAGAGGGTGCGATAGAGGTTGAAGGGGGGCTTCAAGGCCTGAACGGTCATGTTTCGTCCCTCACCACTTGGCTTTCAGATCAACGACGAGGCTGCGTTGCGGCAGGGGATGGGCGACATAGGCCTGGTCGTTAAAGAGGTTATCCACCCCGACACTGACCTGAACCCTGTCTGTGGCATCCCAGGACAGGCGGCTGTCGACGGTGAAATATTCGCTCTGAAAGCCATAGGCATCGCCGCGCACCAGTCCAAACAGGTCCGAATTGGGCCGCGAGCCATAGCGCCAGCCCAGCGACAGTTTCAGGACCTGCGTCAAGCGATAGCGCAGATTGCCGTTGGAGCGCCATTCCGGGATACGCGGAAAGGCAACGCCCTCGGCGGCGGGGTTGGCGCGGTTCTTGACCGTCTTGGCGTCGATCCAAGCGGCATTGGCGTCGATATTGAGGCCATCGACCAAGATGTCCGTGGCCTCAAGGATCAGTTCGGCCCCGACCTGACGCACCTGATCGACATTCTTGTAGGACGAGATCACGGTTCCGTACTGGTTCAGGCCGCTGAAGCTGAAGATCGCGTCATCAATGTCCTGATAGAACAGGCTGCCGGTCGCGCGGACCTTACCGAAATTGCGGCGCAGGATCAGGTTGGCGTCTTTGGAGCGTTCCGGCTTGAGGTTGGGATCAAAGCTCTGCGGGTCGATCTGGCGGGTCACATCATCGATGCGGCCTTGGAACAGCTCGCCCACCGTGGGGAAGCGCACGGCGCTGCCCAGACTGATCTGAAGATCAATATCGCCGGGAATATGGCCCTGAAGGCTGAGCTTGGGACTGACCGAGCGGTCGGTGCGGTTGGCATAGGCACTGTCGACGCGCCGTCCCCCAATCAGCTTGCCAATCCCCCCATCAAAGGCCCGCCACTGGTCATAGCGAACACCCAGCGTCAGTTTGAAATCGTCATTCAATGCCACTTCATCTTCGGCCCACAGGCCCCAAAGACTGGTCTTGCCATAGGTCGAGGCCGAATAGACGCTGGCTTTGGCCTCTTTCCACTGGGCGGTGGTGAAACTGTCCTGCGAGGTCTCATAGAGGTTGGCATTGACGCCAAGGGCCACGGTCTGGGCCCCGAAGGTCCGCTCTGCTGTGGTATCTAGCGTCCACCAGCCGGGGGTATTTTGCTTAGTTTGGGTGCCTGACCCATTGGAAAGACCGGTCAGATAGTCCTTGGAGGTGCGCACATCTTGGCTGGCGATCCAATAGCGCGACAGGTTGGCAAAGGTCGTCCATCCAGCCAAGGGACCGCTGAGCCTGACCCCGCCAAGATATTCGGTGCGGGTGGTTAAGGACTGGGTCAAGCCCGTGGCATTCCAAGTCTTGCCGCCGAAACTGACCTTGCCTTGGCCGATGGCCGTGCCGGACCCATCGCGCAGAAAGGTGCGTGTGTCGGTCAGGTCCTGATCGGTTTTCCAGGCAAAGCCCAAGCCCTCCGCCTTCCAGCCATTTTGCGCCTCATAGCCGATGCGCAGACGAAGCTGGTCCTGGATCACATGGACGGGGGAGGCTGCGCCAAAGACGGGGGTTGCAAGGCGCCTGTCGTCAAAGGCGCCGGTTACGGGTGTGCCTGTTCCAGTGCTCGCCGTCAGCAGGTTGTAGGTCATGGACTGACCGACATTGTCGAAATGCCGAAAGCCTCCGCGCGCGCTCCATGGCCCGTCGGCCTGTCTGTAGGACCCACCGCCCTCAAGGCTGTAGCCCTTGAAGGTCTGATCGAAGCCATATTCCTTGAACGGCATGATCATGGTCTGGGCGCTGGCATAGGCCTGCGTGTCTTCGGGCGCGCGGGTGGTGACCGAGATCACGCCGCCCATGGAATTGCCGCCATAGCGGGCCGAATAGGGGCCATAGACAATGTCGAACTGCTGCACCTCGGTCGGGCCGACCACGTTCCATTTGGGCGGATAGTCGTAGCGATTGCCAAGGAAGTTGGAGACCACAAACCCATCGACCAAGACGATGGTCCGGGCGCTCTGAACCGTATTGGCCCCGCGCAGGGCGACCACGGCATTGTCATCTCCGGCAAAGCGTTTGCGCACGAAAAAGTTCGGCGCATATTTCATCATGTCTTCGACATTGACGGCGTTGATGGCTTCGAACTCGGTCTGGCCGAGCGAGACCGAAAGGCCGCGCGGCTGAACCGTCACGGGCCGGTCGGCGTGCCCGACAATGATCACCTCGTCGGGGGCGGGGGTGGTTTCGGTTTCTGCGGCCTTTGCTGTGGTGGCCAATAG
>CANFKD010000102.1 GCA_947447115.1 Caulobacteraceae bacterium
AATCTCGACAGTCGCGGCGCGCACATCTTCCGGCTCTTTGTCGAAAAGAACGGTCTGGTCTTTAAGGTGCCTTTCGATCCTGCCGATCCGGTCAATACGCCAAACAGCTTGGACGTCGACAATCCCAAGGTGCTGGCCGCGCTGGTCGACAGCGTCAAGCAACTGCGCGCGCTGAACATCCCGATGAACGCCGCCCTTGGCCAGATTCAGAATGAACCCCGCGCGGGCGGTGAGCGCATCCCCATCCATGGCGGCCCTGGACCCGAGGGGATCTTCAACGTCATCACGCCGGTCGACCTGAAGGCCGAAAAGGGCTGGACCAAGATCCGTCACGGCTCCAGCTGGATCATGGCGGTCGAGTTCACCGACAAGGGACCCATGAGCCAGGGGGTACTGACCTATTCCCAGTCCACCAACCCAAGCTCAGCCCATGCCGCCGACCAGACCCGGCTCTATTCGCAAAAGGGCTGGGACGATCTCTATTTCACCCCCGCAGCGGTAAAAAAGGCCGCCGTCTCAACCCGGGTCCTGACGGGTCCCTAGGCCCTCCCCCACCTGCGGCCAATCTGGCAGGGCCAGTTTAACGGGGTGGCCCTTGAGGGTGGTGGCCAGATGGACGAGGAAGCTGGCAATGCCCGCCGCGCCCTGCATATAGCCGGTCTGGGCCTCTAGGAAGTCGGGGCGGTCGCGATGTTCGGCCTGGATCCAGCTTCGGCGAGCCCCTTCAAGGCGGCTATGGGCCACGATCACGTCGGCGCAGCGTTTGGCCAGCGACAGATAGGCCTCGTCGCCGGTCCGCTCAGCCATCAAAAGCGCGAACTCGCCCACGCCCGCATCGCCGCAACATTGGCTATGGTTGGCCCAAAGCCCCTTGGAACGGGATTCCGGTGCCCCCAGCGCGAGCATGCCCCGGGTCAGGGCGCGGGCCTCGTCCAGCCACTCGGCCTCGCCCGTCACCGCATAGAGCTCAAGGAATAGCCGCCCGGTCCCGGCGGGACCATGGCAGGCCCCCAGATAGAAGATCGGGTTGCGCGCCTCTTCGGTGTGACAGACCAGACGCCCATCGCCGACCGTGCTGGCGCGGCTCTGAACATAGCGGGCGGCTGATTTGGCCGCCTCCAGATAGCGATCGTCGCCCGTGGCGCGATAGACCTCGAGTAGAAAATAGCCGACGCCCGCGCCGCCATGGGCAAAGTTGGGGGCGGTAAAGGCAAAGGGCATGTCGGCCATCATCAGCCACCGCAGGCCATCCGCCGTCGGCTCGGCCACCTCCAGCAAGCGGTCGGCGCAGGCAACGGCCCAGTCCAGCGCCTTGGGGCTAAGGCCATGGCGGTGGCCATAGAGCAGGACAAGACCCGCCCCCGCCGCCCCGACCGACTGGTCATAGATCTCACGATCGCCGGTAAAGCCGGTAATGTCGGAAAAGGGCATGGGCTCGATCCAGCCTATGCCGCTGCCCAGATCACTGGCCTGCGCCCTTAGATGGTGCAAGCATTGACCGGCGAGGATGCGGAAATCTTCACGTCCACTGGCCCGCGCCAACTCGCTCATGGCAAAGGCATAGCCCGGCCAACCGCGCGACACACTGACCGACAGATGATCGACCCGGCCCAGATGGGTGGCCACCTCCTCGCCCGCTGCAATTGCCTTGCCCAGCGCCGCCGGATCACCGGTCGCGGCATGGAGTTCGAGCAGCAATAGGATAATGCCCGATGAGCCGTGATAGAGGCTGTAGTCCGACCCCGAGCCCTGATCGGCCCGCCGCCACTTGGCCCGGCCCTCAATCTGCTGCCCATCGATAAACTGCGCCGCCTGCTGCGCGATCGCCAGATAGTCGGTCATGCTTGCCCCCCAGATCGGCGAAACTCCGCTCGCTCAGGTTAGGCTTAGGCTGAGGGCGCGGGGGGCTCAAGGGGAAAGAGGGGGGGGGACGCCAAACCAAATATCATCTATGTTGCCGGTGTTCCGGTGGAGTGCTATATTTGGGTCAGTATAGGAGCGGCTATGAGCAAGGTTGTCGTTACCAAAATGTCCGGCACAAAGTCCGGCGACCGCAAAGATCTCCAATCTGTCGTCGAGAGCCGCGTCCGCAGCCCTGATACCGGCCAATTCGTGACCGTCCGGACGATTGATGGGGGCAGCAAGACCTTCAGCAAAGACCTGACCTATGTGTTCACACGCAATGTCGAGAAGGCGCGCCGGGATAACAAAAAGCTGTCCTGTGCAATAGATCGTGCCCCAAGCAAGGTCTGAACAGCCGATATTCCTGATCGTGGCCGGTCCGAACGGATCGGGCAAGAGCAGCGTCTATGAAAATGCTAAGCTTGAATGGGACGGTCGCTCGGTCTGGATCGTCAATCCTGACCTTCTCGCAGTACGCATTCGTGATGTCGAAAATTTGGAACCGACCGCAGCTAATCTCGAGGCGGTCATACGCATTGAGGCTTGACTGGATTCCTCCATTCAGGTTCACAAGACGGTTGGCGTAGAGACGGTTCTATCGACAGATAAATACCGGCGGCTTGTCAAAAAGGCCAAAGGTCTCGGCTTTGCTGTCTGGTTGATCTACGTCGTTCTGGATAGCCCCGACCGGTCGATTGAGCGCATTAGGCTGCGCGTCGCCAAGGGTGGCCACCATGTCAAAGATGACGACGTTCGCAGACGCTATGGCCGGTCCTTACAGCAGATGAAATGGTTTCTCAGCGAAGCCGATCAGGCATGGATCTACGATAATTCCGGCGCCAAACCCAAGCAGATTGCCGAAAAGTTAGACGGCGTAATTTCGGTCGTTGAAGGCGCTTTGGCCATAGTCCTTAAAACCATCCTTGCCATCGAAGACCGCCCTCAAACTGGCACGGGAGATTTGATATGACCTTGGAAACCACCCCGTTCGATATTGTCGATTTCATCCAAGCGCCTGAAGACGCTGTCGAATATCTCAAGGTCGTTATGGAAGGCGGCAATAGCGATTAAATCCGAGCCGCCCTCAACACTAGTGTCCGCGCCAGAGGCGTCCAAAAGGTCGCTACAGAAACCGGCCTGACCCGCGCCGCCATTTACAAGGCCTTGGGCGAGAAGGGCAATCCAACCCTCTCTACCCTGTTGGTCCTGACTAAGGCCTTGGGTGTGCGGTTGTCGATTGCGGCATAGTCCCGTCTAAGACATGGGGTCTATGACGGCCAAGCCCCCCCAAACATACTCCCCCTATCCAGTTGACATCCCCCCCGCCGGGCCAGATGATTGTTATCAATGATTAGGCTCGGTTGAACGGGCGTTTGTGGGGGAAACTATGTCGGTGATCGACGGCGCTTGTCGCCCTTTCCCCCATTGCCTTCCCCTCAGTGCGCGCTCGCCCAATCGCCGCCCCTGATCACAGCCTTTGCCCTAGCCCCTGTTTAAGTTTTGACCCGGAGTCCTGCCATGTCTCGTCTCAAGTTCGGTGCCTTCCTTGCCCCTCACCATCCGATTGGCGAGAACCCGACATTGCAGTTTCGCAATGACCTCAAGCTCGCCGCCCATCTGGACGAGTTGGGCTATGACGAGTTCTGGTGCGGTGAGCACCATTCCACCGGCTGGGAAATGATTGCCTCGCCAGAGATGTTCCTAGCGGCGGCGGGAGAGCGCACGCACCGTATCCGCCTCGGGACCGGGGTTGTGTCCCTGCCCTATCACCACCCCTTCAATGTCGCCCAACGGATGGTCCAGTTGGATCATATGACCGGCGGGCGGGTGATCTTTGGTACGGGCCCCGGCGCCCTGCCGTCAGACGCCCACATGCTGGGGATCGACCCCATGACCCAGCGCGATCGGCAAGATGAGGCCATCGGCGTGATCCGCCGCCTGCTGGCGGGCGAGCGCGTGACCCACACCAGCGACTGGTTCACCCTGCAAGATGCCCGCCTTCAACTGTTCCCTGTGCAAGAGGAATTGCCGATGGTTGCGGCCTCCTCGATCAGCCCCTCGGGCATGACGCTGGCGGGAAAGTACGGCATGGGCGTCCTGTCGATTGGCTCCAATTCCGACGCGGGCCTCGCCGCCCTGCCCACCCAATGGGGCTTTGCCGAAGAGGCCGCCGCCAAGCATGGCAATGTCGTGGATCGCAAGAACTGGCGCGTGCTGATGTCTTGGCACATTGCCGAGACCCGCGAAGAGGCGCGCGCTCAGGCCGGTGAAGGTCTCAAGCTCTGGCACAATGAATATCAGGTCGGCACCCTGATGCGTCCAGACGCTCAGCCCTTCTTGACCGCCGAGCAGGCCCTGCACGAGACCGCCTTTGTCGAAGGGGCCGCCGCCGTCATCGGCACGCCCGATGATCTGGTCGCCGCGATCCGCAAGATGCTCAGCTCTTCCGGCGGCTTTGGCACGGTTCTGGGCTTTGCGCACGACTGGGCTAACCGGGAAAATACCCTGCGCAGCTGGGATCTGGTCGCCCGCTATGTGATGCCAGAGGTCAATGGCATGCTCGAAGGCTACCGCGCCTCACGCACCCACGTGGTCGAGAACCGCGAATGGTTCAACCGCGCGGGCCAGGCCGTGCTGTCCAAGATCATGTCCCACGAAGGGGCTGCTGCCGCCCTCAAGGCTGGGATGGAGGGCGGCGTCGCCATGCGCTCACCCAATGCGCCAGACCTCAAACAGGCCGCGAAAGATATGAAATAGGCGGGTCTAAGGCCCAAAGAACCAAGGCGCTCCTTCCCCGACTTGGCACGGGGAAGGAGGCTATTTGTTAGAAGGTTAGATTTGCCCAAGCCCCATCGCACTGATGTTGCGTGCGGAAGGCCTTGGCGGGCATGGGCGCGATGCCGCCTTGATCGGCAATGTCCAGCGCTTGGATCTTGCCGGTCTTGTAGGCCGCCCATTGCGGCGAGCCCTTGCCGTTCGGCGTTCCGGTGCGGGCAAAGTTCGTCCAATAGCGGGTCATAGCCTCTTTCAGAGCCGTCTGCTCGGCCCCGCCAATCGGCAACATATTGAACAGATAGGGCAGTTCGGCGGCGTGAGCCGCCCCTTGCTTGTAGGTCAGGCTATATTTACCGCCGAGCGCGCCGACCAAGGGCGGAGCGCTTTGATTGCGGAACTCATACATCCAGACCGGCGAGCCCTGTCCCGCCACGCGCGCGGAAACATTGATACCGTTGCAGGAGAAGATGCTGTCCGTGCCCGCAACCCCGGCCACGAGGCTGGGCTGCATGACCGGATCGGAGCCATAGGCCGACAGGGGATAGTACTTGGTCTTGATGTCCTCAACAGAGTGCCCGGATTGGGCGGCAAGACCTTCAGCGCCCTTGGCATAGGCCTCTGGCGTCATGACGAAGGATCGGTTGGCCGGGTCAAAGTTCGGCGGCTTGGCCGAGAACCGCGCCGTCATCTCGCCGATGGCCACGAACATGTCATTTTCGTTTTCGTTCGAGCCGTTGATCAGCGGCACCCTGTTGTTCTTGCCCGCCACAAAGGTTGCCTTGATGGTCTGGGGCAGGACCTTGGCATCGACCGACGGGATAACGTTTGAGTTGACCTTGGTGAAGGCGCTCAAAAGCTTTGACCGCACCAGGCTCTCCGGCATGGCACGAAGGCAAGCCGCCGTCAGCTCCGAACCGGCGCAGGCCGCTGGGCTATCAGGTCCCGCGCTGGCCAGAACTGAGGTCAGGGCCTCTGTGCTCTTAGCCTCCAGATCGGCTTGGGTCAGTTGGCCCGAAACCCCATAGGCTCCGCTTTCGATGATCGCCTTTTGGAACAGGCCCGCCGAACCGGGGGCCGCCAAGTGGCTGAGCACACTGAAACCGCCTGCGGACTCGCCAAAGATGGTCACGTTCTTGGGATCGCCCCCGAAGCTGGCAATATTGGCCTGAACCCAGCGCAGCGCTGCCTGCTGGTCCATAATGCCATAGTTGCCGGAACTGCCGTCCTGATCGCGCAAGGCCGGGTGGGCGAGGAAGCCGAGCGCGCCAAGGCGATAGTTGATGGCCACCACGATGACGCCCTTGGTCACGAGAGCGGACGGATCGGCATAGCCGCCAGCGCTGCCGCTGGTGAAGGCGCCGCCATGGATCCAGACCATCACCGGGAACTTGCCTTCAGCAGACGGGCGATGGACATCCAGATAGAGGCAATCTTCGCTGTCGCTCGAGGCCCGACCAATCCCCATGGAGGGCTGCAGGCAGGCCGCGGAGGACTTGGTCTTCTGGATCGGCGCGGTCCAGTTGGCGGCAGGCTGAGGCGCCTTCCAGCGCAATTCACCGACGGGCGGCGCGGCATAGGGAATGGCGAAATAGGTGGTCATGTCCCCGCGTACAGTGGCCTTGACGGGTCCTGAGGCTGTGGTCACAGCCTCGGGGGCTGCGGCCTGAACCGACGAGGCACTGCCCAGCGCCGAAAGGCCCAAGGCTGCGGCCAAAACAATTGCCGATCCACCCATTTGAAGAGATGTTTTCATGGTCGCGCTTCTTCCCAATTTTGCTGTTTTTTTGCACGCTAAGCTAATGTCGCAGCCAAAGCCAATAGGTTGTTTTCCACTCGCCGTTAGAGGGCCCTAGGGCCGATAGACCTGCGGCAGGATGGCAATGTGAAATCGCGATCACAAAGACACGTCAAAGGTGGTTAGCGGTGACGCCCCCCATATGCTAACACCCCCCTCGTCGCGGTCGGGCGACGATAGCGCGATAGCCTGTTTGGCGGCGGGAGAGTCTAAGATGAGTAAGGTGCTGGTAATCGGAGCGGGCGGCGTCGGCTCGGTGGCGGTCCATAAGATGGCGATGAGCGCGGAGATCTTCTCTCACATCACGCTGGCCAGCCGTACCAAATCCAAATGTGATGACATTGCTGCCTCGGTCAAACAGCGCACCGGCGTGACCATCGACACGGCCATGCTCGACGCCGATGACGTGGCCGCGACCACTGCCCTGATCAAGGCGGTTCAGCCCAAGCTGGTGGTCAATCTGGCCCTGCCCTATCAAGACCTCGCCATCATGGATGCCTGTCTGGCGGCGGGCGTGAACTATCTCGATACCGCAAACTATGAGCCCCGCGACGAGGCCAAGTTCGAATATAGCTGGCAGTGGGCCTATCAGGACCGGTTCAAGGAGGCAGGCCTGATGGCCTTGCTCGGTTCTGGCTTTGATCCCGGCGTTACCTCGGTCTTTACTGGCTATACCAAGAAGCATCTGCTCGACACCATCGAGACACTCGACATTCTGGACTGCAATGGCGGCGACCATGGCCACCCCTTTGCCACCAACTTCAACCCCGAGATCAATATCCGCGAAGTGACCGCACCCTCGCGCCATTGGGCCAAGGGTCAGTGGGTCGAGGGTCCGCCTCTGGCCCACAAGCAGACCTTCGATTTCGAGCAGGTCGGACCCAAGAACATGTACCTCATGTATCATGAGGAGCTGGAATCCCTGGCCAAGTTCTATCCAGAGATCCAGCGCATCCGCTTCTGGATGACCTTTGGAGATTCCTATCTCAAGCACCTGGAAGTGCTGGGCAATGTCGGCATGACGCGGATTGATCCGGTCATGTTTGAAGGCCGCGAGATCATCCCCTTGCAGTTCCTCAAGGCCCTTCTGCCCGAGCCCTCATCGCTGGGCCCCCGCACACGCGGCAAGACCAATATTGGCACCATCGCCACGGGCACCAAGGACGGCCAGCAAAAGACCTTCTATATCCGCAATATCTGCGATCATGAGGAGGCCTATGCCGAGACCGGCTCTCAGGCCATCAGCTATACCACCGGGGTTCCGGCCATGATCGGTGCGGCCCTGATGCTAACCGGCCAATGGACGGGGGCTGGCGTGTTCAATATGGAACAGCTTGATCCTGATCCCTTCATGGACCTCCTGAACAAACATGGCCTGCCTTGGAAGGTTGAAGAGCTTCCCGCCCCCTTGGACTTCTGATCGGTCCGATGGCAATGGAAACCCAAGCGGGCGGCCCCGGGGCCTTTGCTGAATTTGATCTGGGACGCGTCCCCTCGCCCTGCTTCGTCGTCGACGAGGTTGCGGTACGGCGCAATCTGACCGTGCTCAAGGATGTCGGTGACCGGGGCAATGCCAAGGTCCTTCTGGCGCTCAAGGCCTTTTCCATGTGGGCTCTGGCCGATCTGGTCGGGGACTATATGGCCGGGGTCTGCGCCTCGGGCCTCTGGGAGGCGCGACTGGCGCGTGAGCACTATCACGGGGAACTGACCACCTATTCCCCGGCCTATCGCCGCGAAGATATGGCCGAGATCCTGCACCTGTCCGACACGGTGATCTTCAATTCCCCCGACCAGTTGGCGCGGTTTCAAGGCGAGATAACTGCGGCCCGCGCCAAGGGCGAACGTTTTGAGATCGGCCTTCGCCTCAATCCCGAACATAGCGAGGGGTCGGTCGCCAAATATGACCCCTGCCAGATCGGATCGCGCCTCGGCTTTCCCATCTCGCAGCTTCGGGAAGAGCATCTCGAGGGGGTAGACGGCCTGCATATGCACGTCCTGTGCGAACAGAATTTTGAGCCTCTGCGCCGGACTTGGGACGCCATCGCGCCCAAGCTCGAGGGGCTGTGGCCCAAGATCAAGTGGGTCAATCTGGGCGGCGGTCACCACATTACCCGCGCCGACTATCAGCGCGAAGAGCTGGTCGCCTTCCTGCGCCAGATCACCGAGCAGCACGATATTGAGGTCTATCTCGAACCGGGCGAGGCCATTGCTCTGGATACCGGCATTCTGATCGGTGAGATTTTAGACGGCTTTACCAATGGCGTCGCGGTCGGGATCACCGACATTTCCGCCACCTGTCACATGCCAGACGTCATTGAGGCCCCCTATCGCCCCGCCATGCTCAATGAGCCGGATGAGGGGGTGAGCGTTCGCTTGGGCGGCCCTTCCTGTCTGGCAGGCGACATTATCGGCGACTATCGCTTCACCGTGCCGCCGCCCGCAGGCACCCGCATTGCCTTCCTCGATCAGGCCCACTATTCCATGGTCAAGACCAACACCTTCAACGGCGTCCCCCTGCCGTCCATCGCCCTATGGAACAGCGAAACCGACGCCCTGCGGATGGTTCGGCAGTTCGACTATACCGACTTTAGGGATCGGCTTTCATGATCCAAACGACCTCTCGCCCCTTCGGCCGTCGCTATGCCTTCATCGTTGCTGGAGCGATCTTTCTGGCCCTGATGGGGGCGGCGGGATTGCGCGCGGCGCCGGGCGTTCTGATGTTGCCGCTCGAAAAGGCCTTTGGCTGGGATCGGGGCCTATTGTCGGCCGCAGCCGGGCTTGGGATCTTTCTTTATGGGCTGACCGGACCCTTTGCTGCGGCGCTAATGCAGTCCTTTGGGGTGCGCCGCACTGCCACCCTCGCCCTAGGCCTGATGGCCGTATCGGCGGGCCTGTCGAGCCTGATGACCGAGCCTTGGCATTATCTGGCCACCTGGGGCGTGATGACCGGGCTGGGGTCGGGGGCCGTGGCCATGGTGCTCGGCGCGACGGTGGTCAATCGTTGGTTTGTCACACAACGCGGCCTGATGATGGGCCTTCTGATGGCTGCAAGCGCGACGGGGTCCTTGATCTTCCTGCCTGGCATGGCGGTGATTGCCGAGCGCGGGGGCTGGCGTCCTGTGGTCTTGGCCATTGCTGCGGTCATGGCCGTGCTGGCCGTGATCGTTTGGGTCTTGGTGCCCGAAACGCCGGCCTCTATCGGACAGAAACCTTACGGCGCCGATGAGGACTATGTGCCGGTGGTCCCGCCCCCACCGGGTGGAGCGCTGAAGCTGGCCTTTGTGACGCTTGGCCGAGCCGCCAAGACGCGGCCCTTCTGGCTTCTGTTTGGCAGTTTCTTTGTCTGTGGCCTGACAACCAATGGGCTGATCGGCGTCCACATGATCGCCATGTGCGGGGATCAGGGCCTGCCCGAAACACGAGCGGCAAGCCTTCTGGCCTTGATGGGCCTGTTCGATCTGGTTGGGACCTTGGCATCAGGCTGGCTGACCGACCGCTATGACCCGCGCAAGCTGCTGTTCGTCTATTATCTGTTCCGGGGTCTGTCCCTGATGGTCCTGCCCTTCACAGATTTCTCGCTCACCTCTTTGGCGATCTTTGCTGTCTTTTATGGTTTGGACTGGGTAGCCACGGTTCCCCCGACCGTTCGCCTAGCCACCGACATCTTTGGAGAGCGGGACGGTCCGATTGTCTTTGGCTGGATCGCAGTGGGCCATCAGGCCGGTGCCGCCACTGCTGCGGTCAGCGCAGGCCTCTTAAGGGCCTCGCAAGGGCGCTATCTGGAGGCCTTTCTTCTGGCGGGCATGACCGCGGTCGGGGCCGCGGTAGCCTCGCTGCTGATCCAACGCAGCGCCAAAACAGCCCTGTAGACGGCCTGAAATCCTAAAAAATCGGACTTCAGGCCAACTCGGTCCCTATTTAGCCTACCCCTATTTAGGTTGAGCCGTGTTGTTCATATTGATCAACTCATAGCCGCCCATGGCCAGCCGAACCGAAGGCCCGGACTGGGCTTCGGCCCCCATCTGGTGCCACATCATCGGCGCGGCATAG
>CANFKD010000103.1 GCA_947447115.1 Caulobacteraceae bacterium
AAGGGCGTCGACGGCCAAGTCGGTTGGGAGCCATTGGACGGTCTGTCGCTCTATGCGTCGGCCTCCTACATCACCACCGAATTGCAGTCGAACCTGCCGAACGGCCTGAACGGCGCGATCATCGCCACCAAGGGCAAGGAACTGGTCGAAATTCCAAAGCTGCAGGGCAGCCTGCGCGCGGAGTACAAGATCGGTGACTTCTCGTTCGGTCTCCAAGGCAAGCAGGTCGGTGACCGCTATTCCAACGACCTGAACACCGAAAAGGCTCCGGCCTATACCCTTTGGGACGCCAATGTCCGTTATGTCTTGCCGCAGATTGGGGTCGCTAAGTCCTCGCTGCAGTTGAACGTCAAGAACCTGCTCGACGAGAAATATCTCGGCGACGTGTCCTCGGGTTCGGGCAGCGCGGCTGGCTCCTTCCAGCCCGGCTATCCTCGTGCGGTCGTCCTGACCCTGCGTTCTGAGTTCTAAATCAAAACAGCCAGTTTTGACGAGATTGGGGCGGTTCCTTAGGGGGCCGCCCCTTTTTCATGGCTTGACCCCTCCCATATGCAACGGCAATGGAGGGGTGTCCCGTCGCTCCGAGTTTGGAAGTCTTATGCCCCGTCTTGTCCCTGCTGAATGGTCTCCGCACCGCGCCATGTGGCTGGGTTTTCCAAGCCATGGAGACATTTGGCTGGATCACTATGAGGCCGCGCAGGCTGAGGTCGCGGCTCTTGCCCTCGCGCTGGCGGGTCCGGGTGCAGAGCGGGTTCGGCTGATGGTCTGTGGCGATGAGGCTGAAGCCACCGCAAGGTTGCTGATCGGTGCCGCCCCCGGCATTGAGCTGGTCCGCGCGCAGTTCGGCGATGTCTGGCTGCGCGACACCGGGCCGATCTTCCTGAAAAAGGGCGAGGCCGATCTGGCCGAGGGCTTTGTCTTCAACGGCTGGGGCGGCAAGTACGATTTTCCCGGTGACGAGCTGGTGGCCGATCAGATCGCGGCGGCCTCGGGCGTCCCGCTCGAAATGGCCGATTTCATTCTCGAGGGTGGCTCGCTAGATCACGATGGCTTTGGCGAGATGCTGACCACGCGCCAGTGCCTGCTCAATCCCAACCGCAATCCTGGCTGGACCGAGGCCGATGCTGAAGCCGCCCTTGCCCGGACCTTGGGGGCCAAGAAGGTTCATTGGCTGGATGATGGTCTGGCCAATGACCACACCGATGGTCACGTCGACAATCTGGCGCGGTTTGTGGCGCCGGGCGTGGTCGCCTGTCCCATCGCCTTTGGCCGCGCTGATCCCAATGCCGACCTCTATGACCAGACCGCGCGGCAGCTGTCGGGATACAAGACCGAACGCGGTGCGCCCCTACAGGTGGTTCGCGTCGCCTCGCCCGGACGGATTGAGGATGAGGATGGGCAAGCGGTTCCCGCCTCGCACATGAATTTCCTGATCGCCAACGAGGCCGTGATCGTGCCCCTCTATGATCAGACCTCCGGGCCCTACGCGGTCGAGGCCCTCAGAAGCCTGTTTCCAGAGCGCACCGTGATCGGTCTGCCGTCCAAGGCGATCCTGACCGGCGGCGGCTCGTTCCACTGTATCAGCCAGCAGGAGCCGGCATGACCCGCACCGTCACTGTCGCGGCCCTCCAGACCGCCTATGGCCCCGACATGGCCGCCAATATTGCGCGGACCATTGATCTGGTCCGTGAGGCCGCTGCCAAAGGCGCGCAGGTCATCCAGCCTTCCGAACTGTTCCAAGGCCCCTATTTTTGCGTCACCCAAGAGGAGCACTGGTTTGCTGCGGCCTATCCGTGGCGCGAGCATCCTTGCGTTCTGGCCCTGGCCCCCATTGCTGCAGAGCTGGGCGTGGTCATCCCTGTCTCGATCTTCGAGCGCGAGGGTCCGCACTATTTCAATAGTGTCGTCATTCTTGATGCTGACGGCTCGGCCCTTGGCCTCTATCGCAAGAGCCACATCCCCGATGGCCCCGGCTATCAGGAGAAATACTATTTCCGCCCCGGCGATACGGGCTTCAAGGTCTGGGACACCCGCTTTGGCCGTATCGGCGTCGGCATCTGCTGGGACCAGTGGTATCCCGAATGCGCCCGCGCCATGGCCCTGCAAGGGGCCGAGATCCTGCTCTATCCCACGGCCATCGGTTCAGAGCCCCACGATGAGAGCCTCGATACCCGCGATCCGTGGCGGCGCGCCATGCAGGGCCACGCCGTCTCGAACGTCATCCCCGTGGTCGGCGCCAACCGCATCGGCTTTGAGCCCGGCGCAGGCGGCGGTCAGAGCTTCTATGGTGCCAGCTTCATCTGCGACCATCGCGGCGATCTGGTTGCCGCCTTTGACGGCGAAGAACAGGGCGTCCTGACCGCCACCTTCGACCTAGACTTCCTCGCCACCTACCGCGCCGCCTGGGGCTTCTTCCGCGACCGCCGCCCGGACCTTTACGGAGCACTAGCGCAGGGACGGCCGGTTTAGGGACCTGTTCGCGACAGGCCCCCTCTAAGGCCTGAACTCCTAGCCCAGCACGCACTTGCCGTTGCGGATGACCGTGACGCCGCGGTCCTTGACGCGGGCTTCAAAGGAGATGACGTCGCCGTCTTGCCACATGTCTACCGTGATGGTCTCGCCCGGGAAGACGGGGGAGGAGAAGCGCACGGCGTGGCTCTTGATCTTGGCCGGATCATAGTGGGCATAGGTCTGCAGCACGGCGCGGCAGGTGATGCCATAGGTGCAAAGGCCGTGCAGGATCGGACGCGGAAAGCCTGCCGCTGTGGCGAAGGCTGGGTCGGAGTGCAGAGGGTTGCGGTCTCCGGACAGCCGATAGATCAGGGCCTGATCGGGCTTGGTTGTGATGTCGACCGACTGGTCTGGGGCGCGGGTGGGGACCTCGTGGGGCACGGGTGCGCCGTCCGATGGGCCGCCAAAGCCGCCGTCACCGCGTGCGAAGGTCGAGCCGAGCAGGGTGGCGATGGCTTCGTGCGTCTTGGCGTCCTTCAGGACCGTTTCGGTATAGATCACCGCGCCCTTGCCCGGTCCCTTATCATAGGCCCCGACAATGCGGCTGTCGGCGGTGATGGAGGCCTCGGTCGGCATGGGCTTGTGGAAGGTCACGGACTGCTCACCATGGACGACCATCAGATAGTTGATGCCGGTCTTGCCCATCGGGCCAGCGCCCCAGGCAGCGACGGTGGCTTGGGTCGGGACGGCCTTGAGATTGTTCTCATAGACGAAGGGCAGCTCGTCGGCATTCATCGGGTCGGTGCCCATGCCGATGCCGAGCGCATAGAGCATGGTCTCGCGATCACCCCAGGAAAAGGCCTGACCCTCGGTCTTGAGGTCCAGAATGGCGGGATAGGAAATGGACATGGTGGCCTCCTTGGGCGGGTCAGGTTTGGTTTGTGGCAACAATCAACGCAGCTTGAGGCCTGTCAATCAACCCCGCATTGCCGCTTGCCCCATGATCGGTTAGAAGCGCGACAAGTCCAAGTGGGTTCACACCCGAATCTTGCGTCCAATCCGGGCGCTTCCCTCTTTTTGACAGAGCCGTCACCTATGGAAACCACGTCACTTCCCCAGGGATCCGAAATCACTGGCAATGTTCTCTTCTATGAGAAACCTGAACCTCTGAGCCGCGATACCCACGGTAAGCTCGGCCTGCGCACGGTCGACAAGCCCTTCGCCTTTGCGGCCAAGACCAATGTCGTCCCCTTGACGGTGACGGAATTTGCGCCAGCCGCCATTGCCTATCCGATCATCTTTGCCGGTGAAGGCTATCAGCCTTTGGCGGTGATGGGCGTTGCTCAGGGTACCAACCTGTTCATCAGCGAGGACGGTTCGGTCGAGCCCGATGCCTATCTGCCCGCCTATATCCGCCGCTATCCCTTCGTACTTGCGGGCGACGACAAGGGTGAACGCCTGATCGTCTGTATCGACCGGGCCTCGAGCCTGCTCGCTGAAGGCGCGGACGTTCCCATGTTCGAAAATGGTGAGCCCACCGAATATACGACCGGCTGCATCCAGTTCTGTAACGACTTTGAAGCCGAGCGTCAGCGCACGGACAATTTCGTCGCCGTTCTAAAGGAGATGGACCTGTTCGATACCCGTCAGGCCCTGTTCCACCCGCGCAACGAAGACGGCTCGATCGGCGAGCCGCAAGTGGTGGCCGAATATTTCGCCGTCTCGGAAGAAAAGCTTCTGGCCCTGCCGCAGGACAAGTTCATGGCCCTGCGTGAAAATGGCGCCCTGTCGCAGATCTATGCGCACCTGGTGTCCTTGCTCGGCTGGGACAAGCTGATCACCAAGGTTCTGGTGCGTAATGCCGCTGAGCAGGCCCAAGCCTAAGCCTCAGGACTGAAATGGCCTAAAGATTGAGGGGGATGGTTTCGCGCCATCCCCCTTTTTCGTTCCGTCTGATGTCTGTTCAGTCGGGCTGACAGGCGAACAGACTGCGGGTGAGGCAGGAAAAGACCAGCCGCCCGCCCTCATCCAACAGGTCATGCTGGGCAATGACGATGCCCTTGGCGTCGCCGACGGGGTCCTTGCCCAAGATGGTCATCCGGCCTCTGAGCAGTTCCCCGTGCGGCGGATTGCGGGCCCAGCGCAGGGCATCCACCGCCAGACGCTTGGTCTGGGGCCAGTCGCGGCTAGCCTGACCATCCAGCCTTGCCCAGAGGGCATAGACCATGGCATCCGGTGCCCCCTCATCGCTGTGCCATCCGGGGGCGAAGGTGGTGATGAAGGCGTTCAGCGCCTGCTCATCCACGGCAACGGCCCCCAGCGACACGACCTGTCCGATCTCGATCTGTTCAAAATAGGCGGGCACGGGGACCTCTTAAGGCTCAGGCGAAATGCGGATCAGCAGCTTACCGTCGTGATCGCCGGTAAAGAGGCGCTTGACGGCTTCGGTGGCATTTTCCAGTCCATCGACCGCAAAAGCCTTCCACTTGATCTTGCCTTCCATGACCCAGGGGGCCAGTTCGGCGAAGGCCTCTCCGGCGCGCGGCAGATAGTCTGTGATGATGAAGCCCTTGATCAGGATACGCTTCATTAGGGTGTGGGCAAAGTCCGCCGGTCCGGAAACGAGGCCGTCCTTGTTATAGGTCGAGATCATGCCGCAGAGCGCCATGCGGCCATTGAGGTTCATGCGGGTAAAGACCGCATCCATGATCTTGCCGCCGACATTTTCGAAATTGACGTCAATGCCATTGGGGCAGAGCCGGTCAAGGGCCGCGCCGACATCTTCGTTCTTATAGTCAATCGCCCCGTCAAAACCGAGTTCCTCGACCAGCCAGCGGCACTTGTCAGGACCCCCGGCAATGCCAATGACCCGGCAGCCCTTGAGCTTGGCAATCTGGCCGACGATAGAGCCCACCGCGCCTGCCGCCGCGGAGACCACGACGGTCTCGCCGGGCTGTGGCTTGCCAATGTCCATCAGGCCGAAATAGGCGGTTAGGCCCGTGGCCCCCAGAACGCTCATGAACGCGGTCAGGGGAATGCCGGGAAGGCTTGGCACCGGATTGACCGCATCCTCATGCCCGATCGTATAGGCCTGCCAGCCGCCAAGGCCGGGATTGACCAGATCGCCGGGCTGGTAGCGGCTCGAGCGCGAGGCCTCAACCACGCCAATGGTCCCACCGCGCATGACCTCGCCCAGCGCGACCGGCGGCATATACTGGTCCTGATCACTCATCCAGATGCGGTTGGTCGGGTCGAGCGACAGATAGATGTTGCGCACTAGGACCTCGCCGTCCGCAAGGTCGCGCACCGGCGCGTCAATGAAGGCCAGATCGTCGGCGCTGATGTCGCCCTCGGGACGCTTGCGCAAAATCCATTGTTTGTTGGTCGGCCAATTGGTGGTCATGCTGTTTTTTTCCTCAAGAACCCTATGTTTGGAGGGGATCATGGCGTGGTTGTCGTCAATGTCGAGAGGCCTTGAACGCTGAACAGGGCTTGGCACCACGACAATCTGGCCTTAGCTCTACCCGGCGATGATCCCGGTGTGCCGGACCTGAAGGATTTTACGCTTGAAGCCTCTGTTCACTGCCCTCAAAGCCGCTCTCCTTAGCTTGGCCCTGTCCGGTTTGGCGGGTCTGCAGACCCCTGCCATGGCCGCACTGGTGGATACGGGGCATGTCAAGGCGGAGTTGATCGTCAGCGGTGAAGCCGTTCCCGGCGGTGAGGTCCTAGTGGCCTTGCGCCAGACCATCGCCAAGGATTGGCACACCTATTGGCGCAATCCCGGTGATGCCGGTCAGGCGACGACGCTGGATTGGCGCTTGCCCTCTGGTTGGCAGGCGGGGCAGATCATTTGGCCGACGCCAAAGCGCCTGCCGCTCGGCACCTTGATGAACTATGGCTATGAGGGCGAGGCCCTGTTGCCGGTCTCGATCACGGTGCCTGCTGATGCCAAGCCGGGCCAACGGCTGACCCTGAAGGCCGAGTCTGGATTTCTGGTCTGTAAGGACATCTGCATCCCCGAACAGGCCAGCCTGACAGCCGAGGTCATGGTCGCTGCCGGTGCGCCCAAGATCGATGCCAAGGCCGCAAAGGCCATTTCTGATACCCTGACCGCCGCGCCCAAGCTGTCGGGGCTGAAGGCGGTGATGACGCGGGATCAGGGCACGGTGAAGCTCTCAATCACCGGAGCACCTCTGGCCGGAGGCAATTTCCCGGACGCCTATTTCTTTGCTTTCGACAGCACGCTTCTCGACCATGCCCGGCCCCAAACGATCGAGCGCGGCCCTGAAGGCCTGACCCTGACCCTTCCTGCTGGCTATGGCTTCAAGAAAGGCCCCGCGCCTGCCGTCTTGGCGGGTGTGATTGATCTGGGCGGCGCAGCCTATGAGATCGAGGCCACGGCCGGTGAGCCGCTGGCCGGTGCAGCGGGTCTGGGCGTTCCGACGACAACCGACAAGGCCCCAGAGGCCCAAGAGGCCATGAGCTTGCCGCTTGCGGTCCTGTTCGCCTTTTTAGGTGGTCTCATCCTCAACCTGATGCCATGCGTGTTCCCAATCCTGTCAATGAAGGCCGCCGCCCTGACCGCGCATGGCGGCGAGCATTCGGACACTAAGGGTCAAGGGCTGGCCTTTTTGGCCGGTGTGGTCGCGACCTTCCTAGGGCTAGCCGGCGCCTTGATTGCGGCTAAGGCGGCAGGCGCGGCCGTCGGTTGGGGCTTTCAGCTTCAGTCGCCGCCCGTGGTGGCCGTGCTCTGTCTGGTCATGCTGCTCACGGCGCTCAATCTTTCAGGCCTGTTCGAGGTTGGTGCGAGCCTTCAGGGGGCCGCGGGCTCCTCGTCGCTAGCCGCACGCTCGGGCCTAGCCGGGGCCTTCTTTACCGGCGTTCTGGCCGTGGTGGTGGCGGCACCCTGCACCGCCCCCTTCATGGCCGGAGCCATCGGCTTTGCCCTAACCCAAGGCACCGCTGCGGCCCTCTTGATCTTCCTCTTCTTGGGGCTGGGCCTCGCCGCGCCCTTCACGGCCCTAGCCTTCTCGCCCAGCCTAACCCGTCGTCTGCCGCGTCCGGGGCCATGGATGGAGCGATTGAAACAGGCTCTGGCCTTCCCCCTCTATGGAACAGCCGCATGGCTGGCTTGGGTCTTTGCCCTTCAGGCGGGGACCAATGCTCTGGCCTTCCTCTTTGCCGCCGCCGTGGCGGTGGCCTTTGCAGGCTGGCTCTATGGTTTGGCGCAGCGCTCGAGCCTCGCGGGCGGAAAGCCGCGTCTGTCGCTGGTGCTGGCCCTGCTCTCTGTCGCGGCGGCGGGTGCCATGATCTTTGCGGCTGCCAAACTGCCCAGTCCCACAGCATCAGCGGCCCCGTCTGTTTCGCAAGAGGCGGCGGAACTGCCGTCAGAGCCCTTTTCACCCGACCGTTTGGCGGCCTTGCGTGCCGAGGGTCGGCCCGTGCTGATCAATTTCACAGCGGCCTGGTGCATCACCTGTCAGGTCAATGACCGCGCCGCCCTGTCGCGTCCGGCCGTCGCCGAGCTGATCAAGTCCACCAACGCCGTCTATATGGTCGGGGACTGGACCAACCGAGACGGCGTCATCGCCAAGGCCCTCGCCGAACAGGGCCGCGCCGGTGTGCCGCTCTATCTGGTCTATGGCATTGGTGGCCGAGCACCGGTGATCTTGCCGCAACTGCTCACCGAGGGGGCCGTGATCGAGGCTTTGGAGGCTGCGGCGAAGCCGGGTTAGGGGGTACTGCTCCCTCGCCGCGCGTCATTGCGAGTGCAAGAAAAAAGGAAAAGCCCTTTCCCCCCTTGAGGGGGAGAGGGTTGGGAGTGGGGGGGGCATCGACGAACCTCTCCGCCACATACCCCACGAAAGCAGGAGTCCAACGGGCCACTACCCGCCTGAGTGAAAGGGTCTGGATCCCCGCCTTCGCGGGGAAAACGGAAGATAGAAAGCAAGACCCCCTTCGTCGCTACGCGCCACTTCCCCCTTTGGGGGAAGTACCCGCGAAGCGGGGTGAGGGGGTTGCACGCCCATGCTTGATCTTAAGTTGGGTTTCAGCGTCGGACGGGTTACCAGAGCCTATAGGCACGAGAGACCCTGACATGACCGCTATGACCGCCGCTTGGGACAGTTTTGACGCTGAGGCACAAAAGGCTGATGGCCAGTCGATCAGCGACCTGTTCGCCGCCGAGCCTGATCGTCTGCAGCGCCTGACGCTCGATGCCGCCGGGCTATTTCTAGACCTGTCCAAACAGTCTTGGAGCAAGGCCCTGTTCGAGGCCGCGCTCGGTCTGGCCAAGGCGGCGGACCTCGATGAAGCGCGGGCACGGCTCTTTGGCGGCGAGGTGGTCAATCTGTCTGAGGGGCGGGCGGTCCTGCACACGGCGCTGCGCGCGCCTGACGGTGCCGCCTTCAAGGCCAAGGGTGAGCCTGTGTCCGCGGCTGTCGAGGCAGGGCGTGGGGCCATGGCGCAGTTTGCCAATGCGGTGCGGTCTGGTACCGTCCGGGGCGCGACCGGCCTGCCCTTTGCCACCATCGTCCATATTGGCATTGGCGGGTCCGATCTTGGGCCACGGCTGGTCTGGGAGGCCTTGCGGCCCCTGTCGCCGCAGATTGATCTTCGCTTTGTCGCCAATGTCGATGGCTCAGACATAGCCGCCGCGCTCGAGGGACTTGATCCAGCCCAAACCCTTATCATTGCCGTGTCCAAGACCTTCACGACCGAAGAGACCATGGCCAATGCCTTGGCCGCGCGTCAGTGGTTGGCGGCACGCTTGGGTGACGATAGGGCTGGATCGCATTTCGCCGCCGTCTCCGCTGCCCCCGACAGGTGCGTGGCCTTTGGGGTCGCGCCCGAGCGGGTCTTTGCCTTCTGGGACTGGGTGGGAGGCCGCTATTCGGTCTGGTCGGCTGTGGGCCTGTCCTGCGCCGTCGCCTTGGGGTGGGAAGCATTCGAAGCCTTCTTGGCTGGGGCTGCCGAGATGGATGCCCATTTCCTGACCGCGCCGCTCGAGCGCAACGCCCCGGTGCTGCTGGCTCTGGCCCAGATCGTCAATCGCAACGGCTTTGGCCGCGCCGCCCGCACGGTGGTGCCCTATGCCCAGCGTCTTCGCCTGTTGCCCTCGTTCCTGCAACAGCTTGAGATGGAATCCAACGGTAAGGGGGTGACCGCCACGGGCCAACCCTTGACCCGCGACAGTGCCGCTCTGGTCTTTGGCGAGCCGGGCACCAATGGTCAGCACGCCTATTTCCAACTGCTCCATCAGGGCACCGAGGTCGTGCCGGTCGAGTTCATCGCCATGGCCCATAATGATGAGGGTCCGGCAGGCGCCCATACCAAGCTCTTGGCCAATGTCTTGGCGCAGGCCGAGGCCCTAATGGTTGGGCGCAGTGAGGCCGATGTTCGCGCTGAACTTACCGCGTTGGGCATGGATGCAGCCACCATCGAGACCCTCGCCCCGCAGCGGGCCTTTTTGGGCAATCGCCCGTCGAGCCTGATCCTGATGGAGCGCCTAACCCCCCATGCCTTGGGGGCCTTGATCGCGCTCTATGAGCACAAGACCTTCGTCGAGGGCGTAATCTGGGGGGTCAATAGTTTTGACCAGTGGGGCGTCGAGCTTGGCAAGTCGCTGGCCAAGCGGATCTTGGGCGAGCTTGAAGGTGGCCCAGATCTTCCGCACGATCCTTCGACCACAGCCCTGATCAAGCGACTTAGATCTTAGGGAATTTGGCCTGAAACCTTGCCGCGAGGCCCCTGATCCGGTAATCGCGGCACATGACCGAAGAAGCCGCCTTCCGCCCCGAAGCCCGCAATCCCCGAGGCTTTCAAGATAAACGCGCCCGTGACCTGCGTGCGGAGCGCCATATTCTTGAGACCGTGTCCAAGGTCTATGAGCGT
>CANFKD010000104.1 GCA_947447115.1 Caulobacteraceae bacterium
AACCATGACCACCATCTTGGATCCGACCGATGAGCGGGTCCCCGTCGAACGGCAGATCACCGCGCGAACCGGAGATATTTCCGGCATTGTCGGCCTGCTCGATATCCACAAGCCGCGCGGCAACATCCTGCTCGATGAGCTCGAGCTTTTGCTGGCGACGCGCTATCCCAAGGTCGAGCTGAGGCGCTATACCAAGCCGACCTTCGCCAAGCCTTGCCCGTCTGATCTGCGCCTGCAGATCCGCTCAGAGTGCGACTATCTGGTCGAAGCCCTGGCCGATTGAGGGTCATGCACGACGTGCAGTTTGCACGACACTGTATGGTTCGAAATCCAAGGTCTTCCCGCCGTTTCTATCGCCTCAAGCGAATTTGCCGAGGCGGCCCAAACCCAACGCAAGGCGCTGGGCATGGAGGGCGCGCGCTATGTGCTGGTGGATCATCCAATCCAAGACGCTACCGATGACGAGATGCGGGGCAAGGCCAAAGCCGTGCTCGATCAGGTCATTGCGGCCCTGACGGTCTGACCCTTAACCCCAAACTCCAAGGACCCAACCCATGACCTTGTCTGCGCGTCAGATTGCTGTTGGGGCCTTGGCTCTGATCTATGGGCTGTTCTTTGTCTGGTTTGGAGGGAACGGGAAGCCGGTCTCTGCGGAAGAGGGCGCGCGCTATCTGGCCGCCATCCGCACCTCGCCCTCTGCGCCGCTCCATCCCGAGATCGCCACCAATCTGGCCAAGATCATTGCCGCCGATGACGGCAAGGCCTTCATCATGGTCAATATGGAGACCCAGATCCCGGGCCCCGAAGCCCGGGCCGAGACGATGGCCTATGCCAAGATGGTGCTGCCAGCCCTGATCAGCCACGCCTCCTTCCCCGTCTATATCGGTCCGGTGCGCGGCACAGTGATTGGCAGCAAGACCGAGGGCGCAACCAGCGTTGCCCTGGTCCGCTATCGGTCCTTGCGCGACTTTCTAGAGATCTTCACCGATCCGGCCATGCACAGGGGCGTCGGCCATAAGTTCGCGGCCCTGAAGGGGGCTGAATCGATCTCCAGCACGCCTCGCATTCTCGCCGCGCCGATCCGCCCCCTGGTAGGGCTGGTCTTTTTGCTCATTGGCCTGCTGATCTGGCGCAAAAACCCCTAGCCGAGCGCGGCGCTTGTCGCCAATGTGGGGGAAAGCCAAAAATATGCGACGGGAGACGCACCATGACCACTCAAGCCCCTTACACCATGACCATTGGTGGTCAGGCCGTATCCGGAGCCACCAGCTTCGAGGTGCTCAATCCCGCCAACGGCCAGGTCATTGGTTCGGCGCCCGACTGTACGCCAGAGCAACTGGACGCCGCCGTTGCTGCGGCCCGCAAGGCCTTTCCTGCCTGGTCCGCGACCCCCATCGAAAAGCGCCGCGAGGCCCTACTCGGTATTGCCGGCGTCTTGGGCGGTAATGTCGAAGAGCTAAAGCGCCTCCTGACCTCCGAACAGGGCAAGCCCCACGAGGGCGCGATGGGCGATGTGCTTGGCGGGGCCTATTGGTGCCAAGCCACCTCGACCCTTGAGATCCCCGAAAAGGTCGTTGAGGAAAGCGCCGAGCGTCACGGCATTACCCGCCATGTGCCCATCGGCGTGGTTGGGGCCATCGCGCCTTGGAACTTCCCGATCATCTTGGCCATGTTCAAGGTCGCGCCCGCCCTTTTGGCTGGCAATACGGTGGTCTTGAAGCCCTCGCCCTTCACGCCCCTGACCACCTTGCGTATGGGTGAGCTGTTGCGCGGCGTCCTGCCCGATGGGGTGCTGAATATCGTCACCGGCGGGGACTCTTTGGGCCCTTGGATGACCAGCCACCCCGGCATCGACAAGATCAGCTTCACCGGCTCCAGCGCCACGGGCCGCAAGGTCATGGCCAGTGCTTCTGAGACCCTCAAGCGCGTGACGCTCGAACTGGGCGGCAATGACGCCGCCATCGTTTTGCCCGATGTCGACGTCGCCGAGGTGGCCGAAAAGCTGTTCTGGGCCGCCTTCGGTAATTCTGGCCAGATCTGCATCGCCACCAAGCGCATGTATGTCCACAAGGACATCTATGAGCCGCTCAAGACCGCGATTGTCGACTATGCCAAGACGGTCAAGATGGGCGACGGGGCCGAACAAGGCACCCAGTTAGGGCCCATCAACAACAAACTGCAATATGAGCGGGTCCTCGACCTGATCGCGGACTCCAAGGCCAAGGGCTATAAGTTCCTGATGGGCGGCGATGTTTCGCCCGCGCCGGGCTATTTTGTGCCCATCACCATCATCGACAATCCGCCTGAAAATTCCCGCATTGTCCAAGAAGAGCAGTTTGGCCCCATCCTGCCGCTCCTGTCCTTCGACACGCTGGAAGAGGCTATCGACCGGGCCAATGCCAGCCCCTACGGCCTTGGCGCTTCGATCTGGACAGCCGATGAGGCCAAGGCGCTGGATATAAGCTCGCGCATTGCCGCTGGCACGGTCTGGATCAACGAGACCCAGCACCTGTCCCCGCTCGGCGCCTTTGGTGGTCACAAACAGTCGGGCCTTGGCTCCGAAGGGGCGCTGGAAGGGCTGCTGGAATATACCAACACCCAAACGGTCTATGTGAAAAAGCCCGCCGTCGCCGCCGCCCAATAGGCCAAGCGCACGAAGGAGACAAAAATGACCCAGCTTGTCGGCAGCCTTGTCCTTGATGGACTGACCCTCACGCCCCTGACCCCAACCATCGGGGCCGAGGTCGGCGGCCTTGATCTGCGCCAGCCCCTTGAGGCCGGACAGGTCGCCGCGATCAGGCAAGCGCTGCTGGACTGGAAGGTGCTGTTCTTTCGCGATCAGGAGATCACGACCGATCAGCATCTGGATTTTGCCCGCAATTTCGGCGGCCTAGAGGTTCACCCCTTCGCACCAGAAAAGCCAGGCTATCCTGAGGTCCTCGCCCTGACCCACAATCGCGAAAGCCGGGGCAAGGAGAACTTCTGGCATAGCGATGTGACCTGGCGTGAAAAGCCTTCGCTCGGGTCGATCCTGCGGGCCATCGAAATTCCGCCGATCGGAGGCGATACCCTCTTTGCCGACATGTATGCCGCCTATGATGGCCTGACGGACGAGATCAAGGTCAAGATTGAAGGGGCCTATGCGGTCCATGACTTTGCCCATTTCAGGAAACTCTTGGTCAAGCAGGGTAAGACGCCCGAAGAGGTCGAGGCCTTTAATAGGCTCTATCCGATGATGGAGCATCCGGTCGTGCGCACCCATCCAGAGACGGGTCGCAAGGCCATCTATGTCAATGTCGCCTTTACCCAACACATTGTCGGGATGGACAAGGTCGAAAGCGACGCGCTGCTCAAGCACCTCTATGCCCAGGCCGCGATCCCGGAATATCAGTGCCGGTTCCGCTGGCAGCCCCATTCCATTGCCTTTTGGGACAATCGCGCCAGCCAGCACTATGCGGCCTCTGACTATTGGCCTGCTGTGCGCCGGATGGAGCGCGTGACCATCCTTGGCGACCGACCCGCCTAAGCCAAGGGGCATGGAAGCTCGAACAGATGGACCCTAAGGGTTGCGAAATGAGCTCTATTCCAAACAGGTCTAAACACTGCTAAGATAGTTCGCCTCTTTAGATCGAGATCTCAGTGCAAAAAATTCATTTCACGGCGACCTGCCTCTCGGCCCTGCTCGGCTTAACCCTGCTTTCCGCATGCGGCGGCAAGGACAAACCCCTGGTCGAAGCGCCCTTGCCAACGGTCGAGATCGTGCCCTTGGCGGCGCCCAATAGTGGCCAAACCCTGTCTGTGACCGGTGCCCTGCGCCGCCAACGCGAGATGGTCCTGTCTTTCCGCATTCCCGGCGTCATAACCGGCCTATCGGTAGATGAAGGTGACAGCGTTAAGGCCGGCCAACTCTTGGCCCGACTGGATCCCGCCGCCGTCGACTCGCGCCTTCGCCAAACCGCCGCCGATCTGGACCGCGCCCGCAAGGACGAGGCCCGCTATGTCAAGCTGGCCGATGCCGGCATTGTCAGCCGTCAGCGTGCCGAGGCCCAGAGCGCGGCGGCTACCTCCGCCCAAGCGGCCTATGACGCGGCAGCCTTTGATCGGCGCTGGGCCAATCTGGTCGCGCCGTCCAAGGGCGTGATCTTGACCCGCAATGCCCAGACCGGCGAGGTGGTTCAGCCTGGCCAAGCGGTGCTCAGTCTCGCCGACGAGGCCAGCGCTCTGGTCCTGCGCGTGCCCCTCTCTGACCGCGATATTGGCAAGATTCGCTTGGGGGCCAGCGCCGCGATCTCGCTCGACGCCCTGCCCAATCAGACCCTAACCGGGTCGGTCAGCCGGATCGGTCAGCGTGCGGGGGCCCAAAGCGGGGCCATTGATATTGAGATTACCCTCCCCGCCACCCCCGGCCTACGCAGCGGCCTGATCGCCAGCGCCAAGATCGAGGCCACAGCCTCGGCTCCGGCAAGCGCCACGAGTGTCTATTCGCGCGTTCCGGCAGAAGCCATTATGGAGGCCGACGGCAAGACCGCCCTTGTCCTGCGATTTGATCCCAAAGACGGGATCGCCAAGCAAACCAAGGTTACCTTCGGCGGCTTTGACGGTGATGACGCCCTGATCCAAGGCCTTGCGCCGGATGCCAAAGTGATCACTGCCGGGGCCGGATTGGTCGCCGATGGCCAAAAGGTCCGGGTGATTGATCGCGCCTCTATCGGCCAAGCCAAATGAGCTTCAATCCCGCCGCCTTCTTTGTGCGCCGCTGGCAATTTACGCTGGTGGCCTTCGCCCTGATGGTCCTTCTGGGCCTTAATGCCCTGACCAGCATCTCGCGCTCCGAAGATCCTCAGTTTCCCTTTCCCTTGGTGACGGTTCGCGCGGCCCTGCCCGGGGCGACCCCGACGGAGATGGAGCAACTCGTCGCCAAACCCCTCGAAGATGTGCTGAGCGGTTTGGATGATGTCAAAGAGGTCCGGTCGACCAGCTTTGATGGCGGCGCCGTGGTCATTGTCGAATTTAATTGGAGCGTCGATCCGAGCCGAAAATATGACGAGGTGATCCGCGAGGCCAACGCCCTGCGCCCCTCATTGCCCCAAGGCCTAGCCGTGCTGGAGGTCAAGAAGGTCGGCACCAACGAGGTCTCGTTCTTCCAAGCGGCCTTGGTCAGCGACGTCTTGCCGATGAGGCGGCTGGAAAAGCTCGCCCACAGCCTGCGAGACAAGGTCAATGCCGTCCCCGGCGTCAAGGAGGCCCGCTATTGGGGCGCGCCCAGCAGTCAGGTTCAGGTTGCCGTCGACCTGGCCAAGCTGGCGCAACTTCGCCTTTCGCCAACCTCTGTGGCCGACGCCCTGCGCGGGGCAGGGGCCGAAGCACCAATTGGTGCGGTCCATGCCGGGGATCGCCGTTTTAATGTCAAGTCTGGCGGCGCCTTCAAGACCCTCGACGAGGTCGGCGCGGTGAATGTTGCCACCCTCAATGGTCAGGTAGTGCGGGTACGCGATGTGGCCGAGGTCAGTTGGGCGGAGGAAGAACCGCAACATCTGACCCGTTTCAATGGCCACCGCGCCCTGTTCATTACCGCGACGCAGAAAGACAATACGGACGTCACCGACATTACCGATGGCGTGAAGGGCGTACTGGATCAGTTCAGAGCCAGCCTGCCCCCCGGCGTCCGGCTGGAGCCCGCCTTCTTTCAGTCAGACAATGTCAAACACAGGCTGCACAATCTCTATCGCGACTTTGCCATCGCTGTGGCCCTAGTGCTGCTGACGCTTCTACCCCTAGGGGTCCGCGCCGGAATGGTGGTGATGATCTCAATTCCCCTGTCCTTGCTGATCGGGGTGATGGTGCTGAAGTTGTTTGGCTTTAACCTTAACCAGCTCTCCATTGCCGGGTTCATTCTGGCCCTTGGCCTTCTGGTCGACGATTCCATCGTGGTCACTGAAAACATTGCCCGGCGTCTGCGCGAGGGTGAGGATCGCACCACCGCCGCCATCAATGGAACGGGCCAGATCGCCCTCGCGGTTGTCGGCTGCACAGCCTGTCTGATGCTGGCCTTCTTGCCGCTCATGGCCCTTCCAGGCGGAGCGGGAGCCTATACAAGGTCCTTGCCGGTGGCGGTCTTCTGCACGGTCGGGGCGTCCTTCATCGTCTCACTGACCATCATTCCCTTCCTCGCCAGCCGCATGCTGCCCAAACATGAGCCCGCCGAGGGCAATCGCCTTTTGCAGGTGGTCAATAACGGTATCCAGACCCTCTATCGGCCCATCCTGCATGAGGCCCTGGCCAAGCCTTGGCGCGCGCTAGGCGTCATCATGGCCATCTGCCTGCTCAGCTTCCCGATGCTTAAGGCCATCGGATCGAGCCTCTTTCCACCTGCCGAAACGCCTCAGTTCCTCGTCCGGATCGAACTGCCGGACGGTGCGGTTCAGGCCCGAACAGATGAGGCGCTGAAATATGTCGAGGCCAAATTGGCCAAGGTGCCGGAAGTGGTCTGGTTTGCGTCCAATCTCGGCCGCGGCAATCCGCAAATCTTTTATAATGAGGGACAGGGCCCCAACAGCCCCTCCTATGCTGAGGTCTTTGTCGCGCTCAAGGCATGGCAACCGGGCAAGAGCGAAAAGGTCGTGGATGGGCTGCGCAAGGACTTTGCCCTCTATCCGGGCACTCGCATCACGCTCAAGACCTTTAGCAATGGCCCACCCATCGACGCCCCCATTGCCGTTCGATTGAAGGGCGAGGACCTGCTGGTCCTCAAGGCCCTGGCCGGACGGGTTGAAAAGGTGCTGAACGACACGCCAGGCACCCGCGACGTGATCAATCCGGTGCGTATTGACCGGACCGACCTCAATCTCGGCATTGACGCCGACAAGGCCGCAGCCCTAGGGATTCCGGCCGGACTTGCGCGGCGGGTCGTGCGTCTAGCCCTATCGGGCGAGGACGCCGCAAGGTTCCGCGACGCAGACGGTGATGACTATGCTGTCAGGGTCCGCTTGCCACTCAGCCAGACGCAGAGCGGCGGTCGCAGCGACCTGTCAGCGCTCGATCACATCTATATTCCCTCGGCCCAAGGTCAGGCGACGCCGCTGTCGGCCATTGCCAGTCCTGTGCTCCAGTCTAGCCCCTCGATGGTTGATCGCTATCAAAAGGCCCGGCAGGTCACGGTCATGTCCTATACCCAGACCGGGGCCCTAACCTCAAAGGTCACGGCAGAGGCGCTCAAGCGGATCGAAAAGCAAGTGCCCCTGCCGCCTGGCTACAGCCTGTCGCTCGGGGGGGAGGCCGAGGCCCAATCAGACAGCTTCTCCGGCCTTGGCGCGGCGATCACTATTGCAGTGCTGGGCATCTTGGCGGTTCTGGTCCTCGAGTTCGGCCGTTTCCGCAGCGCCATCGTCGTGGCGGGGATCATTCCGCTGGGTCTCTTTGGCGCGGTGACGGCCCTGTGGCTGACCGGCAATTCCCTGTCCTTTACCGCGACCATCGGCATCATCGCCCTGATCGGTATCGAGATTAAGAACTCGACCCTGCTGGTCGATTTCACCGAGCAACTGCACCGCGAGGGCGTTGGACTGGCTGAGGCCATAGAGAAGGCCGGTGAGGTGCGGTTCTTGCCCGTACTGCTCACCTCGGTCACGGCCATTGGCGGCCTCTTGCCGCTGGCCTTTGAACGGTCGGGTCTCTATTCGCCTCTGGCCATTGCCATCATCGGCGGACTGGTCTCATCAACCCTGCTGTCGCGGATCGCCACGCCGGTCATGTATTGGCTGGTGGCAAGGGGCGGCGAGCCTAAGACGGCGCTCGCGGCTTAGGTCGCCAAGGCCAGTAGCGGACGTTGCCGTGAGGCCCGAAGACCCGGGAAAATGCCGCCAATCAGGCCGATAATCAGGGCCAGAGTCACGGCCTGGGTGATGATGTCCGGCCCGATCTGGAGCCGGAAGGCCACTTGGGTAAAGCCTGCGCCAAGGGTTGAGGCCGACAGCCCGTTAAAGCCCAGCGCACAGATGGCAACGCCGACCAAGGCCCCAAGGGCAGACAGAACCAAGGCCTCGACCATCGTGCCGATAAAGGCCGAAAAGCCGCTAAAACCAATGACCCGCAAGGTCGCGATCTCTGCCGCACGGCTCGAGACCGAGGCATACATGGTGTTCAGGGCCCCAGCGAGGGCGCCGATGGCCATGATGATGCCTAGGGGCCAGCCGAAATATTTGATCAACAGACCCGACCGCTCGGCCTGATCGGCAAAATAGGTCTGCTCGCTCTGGGCCTTCAGTTGCAGGCGCTGTTCGTCCTTCACATATTTCACAAAGGCCGGCATGGCTGCTGGGCTGGTCAGGCCTATCCGCGCGGTCTGAAAGGTGCTGCCGCGCTTAAAGAGGCTCTGAATCACTGGGGCATCGGCCCAAAGCTCGGATTCAAAGACGGTGCCGGGAGCTTCGAAAACGCCGACCACTTTCCAGGTCTGGGCCCCGAAACGCAGGGTCTTGCCGAGCTCGAAACCCGAAAATTCGCGCAGGAGGCCCGCGCCAACGACGATCTCGTTCGAGCCGGGCGTGAACATGCGGCCTTGGGTGATCTTGGCTTGAGGCCGGACCAATAGACCGTTGGGACCAATACCGCGCAGGGGCATATTAGCCTTGGTTGCTGTGGACTTCTTGATGCCGTCAACAATCAAAACCAGTTCTGCCGAAATCAGCGGGCGGCCATCTGGACCCGCCCGAACGCCGGGGCCTTGACCCAACAGATCAATCTGTTCACGGCTGACCACGCTGTTAAGTTCCGAAGCGGCACCATCGCGCAGGGTAATGGCTACATCTGGCGCACCCGAGCCCTTAAGGGTCTGATTAAAGCCATTGGCCAGGGCCAAGAAGCCCAGCAGCACCGCCACCACAAGGGCGATCGAGCCCACCGTGGCCAAGGACATCCATAGGCGCTGAGGGATGGACCGCACATTCATGGCGATCACAGAGCCGGTCTGATTGAGCAAACTCATGGCTGGGGTCCTATCCGCGATTCAAGGCTTCAATGATGCTCATCCGTAAGGCCGACAAGGCCGGGACAGCACCGGTAACCAGACCCAAACTGACGGCAAGCGCCAAGCCGGACAGGGCCACCACCGGCGACATGGACAGGTCGCCAAAGTTCGATCCGACCGGCGACTTTGATAGGCCCGTCAGGATAAAGGCCGAGGTTCCTAGCCCAAGAACGGCACCGAGGCTGGACAAAAGCACCGCCTCCCCCAGAACCATGCGCAAGACGCGGGGGCTGGAAAAGCCGAGGGTCTTCATGACCCCGATCTCTTTGGTCCGCTCCCTCATGGCCGAGACCAAGGTCGTCGAGACAATCATCAAGATGGCGGCAAAGGCAGCCGAAACCACCATGGTGACGATGAAGTTCAAATCACCCGCCTGTTTTAAGAAGGCACGGCTGAAGGTCTTTTCATCGACGGTCGAGGTTTCAGCCGGAGAGTTGGCAAAGTTGGCGTCAATGGCCTTGGCGACCTGATCATTCTGGTCGGGCGAGGCCGTCACCACGGTAATGGTGCCCACCTGATCACGGCCAAAGGTGATGGTCTCGTTCATATAGTCATAATGAAAATAGATGGCCGTGGTTGGGTCTGTCGGCTTGGCACCGGTAAAGATACCGCTGATCTTCATGTCCCAACTGCGCCGACCATTGGCCTGACTATAGATGTTGGAGCTGATGGGGATGGTTTGTCCAACCTTCCAGCCATAGCGGTCGGCGAGGCTCTTACCGACAATGACCCCGGTGCGCTCAGACAAGAAGGCCTTACGTTCAGCGTCGGTCAGGCGCGCATCATCGTGGAAAATCGACATATAGGTCTCAGGATCAACGGCAAAACCCACGAACCGACTGGTCCTTTGGTCCTGATAATAGGCCCCAAACCAGTTTTGATAGGTAACCGCCGTCACGCCGGGGATGGCCGCGACCCGATTGATATAGGCATAGGGCATGGACTGGGTGAAGTTGATCTTGTTGGACACCACCAACCGATTGCTCGCCGAGCCAGACTCCGTTGCCCGATCCAGCGCCACATTCAGGCTGGTTAAGATGCCGAAGATCAAAAAGGCCATAAAGATCGAAACCGTCAGCAGAATGGTCCGCAGCGGCTTTCGAAACAGGTTTTTCCAAACCAGGTCGAAGTCGGTCATTGGGTGACCTCGGCAAAGACGCCCTTGTCCAGATGTAAGGTGCGCTTGGCA
>CANFKD010000105.1 GCA_947447115.1 Caulobacteraceae bacterium
GGCGCCTCGGCGCAGAACTATGATTTCAGCTATCTGCCGGGGGCCTTGACCGTCTCAAAGGCTATGCTGACCGTCAGAGCCGACGATAAGAGCCGCGAATATGGTCTGGCCAATCCAAGCCTGACCGCCTCGATCAGCGGCTATCGCAACGGTGACAGGGCAGGCGTCCTGTCGGGCCTATCGCTAGCCACCGCCGCGACCCAAGGCTCCAATGTCGGGACCTATCAGATCAACGCCTCTGGAGCCTCGGCCCTGAACTATGATTTCCGCTATCTGCCGGGGACCTTGACCGTCTCAAAGGCCACGCTGACGGTGCAAGCCGATAGCAAGAGCCGCGAATATGGCTTGGCCAATCCAAACCTCACCGCGTTGATCAGCGGCTATCGCAACGGTGACGGCGCAAGTGTCGTGTCCGGCCTGTCGCTTGCCACCGCCGCAACCCAAGCCTCCAATGCCGGGACCTACCAGATCACGGGCTCAGGGGCCTCGGCCCTGAACTATGACTTCAGCTATCTTCCGGGAACGCTCACCGTCACCAAGGCGCGACTGACCGTCCAAGCCGACGATAAGAGCCGCCAATATGGCGGTCTGAACCCGATCTTTACGGCAAATATATCGGGGTTCCGCAATCAGGATGGGGTCGGGGTTGTGTCCAACCTAAAGGTGGGAACCTCTGCGACACAGCGCTCGTCTGTCGGAAATTATGAAACCATCGGCAGCGAAGCCACGGCGCAGAACTACGACTTCGACTATTTGCCCGGGACATTGACCATCACGCCGATAAATCGCGCGATTGCCCGATTGTCGTCTCAGGCCCGCGCGGACCAAGAGCAGATGGACCTCAGTCTTTTCCAACGCCGTCTGCCCTTGGCTCAAGCGGCGCTGGCAACGTCAGAACAAGACAATGATGTCCCCCTCATGACCAATCTCGACGCGGTCTATATCGCCTATGGCGGTCCATGGGCACCGCTAGATCAGCAAAGTCAAAGGCCGAACTGACCCTTAGCGCCGATCGTCAAGCCAGCTTCGGATCGTCTTATTGACCAAGGCTTCGGCGTCATGCTGCACGAAATGGTCCGCCGATGGGATCATCAGAACGGTCGTGTCCTGTGAGACATGGTCCCAAGTCCCGGCGTGACCTGCTGCATTGAGGGCCTTGTCCTTCATGCCATGAATGACCAAGACCGGGATATTGATCATAGGGGCATCGGCAGCGATCAGTCCTCCCTTGTCGGTCGTCGTCTTGGGATAGTTGGCGCGGTAATAGTTGAGCATGCCAACGATGCTGGAGCGTTTGAAGGCCTCGACATAGCGCGCCTTTTCAGTCGGATCCTTGACCCAGCCGACCAACCCTTCGGGCGTGAGATATTTCTCAAAGCCCGGTTGCTGGAAGTTGCGGGCATATTGGCTATTCTTTTGCTGCTCCACATTGGTCGCCATCTCGCGAGCAAAGCCGACGGGGTGGGGCACGCTCATGATGATCAGGCGGTTGACCAGATCGGGCCGTGTAAAGACCACCTGCCAAGAGATGGCAGCGCCCCAATCATGGCCAACGATGATCGCGTTCTTTTGGCCTTCCGCCTCGATGACAGCGGCAACATCCCCGACCAGATTGGGCATGGCATAGGCCGCTTCGCCCTCAGGCTTGTCGGACAGGTTATAGCCTCGGTTGTCTAGCGCGGCCGTGCGGTAGCCCGCCTTGTTAAGCGTCGCCATCAGCGGCTTCCACGTCGCCCAATAGTCTGGAAAGCCGTGGATCAGGACCACGAGGGGCCCTTGGCCATCGACGACATAGTGAATCTTGACCCCCTTATTGTTGGCATAGCGGTCTTGCGGCTCTGCCTGAGCGAGGGCTGAAACGGTCAAGACAGCCAAAAAAGCGGTGAAGGCCAGTAAACGCTTCATAGTCCATCTCCCGTCGTCGAGGGTTTGCCGAAAACCACCAAGCTGGCCTGACGACCAAAGACCAAACGATTGACACTGAGGGCAAAGACGATGCAGGCGATCAGGGTCACCAACATCAGATGGATATAATGGACCGGTGTCCAGCCAAAGGTGAAGAAGCCATAGAGCAGGGTGCCGAAGATCACCGCACCGATGACGGCTCGACCATCCACATTCTTGAACATCAATCCGACGATAAAGGCCGAGAGGATCGGCATAGACAGCAGGCCATTCAACTGCTGAACCAGATTAATGATTGAGGCCGCGCCCATATAGACCGGCACAAGGGCCACCGACAAAATCATGAACGACACCGAAATGATGGTGTTCAAGCGACCGACATCGGGCTTTTCGGCGATGAACTTCTCGTGCAGATCGCAGACATAGAGCGTGACCGACGAGTTCAAGACCGAGGTGTAGCTGGTTAATAGGGCCGCGGCCATAAAGGCCGCGAAGGCTCCAGACAGCCAACCCGGCATGACCAAGGCAACCAACTTGCCATAGGTCGCGTCCCCAGCGTCACCGAACAGCTTGAAGGCGACCACACCCGGAACCACGACAATGGCGGGGATGAAGATCAGGCGAATAACGGCGGCGGCCATAACGCCTTTCTGTCCCTCTTTCAGATTTGGCGCGGCCATGGCGCGTTGGGTGATGGTCTGGTTGGTGCTCCAATAGAACATCTGGATAAAGATCATGCCGGTCAGGAGGGTCTGCCAAGGGATGGGCGAGTCCGGGCCTCCGATCATGCTCAGGCGCTCGGGGGGTATGCCGGAGAGGTCGAAATGGATCGCGGCCAGAGCGAGGATCACCACCAAGGCGGCCATGCCCAAAACGCCAACGCCTGAGATCGTGTCATAGACCGCGACCGCGCGCAGGCCGCCGCCAATGGCATAGGCCCCGCCCAGAAGGGCCATGGCCGCTGCGATATAGATCAGGGGAATATCGATCCCGAACATGGTCTTGAGAAACAACGAGCCTGTGTAGAGCATGATCGGAAGGTATATGAACACATTGCCAAGCAGGAACAGGACCGAGACCACCGCGCGCAGATGCACCGAACCATATTTGCGCTCCAAGAGCTCGGTCGTGGTCGTGCAGTTGTTGCGATAATAGATCGGCAGAAAGATCCAGCAGAGCATCATGAGCCCCGCAATGGCCGACAGTTCCCACCAAGCCAGCAGCAACATCTGATTACCATTCATGCCCACCAACTGGTCGGTCGACAGATTGGTTAGGGTGATCGAACCCGCGATAAAGGGCCAGGTCAGGTTGCCGCCGGCGAGAAAATATTCGCGGTTAGAGTCGCTAGACCGCCCGCCCATGCGAGACACTTGCCATACGGTAAGAATGGCCATTAGGGCTGTAAGTCCTAAAAATACGGCCCATTGGATGATGTTGGTCTGCATGGTCCCCGCCCGTTCTTATATTTTGACCTCAGTTGAGGGGCTTGAAAGGGCGCTCGTCAATCGGATTATTGGACGGATGGTCAAGACCGGCTGGCGAGGCTAGCCTACGCGCCACAGGATCAGGGAGCGGATTCGACCATGACAGGGTTGCGGTTTCGGCTAGACGCGGGCGGGGACACGATGGTGTTCACCGCCAAGGCGAGCGAACCGCCGGCCTTGATCTATTGGGGTTCAAGCCTTGCCTTGGAGGTGGACCTCGCGGCGATTACCGAGCTTGCGCAAAGACCCGTTCCGCACGGCATGCTCGACGGCGGCGAGGTGTTGGACCTTGCGCCTGACGCGGCCCGGGGCTTTCTAGGAACACCACTGGCGCATCTCCATCGGTCAGGCGATTTGGTCCTTAACCAGTTTCAGGTGGTGTCGTCCCAGATAAGCGATCATCGGGCCAGCCTGTTCCTGTCCGATGAGCTGGCGGGGGTGGCCCTCGAGCTCGTGATCGAGATGGACGCCCAGACCGGCGTCGCGTCTTTCCGCAATCGCCTCGTCAATCAAGGCCCTTCAGCTCTGACGGTGGATTGGCTCGCCGCGGGGCGTCTGCCGCTCGAGCATGATGAACTTCTGGCCTTTGAGGGGCGCTGGGCCAATGAGGGCAGGCCCTATCGGCTGCGCGTTCCCGGCGGCATGTGGGCCAGTGAAAACCGGACGGGGCGGACCTCACACCATGCCCCGCCGCTGCTGGCCGTGGGCGAGCCAGGCTTTAGCGACCAGCATGGCGCGGTGATCGGTGTGCATCTGGCGTGGAGCGGTAATCACCGCATGTTGGTCGAGCGCCTGCGCGATGGGCGGGTCCAGATGCAGGCCGGAGAACTGTTCTTGCCCGGCGAAATGATCTTGGCCTCCGGCGAGGCCTATCAATCGCCAACGCTCTACGCGGCAAGGTCCGACAGCGGCCTGAATGGTCTCAGCGACCGGTTTCACCCCTTTGTGCGTCAACAGATCTTGGGTGGCAGACTGGTAGGAAAGCCAAGGCCCATCCATTTCAACAGTTGGGAAGCGGTCTATTTCGATCATGAACCAGCGGTCCTATCCGACCTCATTGGTCATGCTGCAGCCGTGGGTGCCGAGCGATTTGTGCTCGACGACGGATGGTTCTTGGGACGCAATGATGATCGCACCAGTCTGGGCGACTGGACCCCTGATCCGATCAAATATCCAAGCGGTCTGGGTCCGCTGATTGCAGAGGTCAAGTCCGCTGGGATGGGCTTTGGCCTTTGGGTTGAGCCGGAAATGGCCAACGCGGATTCCGACCTTCTGCGGGCCCATCCCGATTGGGTGCTTGGCGTTGCCGACCGGGTTCAGCCGCTGGGGCGTGGGCAATATGTGCTCGACCTTACGCGCCCTGAGGTTCGCGCCGCCATTTTCGCTCAACTGGATCGTCTGCTCAGCGACAATGATATCGATTATCTGAAATGGGACATGAACCGCGACCTGACCCATCCGGTCAGTGGCGGTAAGGCGGCGGTCCATCGTCAGACCCTTGCGGTCTATGACCTGATCGATGGTCTGCGGGCCAAACATCCCCATGTTGAGATCGAGTCCTGTGCCTCGGGCGGCGGGCGGGCGGATTTCGAGATCTTGCGCCGCACCGATCGGATCTGGACCTCCGACTGTAACGATCCGGTGGAACGCCAAGCCATCCAGCGCAGCTTTAGTCTGTTCTTCCCGCCTGAAATTATGGGCTCCCACGTCGGCCCGCGCGCGAGCCACACGACGGCGCGCGACACAGGGATAGGCTTTCGCGCTTGGACCGCCTTCTTTGGGCACTTCGGCATAGAGGCGGACCTGCGGGCCATGACCTCGCGTGAGCAAGAGAAGTTGGCGCAGGTCATTGCGCTTCACAAGCAACACCGCGCCTTACTCCATGCGGGCCGGACCTTGCGTCTCTCTCACCCCGATGCCGGCATGACGGCGATGATGGTCGTGGGGGAGGCCGGAGCCTTGGTCAGTGCCGCTCAGGTTGGAACCCCAGCGACGCCGACGCTCGGGCCCCTGCGGCTTTCGGGTCTCGATCCAGCCGCGACCTATCGCGTCACCCTGTTGAACCCACCGAGCCATCCGCAACGGACCATGAAATCGACGCCGTCAACCTTGACTGGTCAGGCGTTCGAAGCCTCCGGTACCGCCTTGATCCATCAGGGCCTGCCTCTGCCCGTCCTTCGAGCCCAAGAGATTGCCGTCTATCATCTGGAGCGTCTGACATGACCGCCCACTGCGTCGCTGATTTCCGCTGCGCCTTAGGGGAAGGGCCTTGCTGGGACCCACGTGATGGGCGGCTATGGTGGGTCGATATTGTCGGCCGCAAGGTCCATTGGTTCGAGGCTTCGACGGGAGAGGCCGGGAGCCTTGATCCGGGCGACCAGATTACCGCATTAGGCCTTCGGCGGGCAGGCGGCTTTGTCGCGGCAACGGCCGCAGGGGCAGGCATTTTTGATCCACAGTCAGGGCGTTTTAGCCTGCGCTGTCCCACCGCGAACGAACATCCGGGCAACCGCAGCAATGACGGCAATGTCGGGGCTGATGGCAGTTTCTGGTTCGGCTCGATGCATAATGAGGCGTCAGAGCGGTCGGGCGCGGTCTTTCAGGTCAAGCCAGACTGGTCGGGCAGGGCGGTCGTTCGCGATTGGGGCATTACCAACACCCTTCGGACCAGCCTTGATGGCCTCCACCTCTATGTCGCTGACTCTCTCGAACAGACCCTCTACCGCTACGATATCGGTGATGATGGTCTTAGCGAGCAGCAGGTCTTTGCCCAAACGCGAGGGCAAGCGGCGACGCCCGATGGCTCTGCGGTGGATTGCGAGGGCTATCTGTGGAACGCGCAATGGGATGGGTGGCGCATCGTGCGTTATGCGCCCGACGGCAGCCTCGACCGGATCATCCCCATGCCTGTTCAGTGCCCAACCAGTTGCAGCTTCGGCGGTCCTGACCTCAAGACCCTGTTCGTGACCAGTGCGCGCGATGGACTGACGCCCCAGCAACTTGAGGCACAGCCGCAGGCGGGCGGGCTATTTGCCCTGTCGGTTGATGTGGCAGGTTCGCCGCCGCTCTATTTTGAAGGCTAAGCTCAGATGAAACTCGGCGTCTGTTACTATCCCGAACATTGGCCGCAAGACTGGTGGGCAGAAGATGCGCGGCTAATGGCCGATATGGGCCTCTCGGTCGTGCGGATCGCGGAGTTCGCTTGGAGCCGGATCGAGCCGGAACCGGGGCAGTTTGACTGGGCTTGGCTGGATCAGGCGGTTGAGACCCTGCACGGGGCTGGCCTTTCGGTGATCCTATGCACCCCGACCGCAACCCCGCCAAAATGGCTGGTGGATCGTCACCCGGATATGGTGGCGATCAATGATCGGGGACATAGGCGCCAGTTCGGGTCCCGGCGTCACTATAGCTTTTCGCACGAAGGCTACCGCGCCGAATGTGCTCGGATTACCGAGACCGTGGCCGAGCGCTATGGCCAGCATCCCGCCGTTGTGGCTTGGCAAACCGACAATGAATTTGGCTGTCATGATACGACCATCAGCTATTGCGCCTCTGCCGCCCGGCGCTTTCGGCTCTGGCTTGCGGCGCGCTACGGCTCGGTCGAGGCACTTAATCAGGCTTGGGGCACGGTCTTCTGGTCTCAGGTCTATCGCCGCTTCGACGAGGTGGACCCGCCGCACCTGACCGTCACCGAAGCCAATCCGAGCCACCGGTTGGACTATAACCGGTTCGCGTCTGACGAGGTGGTCAGCTTCAACCGCCTGCAGGTCGATATCCTGCGCGAGCGGTCACCCGGCCGCGACATGATCCATAATTTCATGGGTTTCTATACCGAGTTTGACCATTTTGCCGTCAGCCAAGACCTCGATGTCGCCAGTTGGGACAGTTACCCCCTCGGCTTTCTTGAGCAGTTCTGGTTTAGCGCCGAGGACAAGGCGCGATATCTGCGGCAGGGCCATCCCGATGTCGCCGCCTTCCACCACGACCTCTATCGCGGCTGCGGGCGCGGGCGCTGGTGGGTGATGGAGCAGCAGCCGGGACCGGTGAACTGGGCCTCGTTCAATCCATCCCCGCTGCCCGGCATGGTTCGCGCTTGGACGTGGGAGGCCTTTGCCCATGGCGCGGAGGTGGTGTCCTATTTCCGCTGGCGACAAGCGCCTTTTGCCCAAGAGCAGATGCATGCCGGTCTAAACCGCCCTGACCGCACAGAAGATATTGGCGGCCAAGAGGCCCGTCAGGTGGCGGCTGAGGTCAGCGCCTTGGGCCAGTTTGCGCCCCGTGGGCCATCGCCCGTGGCGCTGGTTTTCTCCTATGAAGGCGATTGGGTCACGACGATCCAGCCGCAGGCTCAAGGCTATCGCGCCTTGAAAGAGGCCTTTGCTTGGTATTCGAGCCTGCGCCAGATGGGCCTCGATGTGGACATTGTCCCGCCCGGCGCGGACCTCAGTGGCTATCGGCTGGTTGTCGCCCCGTGTCTTCCCATCGTGTCGCCCGAGGCGCTCGCCGCTTTCGAAGCCACTAAGGCGGTGACGATATTTGGCGTTCGCGCAGGCTCAAAGACCCGCGATCTGCATATTCCGGGCAACCTGCCGCCCGGCGATCTGTCCAAGCTCTTGCCGCTCACCGTGCAGCGGGTTGAGAGCCTACGTCCCGGCACCCCTATGGCCATTCACGCCAATGGCGCGGCGTTGACTGGCCGCGATTGGCGGGAGGATGTTACGACCCAGGCTGAGGTCTTGGGGCGCTTTGAGGATGGTCATTCGGCTTGGATAAGGTCGGGAAAGCGTGACTATCTGGCCTTTGCGCCGCAAGAGAGTGCTTTGAGCCATGTCCTGTCCGATGCAGCCAATCGGGCGGGGCTGACCGTGATGTCCATGCCGGAAGGGGTGCGGATCAGCCAGAGGGGCGGTTTTGGCATCGCGATCAACTCTGCGCCAGAACCGCGTCATGCGCCCTTAGCCAAGGGTGCGGAATTTGTCTTGGGCGGTCCGATCTTACCGCCAGCAGGGGTCGCCATTTGGAAGGTTCCGTCTTGATCTTAGTAGAACAGCCCATGGATTCTTGTTTTCTTCCCCTTTTGGGCGATGATGGGGCTCAATGACGGAATGGACCCGATGGCTGCTGTTGAAACCCGCAAACGCACGCGCCTAGCGCCAGAGGTGCGTCGGTCGCTGATCCTAGATGATGCCGCACGGGTCATCTTGGAAGAGGGTCTGACGGCGGTCTCGATGGAACGACTGGGCCGTGAGAGCGCGGTTAGCAAGGCGCTGGTCTATAACTATTTCCCCAGCCGTGACTTTTTGCTCGCGGCCTTGCTGCAGCGCGAACAGTTGGACCTGGATAGCCGGGGCGCCGAGCGCGCCCTCGAGGCCCAGTCCTATGAAGAGCTGATCCGGCAAACGACGCGGGTCTATCTGGAGCACACCAAGGCGAGAGGGGCCTTGATTCAAGCCCTGTTGGCCGATCCTTCTGTAGTGCGGCTGATGGAGGCTGAATCGGCTGCCGCGCGAGAACGGACCATTCGTTATTTCGTGAAGGAAACGCGGCGGGAATTTGGCTTGAGCTTGCCTGTTGCCATATCGGCCATGGACCTGTTCATGTCCCTGACCGACCGGGCGGGGAAGCAGGTCGCCGAGGGCTCGATCGATATAGAGACGGCCGAGACCATGGTCGTGCAGATCATCACCGGTGGGCTGCGGAAACTGGCCGACGGTTTGGCTCAGTGAGCATTATTGACGGCCTATAGAATAAGATTAAGACAGCGCCTGCCCTAAGGATCACGCGCCTAAGACGGCGGATTGCACAGGATAAGACCGTGGCTCGTAAACCGCTCAGAAGCGCCCGTACCTATGGCAAGCTCGACCGTGATGGCTTTATCCATCGCAGTTGGATGAAGAGCCAGGGGCTTCCAGATGATGTGTTTGACGGTCGTCCCGTCATCGGCATCTGCAATACTTGGTCGGAACTGACACCCTGTAATGCGGGGCTGCGGGACTTGGCCGAGCATGTAAGGCGCGGCGTCTGGGAAGCGGGTGGCCTGCCGCTCGAGTTTCCCGCCATGTCGCTGGGGGAAACCCAGATGCGGCCAACGGCCATGCTGTTTCGCAACCTCTTGGCCATGGAGGTTGAGGAGTCGATCCGGGGCAATCCAATGGACGGTGTCGTGCTGCTCGGCGGCTGCGACAAGACCACGCCGGGCCAGTTGATGGGGGCGGCCAGTGTCGACCTGCCAACCATGGTGGTGTCGTCCGGCCCGATGCTGAACGGTAAGTTTCGCGGCAAGGATATTGGCTCGGGCACCGACGTCTGGAAGTTCTCAGAAGCGGTGCGCGCGGGCGAGATGACGCTGGCCGATTTCATGTCCGCCGAGAGCGGTATGTCGCGCAGTCACGGTGTCTGTATGACCATGGGCACCGCCTCGACCATGGCCAGTCTGGTGGAGGCCTTGGGCCTAAGCCTGCCGGAAAATGCGGCCTTACCCGCTGTCGATGGTCGGCGAGCGACCTTGGCGCATCTGACAGGACGGCGGATTGTGCAGTTGGTCCGCGATGATGTGAAGATGTCCGCCATCGCCACGCGCGAGGCCTTCGAAAACGCCATCTTGACCCACGCGGCCATTGGCGGCTCGACCAATGCCGTCCTGCACCTGATTGCCTTGGCGGGACGTTTGGGCGTGCCTTTAGAGCAAGAGGATTTCGACCGGCTGGGCCGCGATATCCCGCTCTTGGTCGACCTGATGCCATCGGGCCGGTTCCTGATGGAGGACTTTTGCTATGCGGGCGGCGTACCAGCCGTATTTAAGGCGCTTGGTTCGCAC
>CANFKD010000106.1 GCA_947447115.1 Caulobacteraceae bacterium
ACAGACTGTCTCGAACCGGATCAACGCCTCAACTATGGTCATGAAATTCCAATGAAAATCGGCTTTATCGGACTGGGAAATGTCGGCGGCAAGCTGGCGGGTAGCCTTCTGCGCAATGGTCACGATGTGACGGTGCGCGATCTGAACCCCGATCTGATGGCGGAATTTGTTGCCAAGGGGGCCAAGAGCGCCGCCTCGCCCAAGGAAATGGCCGAGCAGGTCGATATGATCATCACCTGCCTGCCCTCCCCCGCGGCCACGGCCCATGTGGTCGAGGCCGAGGATGGTTTCCTCCAAGCCCTGCGTCCGGGCATGGTCTGGCTCGAGATGAGCACCACCGACTATGAAGAGGTCATCCGCCTCGGCAAACTGGTCGAGGCCAAGGGTGCCATGATCATGGACAGCCCGGTTTCCGGCGGCTGTCACCGTGCCGACACCGGCAATATCGCCATCTTCGCGGGCGGCAAGCGCGAGGCCTTTGAATATGTCCTGCCGGTCCTGACCACCATGGGTCGGCGCATTCTGCACACGGGCGAGTTGGGCACGGCTTCGCGCCTGAAGGTCGTCACCAACTACCTGTGCACCGCCCATCTGGTGGCGCTGGCCGAAGCCCTGACCACCTGTAAGGTCGTGGGTCTGGACATGAACACCGCCTATGAGGCCATCCGCATCTCTTCGGGCAACAGCTTCGTGCACGAGACCGAGTCTCAGGTCATTTTGAACGGGAGCCGTGATATCAGCTTCACCATGGATCTGGTGATCAAGGATGTCGGCCTGTTCGACCAACTGGCGCAAGACCACAATGTGCCGCTGGAACTGTCGCCTCTGGTCTTGAACATCTTCAAGGACAGCGCCGAGCGTTACGGCCAGCGCGAATTCTCGCCGAACGTCATTCGCCGCTATGAAGAGCCTTGCGGCGTTAAGGTTCTGGGCCAAGGCTTCCCCGCCGAGATGACAGACGATGAGCCAGAAGAACCCGGCTACGAAGTGATCGCAAAGCGCTAAGCGGACCCACCTTCCGCGCCTTTCCCCTATCGCAAGGACCCTTGCCCATGATCCCTCTTGACCATTCGGCCTGGAAGGCGCGGGCTAAGGCCCTGAAGATCGAGACCGGCCTCTTTATCGACGGGGCCTTTCGCGCCGCCGCCGATGGTGCCGTTTTCAGCGCCCTTGATCCAGCCAACGGCCAGACCGTGGCTGAGGTGTCTTGCGGCAATGGCAGTGATATTGACCGGGCGGTCGCCTCGGCCAAGGCCGCGTGGGATGATGGTCGGTGGCGGCACATGTCGCCGCGCGCGCGTATGGCGGTGTTCAGCCGTTTTGCCGATCTGGTCGAAGAAAACGCGGTTGATCTGGCCCTCTTGGAATGTCTGTCCATGGGCAAGCCGGTCAGCGATAGCCTCAATATCGACGTTCCTGAAACGGTCGTGACCATCCGCTATTTCGGCGAGGCGATCGATAAGGTCGCCGGGACCGTCACCAACTCACCGCACGAGGCGGTCCAGATCATTGCCCGCGAGCCCTTGGGCGTCGTCGGGGCCATCTCCTCTTGGAACTATCCCCTCCTGATGGCGACTTGGAAGATTGCTCCTGCTCTGGCTGCGGGCAACTGCGTGGTCCTCAAGCCCGCTCAGCAGGCCCCGCTCAGCTGCCTGAAACTGGCGCAGCTCTTTGTCGAGGCGGGCGGTCCTGACGGCGTGTTCAACGTCGTCAATGGTCGAGGTCAAGAGGCCGGCAAGGCGCTGGCCCTGCATCAGGATGTGGCCAAGATCAGCTTCACCGGCTCCACCGCCGTGGGCAAGCAGTTGATGATCTATGCGGGCCAGTCCAACCTCAAGCGCGTCAGCCTCGAGACCGGCGGCAAGAGCCCGCAGATCTTCATGCCCGATCTGGCCGATCTAGACGCCGCCGTCGACGGGGCGATCCGAGGCATTTTCGACAATGCCGGACAGGTCTGTAACGCAGGCTCACGCCTATTGGTCCATGCTGACATCCATGACGACTTCATCGCCCGCTTCACCAATCGCTCGGCCGAGCTCTACACGGCAGGCGATCCGATGGACCCCAGCACCACGCTCGGTCCCATGGTCTCACGCGCTCAGCAGCGCGATGTGCTCGGATGGATCGAAAAGGGCAAGGCCGAGGGTGCCCATCTGGCCTTTGGCGGCACCGAGGTCGAAAGCCTGCCCGATGGGGCCTATGTCACCCCGACCCTCTTTACCGGCGTCACGCAAGGCATGACCATCGCCAAGGAAGAGATCTTCGGCCCGGTGGCCTCTCTCCTGTCCTTCGAGACGGAGGCGCAGGCACTTCAGATGGCCAATGATTCCATCTATGGCCTTGCCGCCAGCGTCTGGACCTCAGACCTTGGCCGCGCACACCGCGTGATCAAGGCCATCGAAGCGGGCGTTGTCTGGGTCAACTGCTTCGGCGACGGCGACATGACCCAACCCTTTGGCGGCTACAAACAGTCGGGCAACACCCGCGACAAGTCGATGGAATGCCTGTCCGGCTACATGCAGTCCAAGGCCGCCTGGATCAATATCGCGTAGGGGGGATGGACCCTGTTTTACCTGCGTCATTGCGAGCGCAGCGAAGCAATCCAGAGGACTGACACGAACCTGAATTGATGTTGCCCTAGATTGCTTCGCTGCGCTCGCAATGACGCGAGGAGAGGGCGGTGGATGACCCCCTCACCCAACCCTCTCCCCCTGAAGGGGGCGAGGGCTAGAACCGATAAGCCCTCTCCCTGTGGGAGAGGGTTGGGTGAGGGCCTTTCTTGTTTTTCTTAAACAAGGCCCCCTTCGGCCCTTCGGGCCACTTCCCCCAGAGGGGGAAGATCATCAGCGCTTAAATCTTCCCCCTCTGGGGGCAGTACCCGCGCAGCGGGGGTAGGGGAATTTACCCCGCCTTCAAAAGCTGCTCAGTCTCAGCCGCATTCTGGGCGACCCAGTCGACAAAGGTCTTGATACGGTAATTTTCTTTCATGTCGCGGCGGCAGATGAGCCCCCATTCGCCGGGGCAAATGGCCTTGTGGGCGACGGGCCGCACCAGACGGCCAGAGGCGAGATCTTGGGTCACGAAGGGGCCGTTGACCAGAGCGATGGCCTCATTGTCCAAGGCCAGTTCCAGCGCCACCGCCAAGGTATCGACGACCATAAATTGGGACTCAGGATTAAAGGCGACGCCGGCCGATTCAAACCAGGTGTGCCAGTTTTGAACCTCGGTATTGATCGTCACCAGAGGCCGCTTGAGTAGGTCAGCGACCTTGGGATTTGGCCCCAACTGCGCGGCCATTTGAGGGCTGCAGACGGGATAGAGGCCATATTCAAACAGGGGCGTCCAATGGAAATGCCGAGGGTCGGGTACCGTCTCGCAATAGACAAGGCCCACATCGGCATGGACATCATCAAATTCCCACTCGACCGCGCAGGTGCTGAGGATCAGCTTAATATCGGAATGGTCCTGCAAAAACTGCGGCGCGCGCTTGGCCAGCCAACGGATCGACGCCGTCACATAGGTCTGGACGCGCAAGGGCTTGTCGATCGAATGGCGCCGAGCGGCCTCGACCCCTGCAATGAGAGATTCAAACGCCGCGCGGACGTAAGGATAGAGCGCCCGGCCCTCTTCGGTCGAAACGATCCGGCGGCCTTCCTGCACGAACAGGGTCACGCCAAGGGCCTCTTCGATCAGTTGGACCTGATGGCTGACCGCAGGATGGGTCAGGCATAGCTCTTCGGCCGCCTCGCGGATGCTCTGGTGGCGGGTGGCCGCCTCAAAGCCGCGCAGGGACTTGAGTGGCGGCAGCTTTCGAAGATCAAATTTATTTTGCACGCCAGATCACCGCTGTTCCGCTGGGTCAGAGACCATAAGCTTACCAGCAGATTGGCCGATTGGTAGAAAAAATTGACCGGTTGGGCGAAGGTTACTGGACCCGATCCTCGAGCACCATCGCCGCGCCCTTTTCGGCCACCATCACGGTCGGGGCATTGGTATTGCCCGAGGTCACGGTCGGGAAGATCGAGGCATCAATGACCCTAAGGCCCTTGATCCCATGGACCCGAAGCCGGGCATCGATCACCGACAGGGTCGGATCAGAGCCCATCATGCAGGTTCCAACCGGATGATAGACCGTGTCGGCGCGCTGGCGAAAATCCTCCAGCAGGTCTTCATCGGTCTGAAGATGAGCGCCGGGCACCAGTTCCTCGGTGATGATATCGGCCAAGGGCTTGGTCGATGCGAGGGTGCGCAGGAGCCGATTGCCGACGATGGCCTCTTGGATGTCCTTGTCCGTGGACAGATAGTTGGGCTGGATCGAGGGATAGGCCAAGGGGTCGGCAGAGGCGATCTTCAATGATCCCCGGCTCGTCGGCTTGCAGGCATTGAACGACAGAAGGAAGGCCGAGAACGGGTCCGGATTCATCAGCTTGCGCTCAGACAGCGGGGTCTTGGTATAGCTGACCGGACTGAAATAGAGCTGCAGATTGGGAAAGGGCTGGTCAGGGTCACTGCGCACAAAGCCGCCGCCCTGATTGACACTCATCGACAGGGGTCCGCCCCGGTTCCACAGATAGTGAAGGCCCGCCTTCACCTTGCCCAGCAGGGGACCCAGCTCGTCATTCAGGGTCGGGCGGCGGGATTTGTAGAAATAGGATACCGCCAGATGGTCTTGCATGTTCTTGCCCACAGCGGGGGCATTCAGAACCGGTGCAATACCCAGCGAAGCCAGGTGCGCCGCCTCGCCAATGCCAGACAGTTGCAGAAGCTGCGGCGAATTGATCGAGCCGCCACAGAGGATCACCTCGCGCCGCGCCTTGACCTGAACAGTCTGACCGCCGCGCCGATATTCCACGCCGGTGGCCTGCTGGCCCTCAAACAGGATGCGCGTCACCTGAGCCTTAGTGCGCAGGGCGACATTGGAGCGCTTCAAGGCAGGCCGCAGGAAAGCGTTGGCGCTCGAGGCGCGCAAGCCCTTGTCGGTATTGATCTGATAGATGCCGACACCCTCAGGCGAGGGGCCGTTGAAATCATCCGTATGGGCAAAGCCTAGCGCCTCGCCGGTCTTGATGAAGTCTTGGCACAGGGGATGGGCGCGGCGGGTAATGTCGGTGACATGGATTGGACCGCCCGCGCCATGATAGGGGCTCGCCCCATGGTCATGGTCTTCGGACTTGCGGAAAAAGGGCAGCACATCATCCCAGCTCCAGCCGGGATTGCCCATGGCCTGCCACTGATCGAAATCGTGCGGCTGGCCCCGGACATAGACCATGGCATTGATCGAGCCCGACCCGCCAATGACCTTGCCGCGCGGCCAATAGCTGGCCCGTCCGCCGAGATTGGGTTCGGCTTCGGTGTCATACATCCAGTTGATCGAGCGGTCGAAGAAGGTCCGGCCATAGCCGATGGGCAACTGGATCCAGACGGTCCGGTCCGACCCGCCCGCCTCTAACACCAGCACCGTGGACTTTCCGTCTGCGGACAGACGATTGGCCACGACACTGCCCGCCGTGCCAGCGCCGACGATCACATAATCAAAACTGTCCATCACAAGACCGGATGCTGGGTCATTTCTAGGTGCAGCATCGAGCCGGTATAGGGATTGGCCTCAGCCACCGCCTCATTCAGTTCAACGCCCAGTCCCGGCTCAGACGAGGGGATCACAAAGCCGTCTTCCCACTGAACGGGCTTCATCAGGATCTCGCTATGGAAGCCGCCCCAGGTCTCGATACTTTCCAAGATCAGGAAGTTGGGTGAACAGGCCCCGATCTGAATATTGGCGGCCCCAACCACCGGCCCGCAATAGAGATGCGGCGCGATCTGGGCGTGATAGACCTCGGCCATACCGGCGATCTTTTTGGCCTCCAAAATGCCCCCAACCCTGCCGAGATTCATCTGCAAGATCGAGGCGGCACCAGCCTGCAACAGGCGGTGGAAGTCATATTTGGTGCTGAGACGCTCGCCCGTGGCGATGGGGATTGAGGTCGCGCGCGCCACCTTGGCCATCTCATCGGGCGCATCGGGCGGCACAGGCTCTTCCAGCCAGAGGGGGTCAGAGGCTTCCAGCCGCTTGGCCAAGCGAATAGCGCTCGAGGCCGTCATCTGGCCGTGGGTGCCGAACAGCAGGTCTGCTCTTGTGCCGACCGCCTCGCGCAGTTGATTGGCAAACCGCTCGGACAGGTCCAGCGCCTCGAGCGACAGCTGGCGACCATCAAAGGCCGTATAGGGACCCGCCGGATCGAACTTCAGGGCCGTAAAGCCCATATCCAGATATTCCGCCGCCCGTTCTGCCGCCAGATCGGGGTCGTGATAGACGTCAGTCTTATCGCCGGGACGCGGATAGATATAGGTGTAGGAGCGAAGGCGCTGATGGACCTGACCGCCGAGCAGCTTATAGACCGGCTTGTCGGCCTCCTTGCCGATAATGTCCCAGCAGGCCATCTCTAGGGCGCTGAGCACCCCCATCAAGGATAGGTCTGAGTGCTGGGTAAAGCCGCTAGAATAGATCCGGCGCCACATGACCTCGATATCGTGCGGGTCCTGACCGCGCACATAGCGATCAAACACATCCTCAATCATCTTGGCGACCAGATGCGGGCTAAAGGGCACGCAATAGGCCTCGCCAATGCCCGAGACATTGCTGTCCGTGGTCAGCTTCACAAAGACAAAATAGCGCCCTCCGAAATGGGGCGGAGGATTGCCGACCACGAAGGTCTTAATATCGGTCAGTTTCATGGACCCGCGCCTTATGCGTAAAAGCCATTGACGGACTTATATTCGATAAAGTCGTGAAGGCCGAATTCGCCCCACTCTCGGCCATTGCCCGACTGTTTAAAGCCGCCAAAGGGCGAGCAATAGTCTTGGCCTGCGCCGTTTAGATGGACGCTGCCGGCCCGGATGCGGCGCGCGACATAGCGGGCCTTGTCCTTGTCGGCGCACTGGACAAAGGCGGCGAGGCCATAGGGCGTGTCATTAGCGATGGCGATCGCCTCGTCGGTGTCAGCAAATGGGATAAGGCACAGGACCGGGCCAAAGACCTCTTCGCGGGCGATGGTCATCTGGTTGGTGACATCGGCAAAGATCGTCGGCTTGACATAGTAGCCGCGCTCGAACCCAGAGGGCTTGCCCACACCGCCCGCAACGACCCGCGCGCCCTCGTCGATGCCGACCCGGATCAGGTGCTGGATCTTGTCAAACTGGACCTTGCTGACCACCGGACCCAGATGGGGGCCAGGCTGGGTGGGATCGCCAAGGGTCACGGTCGCGGCGACCTTGACGGCGATCTGAACGACACGCTCATAGACCGAGGCCTCGACCAGCATGCGTGTCGGGGCGTTGCAGGACTGGCCGCTGTTGTTGAAACAGTGGCGCACGCCGCGCTCGACGGCTGCCTCAAGATCGCTATCGGCAAAGATGATGTTGGGAGACTTGCCGCCCAGCTCTTGCGATACCCGCTTAACCGTATCGGCGGCGGACTTGGCGACCATGATCCCGGCCTTGGTCGAGCCCGTGAAGGAGACCATGTCCACCTCCGGATGGCTGGTTAGGACATTGCCGACCGAGGCCCCCGTGCCGTGAACCATGTTGAACACGCCAGCGGGGAAGCCTGCCTCGTCGATAAATTCGGCAAAGAGTTGCGCCGACAGGGGCGAGACCTCGCTGGGCTTGAGCACGATGGTGCAGCCTGCGGTCAGGGCCGGGCCAATCTTTGCGGCCAACTGATTGATCGGCCAGTTCCACGGCGTGATCAGGACGCAGACCCCGACCGGCTCAAGGATCAGATTGGCGCTAGAGCCCATCTTGCGCTCCCAATCCAGCGCGTCAGCGGCTTGCAAGGTCGCATCCAGATGGCCGGGACCGCAGGCGGCTTGACTACTGTGCGACAGATCAAAGGGAGCCCCCATCTCGGTCGTGATGGCCTTGACCATCTCGTCATATCGCCGCTCGAAGATGGCGATCAGCTTTTGAACCAGCACCTTGCGTTCGGCATAGGAGGTGAGTCCAAAATCGGCAAAGGCGCGCCGTGCGGCCATGACCGCCAGATCTACATCATCGGCCTCGCAGATGGCGATCTCGGCAACCACCTCTTCGGTTGCGGGATTGATCACATCCATCCGGGCCTTGCCGCTGAACGGCAACACCCAGCGACCGTCAATGTAGGATTTCAGCAGGGTCATAGTCGGTCCTTTAGATTAGCCACCTCTGTGCCGTTGAACAGAGGCCGCGACGATAGGCCAGAGCCGATCCCAAGCCACGGCGCAATTGGATGCCAGATCATAACATTTTTCGATGCAGCGCTATCTTGCGAGATAGAAACGGAGATTATGGGCCCAAATCGGTCGAAGTCTCTGAATTATCGATCTTTCCGCTCGATATGACAAAGGCCCTATTGACTGGCATAAGGCTAAGATCTTGAACGGCTCAACGGCCTGCTTGGCAGGTTCAACGCCCCAGACATTGAGGTCCCGGATGACGCGTCCCTTCCTGCCCTTGGCCATCATCCTGTCCCTTGCCTCGTCGGCGGTGTTGGCGGCCTCCCCGCCCAGTCGTCCGGGCGTCGATGCGCCAGAACTGGCCGCCCTTGGGACCCATGCGGTCGGCTATCGCAGCCTGACCCTGATCGAGCCGCAGCAGGCCGATCTGGAACTGTTTGACGCCAAGACCGGTGCCATTCCTAAGACTGATCGCACCTTGCGGATCGACATCTGGTATCCGGCCACCGCCTCTAAGAGCGCCAAGGCCGTCACCTATCGCTCTGAGTTTCGCGGTGAGCCGCCCCGCCCTCCTGCTGCCTTCACCGTTCCCGGCCTCGCGATCAAGAATGCCAAGCCGGAAGGCTCTAGCCACCCCTTGGTCATCGTGTCCCATGGCTATAGCAACACGCCCATTGGCATGACTTGGCTCACCGAGAACCTCGCCTCCAAGGGCTATGTCGTCGCGGCCATCTATCATCAGGACCCTGACCCTGACCGTTCCACCGCCGTGGTCCGATCTGCGCCATTCCTGCGCCGTCCGCTCGATATTGGCTATGTCGCCCGCACGCTTCCGGCCCTACTTGGCGAACAGATCGATCCGACCAAGGTTGCCCTGATCGGCTATTCAATGGGTGGCTATGGCGTGGTCACGGCAGGGGGTGCCTCGCTCGACGCCAATGGTCCAACCATCAAGTTCGGCGGTGGCCCCGGCCTAGAGGTCGCCAAGATCGCCAAAAATGGTCCCGATGAGGCCTTGAGCAAGGTCGCTGGCGTCAAGGCCATCGTGGCCATGGCCCCCGCCGGAGGCTCAATGGGGGCTTGGAACGCAGAGGGTCTGGCCAATATCAAGGCGCCCATGCTGCTCATTGCGGGCGATCATGATCAGACGGTGGACTACACAACCGGTGCCAAGGCCATCTTTGGCGGCGCGGTCAATTCGGACCGCTATCTACTGACCTTCCGTGAGGCAGGCCACTCGGTCGGGCTCGGTCCGGTGCCCGAAGAGATGGTGGGCCAGCTTTGGGATCAGGACTGGTTTGCCGACCCGATCTGGCGGACCGATCGGATCAACGCCATCAATCTGCACTTCATCACGGCGTTCCTGAACAGGGCCCTGAACGGCAAGAGCGACCTCGACAGCTATCTCAATGTTGCAACCATAGCGTCAGATGATGGGGTCTGGGCCTATGATCCAAAGGCACCCTATGGGGCCTATAGTACCGCCACAAATGGGGTGACGGTATGGAAGGGATTCCAACGCCGCCACGCCCGGGGACTCGAACTTCGCCACGCTGCGCCGATGCCGTAAGGTCAACGATTCGAGGCGCGAATCAGGTCAAGAGCGATTTCCCTTGCTAATTGAGCAGTTAGGTGAGACCCTCCGACTGTCGAATATCGAAATGGTTCGGTTGCTCTCCTCTGCTCGATCTGGATCGAGCGCCGGACTTGAACTCCTGACCCCCGCCGAATTCTGATCGTGGCCGCAAACTTTGCCGCTACGTCACTCTATGCCGTAAAGGTTTCTATTATGTCCAT
>CANFKD010000107.1 GCA_947447115.1 Caulobacteraceae bacterium
GTTCGTGATTGCAGTTTCGAACAGTTGTTGGGAAGAGTGATAACAGCGCCCAATCGTCAAGGCCATACGGCTCACGCAGGGGTGATGATAACAATTGGCCATGACGTAACGGCAAGATCAGGGTGAGGAGCCGACTATGAAGATTAAAGACAAGGTCATCGTCGTTACGGGCGGTGCAAATGGTATTGGTGAGGCCATGGCCCGCCGCTTTCATGCCGAGGGGGCCAAGGCCGTCGTCGTCGCTGACCGCGACTTTGCCCGCGCTCAGATGGTCGCCTCAGAGATTGGCGGCCTTGCCGTGGCCTGTGACGTTTCGGTCGAGGCAGATATCCAAAATCTGGTCAAGCAGACCCGTGATGCTTACGGCGAGATCGATCTGTTCTGCTCCAATGCGGGCATTGCCGATGGCGACCCCGATAAGAACAATGCCGCCTCCGCCAGCAATGCGGCCTGGGAACGCAGTTGGGGCGTCAATGTCATGGCCCATATCTATGCGGCCCGGGCCGTGCTGCCCGAATGGATCGCACGCGGCGAAGGCTATTTCCTCAATACCGTCTCGGCGGCAGGCCTGCTGTCCCAGATCGGTAGTGCGCCCTATTCTGTGACCAAGCACGCCGCCATCGGCTGGGCTGAAAATCTGGCGCTCAATCACAAGGACCACGGCATCAAGGTCTCGGTCCTGTGCCCCCAAGGGGTAGACACCAACCTGCTGCGCGCCGGTCCTGAGGGCCCGCAGAATCTCGATGGCGTATTGTCGCCGCAAGAGGTTGCTGAGAGCGTGGTGCAAACCCTGGACGAAGAAAAGTTCCTTGTCCTGCCCCACCCTGTGGTCCTGAACTATATGCGCAACAAGACCAACGACTATGACCGCTGGATCGGCGGCATGGCCAAACTCCGCCGCGCCATCTTCGCGGCGCGGTAGGGGGCCTATCCGCCCTTAGCCCTCGCCCCCCTTGAGGGGGGGAGGGTTGGGAGTGGGGGGTATTTACGCCCTATCCGCCGCGTTGCCCGCGAAGGCCATTATCCAGCGGGCCAGTTTCCACCTGTGCAAAAGGGTCTGGACCCCCGCCTTCGCGGGGGACACGGTTGGGTGAGGGGGGATAATCGATAAGCAAATCTTCCCCCTCTGGGGGAAGTACCGGCGAAGCCGGGGTAGGGGGTTACTCGTGCCTCTACACACTCAGCATGAGAAAAAGCTGCGTCATTGCGAGGCGTGAAACGCCGAAGCAACCCAGGGGACCATCACCTCAGGTCCACGTCAGACCCCTAGGTTGCTTCGCTGCGCTCGCAATGACGAGAAAACAAGGCCCTCACCCAACCCTCTCCCACAGGGAGAGGGCTAGAGCGGATAAGCCCTCTCCCCCATGGGGGAGAGGGTTGGGTGAGGGGGTCATCCACGGCTCTCTCAAAACTGCGGATGGAAATCTCTCGGCGACCAGCCGAAATCGCGAACGGCTGCGGTTCCATCAAAGACCAGATCCTCTGCCATCCGCTCGCCCATGGCCGCCGTGGCGCCGGGCAGGAGGGGAGCCGCGAGGCTCAAGCCCAGACGCCAAAGGGGCAAAGGCACAGACAGGATCAGGGGCTTGCGGCCCAGACCGGTAAAGACCCGCTCGGCCATGGCGCGGTAGGTGAGGGTTTCACCGCCCGGCAGATCATAGGCCCGGTTGATGGCGGCGGGACTTGCGGCGGCATCGAGGGCTGCGCGCGCCAGATCCTGACCGTGAACAGGCTGGCGACGGCCAAGGCCTTGCCCGGCAATGGGCAAGACCCCGATCTTGCGGATCAGTCCCGCCAGACGGCTGATATTTTGGTCCTGTCCCTCGGCATAGATCAGGGTGGGCCTAAGCAGGGTCCAGCCAATATTGCGCGCCTCGCAAAATTCAATCACCGCCTCTTCGGCTACACGCAGCCGCTCGGCCACGGCCCGCTCGCCCGCATGGTTGGACGCCGTTTTGGTAAAGCGACTGGTCGATGAAAAGGCCACCAGACGGGTCATGCCGCGCGCGGCTAGCGCCTCCAAGGCCTGTGGTAGAACCCAAAGGGAGGCTGCGCAGATTACCACAGACAGGTCCGGCAACTGATCTTGCAGGTTTGGTGCGGCCAGATCGGCCATGACCCAATCGCCTGTCGCCGCCTTACGCCCGAGGCCTCGTACCGACAGGCCCCGATCCGCAGCCTGCGGCAGCACATAGCGCCCGACCAGACTGCTCGCGCCCAAGACCATGATGGGCAGCTTTGGGCGCTGCGTCGGACCGGCTGATGGGTTTGGACTGGAACGCCCCAAGGTTTGCGTTACCTTCAATCGCGAATGGGCCTCAATAACGGCCCTGATCGTCACCATAAGGGATTTGCCCATGCGCCGCCGCACCTTTCTGGCCTCCTTGCCTCTGATCGCCGCGGTGCCGAGCCTAGCGCGTGCAGCGTCGGCCACGGGGGCGCCCCCCGTAAACAATTTGCAGCGGCCAGATATGCATGGCGGTGACCGTATTGCTGGGGCCAGCTATGCCTCGCGCTCGCCGGTTTGGGGACGCTCGGGGGCTGCCGCCACCGCTCACCCCAATGCCAGCCTGATCGCCGTCGACATCCTGCGAAAGGGCGGATCAGCGGTCGATGCCGCCATTGCCGCCAATGCGGCGCTCGGATTTTTGGAGCCGGTTTCTTGCGGCGTCGGCGGCGACTGTTTTGCCATGCTGTGGGACCCCAAGACCAAGCAGGTGGTTGGCCTCAATGGCTCAGGTCGCTCACCGCGTGGCCTGTCCTTGGAGACCCAGCGGGCCCGCGCGCGCAACGGGCACATCAATGCTTACGGCGCCGTTTCCGTCTCGGTACCGGGTGCCGTGGATGCTTGGTGGGAACTGCATCAGCGCTATGGCCGCCTGCCGTGGGCCGATCTGTTCGAGCCCGCCATTGCCCTGGCCGAGCAGGGCCAGCCCGTGGCCCAGACCATCGCCTACTATCTCAAGGCAAGCCACCAGCGCTTCACAATGCCAAATCAGGGCATCGAAGAGGTCGAAAACTTCAAGCGGACCTATGCCGCGACCGGAGCGACACCGCGTGAGGGCGAGATTTTCCGCAACCCCGATCTGGCCAAGACCTACCGCAAGATCGCGGCGGGTGGACGGGCGGCTTTCTATGAGGGCGAGATCGCTGATGGTATCGAGCGCTATTTCAAGCGCATTGATGGTTGGATGACCAAGCAGGATCTGGCCAGCCATCATGCACAGTGGACCAAGCCTCTGGTCACCAACTATCACGGCACCGATGTCTATGGCTTGGCCCCCAACAGCCAAGGTCTGAGCACGCTACAGATGCTCAACATCCTCGAAAATTTTGATCTACCGGGCATGGGCTTCCAGACCACGGCCAGCCTGCACCATCAGATTGAGGCCAAGCGTCTGGCCTTTGAGGACCGCGCCAAGTTCTTTGCCGATCCTGATTTTGGCAAGATTCCGCTCGAATGGCTCAATTCTAAGGACTATGCCGCCCAGCGCGCCAAACTGATCCGTCCAGACCGAATCTTGACGCCGGTCTATGCGGGCCAAGCGCCCAGCCATGGTGACACCACCTATTTCTGTACCGCCGATTCCGACGGCATGATGGTCTCGCTGATCCAGTCCAACTATCGCGGCATGGGATCGGGGCTGGTGGCGGACAATATGGGCTTCATGTTCCAAGACCGGGGCGAGCTGTTCAACCTGAACGATGGCCACCCCAATCTCTATGCGCCGGGAAAGAGGCCGTTTCAGACCATCATTCCGGGCTTTGCCTGCAAGGATGGCGCGCCGCTGTTGGCCTTTGGGGTCATGGGCGGGGACATGCAGCCGCAAGGTCAGGCGCAGGTCATTATCAACATGACCGACCATGGTCTGGATGTGCAGGCCGCCGGGGACAATCCGCGTTGGCATCACGAGGGCTCAAGCGAACCGACGGGCGAGCCTCAGGACGGGGTCGGAACCTTGAGGCTGGAAACGGGCGTTCCCCAAGCCACCCGGGAGGGCCTAGCGGCCTTAGGTTGGAAGTTTGGCCCATCGGACGGCGGCTTTGGCGGCTATCAGGCCATCCAGCGGTTCGAAGGCCGGTATGCGGCGGCCTCTGAAATGCGCAAGGATGGTTTGGCGCTGGCCTATTAGCGGCGGATCAAGGGGCCAAGCGTCCATCGACAATAGCAGAGGGCTCGAAGGTAAACAGCACCTCTGGGTCCGGCTTGGAGACGTGGTTTGCCAGCTTCGGTGGCTTGATCACGTGCAAGATGTGGCGAATGACATTGAGACGAGCGGTCTTCTTATGATCGGCTCGAACGCAAACCCATGGGGCGGCGGCGGTGCTGGTGCGGGTCAGCATCTCATTGCGGGCGACGGAATAGTCGCACCATTTGGCTTCGGCCACATCGTCCATGGCACTGACCTTGAGCCGCTTTAAGGGATCGGTGCGGCGCGCCTTTAGGCGGCGAACCTGCTCATTGCGGTCAATATCCAGCCAAATCTTGATCAGGGTAATGTCGGCCTCAATCAGCATGTGCTCGAAATTGGGGGCATCATTGAGGAAGTCGGCCTGCTGGTCGGGCGTAGAAAAGCCCATCACCCGCTCGACGCCAGCGCGGTTGTACCAAGAGCGGTTGAAGATCACGATCTCACCGGCGGCGGGCAGATGCTCGACATAGCGTTGGAACCACCAAAGGCTCTTATCGCGGTCAGACGGCTTGGGCAGGGCCACGACGCGGGTATTTCGCACCGCCAGATGTTCGACAATGCGCTTGATCGTGCCGTCCTTGCCCGAGGCGTCTCGCCCCTCAAACAGAATGACGACCTTGCGGCCCTTGGCCATGGCCCAGACCTGCATATTGACCAGTTGAATCTGAAGGTCTCTCAGATCGGCGTCATAGGCCAAGGCGGTAGCCTTTTTCTCGGTAGATTTGGGCATGATCGTTACCTCTCGGACGTTCTGCGCAGGCTTTGCAGTGCGCTCGGTCTAGCGGCGAGGCCCACAAAGGTGCAAAATCGAACCCATGATACGCCTTTTTGTTCCCGATGATCTGTCTCTTGACGTCGCACTGGTGCTTAAACCCGAGCAGGCGCGCTATCTGACGTCGGTCATGCGTCTTGGCCTTGGCGATGAGGTTGCCCTGTTCAATGGCCGGGATGGGGCGTGGTTGGCCACACTCAGCCTGATCACCAAGAAGGCCTGTCAGTTGACGGTCGAGCGACAGTTGGCGGTCCAGACCGAAGGCCCAGACCTCGATCTGATCGTGGCGCTGGTCAAGCGCGGCCCCTTAGAAACCATCATCGAAAAGGCGGTTGAACTGGGCTGTCGGCGTATCCGCTTGATCACCACGCGGCGCACCAATGCTGGACATGTCAATCTTGAGCGCCTGCAAGCCATCGCCACCGAGGCGGCTGAGCAGTGCGAAAGGCTGGATGTGCCACAGGTGCTTAGCCCCCAGCCGCTGGAAACCCTTCTGGCGGGATGGGCCGCCCGCCGCCTGATGTTCTGCGACGAGGCCGGGGATGCCAAGCCCGTGCTCAGCGCCCTTGCGGGGCAAGGCTCGGGCCCGTGGGCCGTGCTGATCGGTCCCGAAGGTGGCTTTGCCCCCGAAGAACGCGCCCGCCTGCGTGCCATCGAGGCGGTGGTGCCTGTGACCCTTGGTCCCCGCATCCTGCGCGCCGATACGGCCGCCATCAGTGCTCTCAGCCTCTGGCAAGCGGCTTTAGGGGATTGGTGCGAGGCCAAAGGGTGACTTTCCCCCACCATCGCCCTAGTTTCCCCTCCTCGTAACCGGAGCGCCACATGGCCTATCGCAGTCTGAGGGATTTCATTGCCGAGTTAGAGGCGGCGGGCGAGTTGGTCCGCGTCACAGAGCCGGTCTCTACCGTCTTGGAAATGACCGAGATCCAGACCCGGCTGTTGGCTGAGGGGGGACCAGCCGTCCTGTTCGAAAATGTCATCCGCGCCGATGGCGAGCCGTCGGACATGCCGTGCCTGGTCAACCTGTTCGGCACGGTCAAGCGCGTGGCCATGGGCGTGACGCTGGGCGGTGAGGCCCGCACGACGGCTGGCGAACTGCGCGAGGTCGGCGAAATCTTGGCCTTCCTGCGCCAGCCTGTGCCGCCCAAGGGCTTTGCTGATGCCCTAGACATGTTGCCTCTGGTCAAGACCGTCATGTCGATGAGGCCCAAGGTGGTCAAGAAGGCCCCGGTGCAAGAGATCGTCTGGACCGGCGATCAGATCGACCTGACCAAGCTGCCGATCCAGACCTGCTGGCCGGGCGAGCCTGCGCCCCTGATCACCTGGCCGCTGATTGTCACCAAGGGTCCGGGCAAGGACCGCGAGGACGACTTCAATCTGGGCATCTATCGGATGCAGGTGCTGGGCAAGGACCGCGCCATCATGCGCTGGCTGGCTCACCGGGGCGGGGCGCAGCATCACCGTCGCTGGAAAGAGTCCGGCAAGCGCGAGCCCCTGCCCGCCTGCGCCGTTCTGGGGGCTGATCCGGGCACCATCTTGGCGGCCGTGACGCCGGTTCCCGACACCCTGTCCGAATATCAGTTCGCCGGCCTGCTGCGCGGAGCCAAGGCTGAGCTGGTTGCGGCCAAGACTGTGCCCCTGATGGTCCCCGCCGAGGCCGAGATCGTCATTGAGGGTCATGTTCTGCTCGATGACTATGCCGACGAGGGCCCTTACGGCGACCACACCGGCTATTATAATTCGGTCGAGCCGTTCCCGATCTTTCAGGTCAGCGCCATCACCATGCGCCGCAAGCCGATCTATCTGACCACCTTTACGGGGCGCCCGCCAGACGAGCCGAGCGTGCTGGGCGAGGCCCTGAACGAGGTCTTTATCCCGCTCCTTTGCCAACAGTTCCCCGAGATCGTCGATTTTTGGCTGCCGCCCGAGGGCTGTAGCTATCGGATCGCTGTAGTCTCGATGAAGAAGGCCTATCCGGGCCATGCCAAGCGCGTAATGATGGGCGTCTGGTCGTTCCTGCGCCAGTTCATGTACACCAAGTGGGTCATTGTCGTGGATGCCGACATCAATGCCCGCGACTGGAAAGACGTCATGTGGGCCATGTCGACCAAGATGGACCCGGCGCGGGACATCACGGTTCTGGAAAATACCCCCATCGACTATCTGGATTTCGCTTCCCCGGAATCGGGTCTGGGCTCGAAGATTGGGCTGGATGCGACCGACAAGTGGCCGCCTGAAACCAAGCGCGAATGGGGCACCGAGATCCGGATGGACCAGTCGGTCATTGATGAGGTTAGCGCCAAATGGTCCAGACTGGGCCTGCCGGGCTCGGGCAAACCGATCTGGAAGTAGGGTTCGGGGCTCTTCCTCGTCCTGAGCTCGTCGAAGGACGAGGATGTTCAACGAACGATCCGGCGGTGTGAAAAGGTCTGGGTCCCCGCCTTCGCGGGGAGCATGGCATGTGGGGCGGTGAAAGAAAACGAGGCCCCCTACGGCGCTGCGCGCCACTTCCCCCAGAGGGGGAAGATCTGGGACGGAAAATCTTCCCCCTTTGGGGGAAGTACCGGCGAAGCCGGGGTAGGGGGTTTTTTAAGAAGAAAACAAACAAGGCCCTCACCCAACCCTCTCCCTCAGGGAGAGGGCTAGAGCCGATAAGCCCTCGCCCCCTTGGGGGAGAGGGTTGGGTGAGGGGGTTATCCCCGCCTTCGCGGCGAAGCCGGGATCGGGGCTTAGATCCTGAACGTCCCGGCATTGATCTGGTCATAGAGCTCGGGCGAGATCGGCACATAGCCTTCGCCGGGCTTCTTGAAGAACAATGGCTGGGTGATCTTGGCGGGGTCGAAGCCCTGTTCGACCAGATCCAGCTTCCGATATTTGAAGGTGCCGGTGGTTTCGACCTCGGTGGTCAGTCGGATGAAGAGAGGCCGGGCAAAGGCGGGAAGCTGCGCCTCGACATGGCTGGCAAAGGTAACCAGGTCGAACTCTGGCCCAACCACCAGCGAGGCCATACCGGCGCGGCCGTCAAAGCCCTCAACTGAGACGCCATAGACGATGGCCTCCTGCACCCCATCACAGCCGGTCAGCTGCTGCGACACCTCTGCGGTCGACACATTCTCACTCTTCCAGCGGAAGGTCTCGCCGATCCGATCAACGAAATAGTAGAAATCTTCCTTGTCGCGGCGCATCAGGTCGCCCGTGCGGAACCAGCGGTCACCGGTCTTGAAGGCGCCGGTGAGGATCTTCTTTTCGGTCGCTGCACGATCCGCATAGCCTGAAAAGCCGGTCCGAGCCTTGTTGCCAATCAGGCCGATACATTCACCAACCTCGCCGGGCGCGCATTCGATACAGCGGCCACGCGCATCGCGGATGGGCTGCTCGGTCTCGACGTCAAAGCGGACCAGTTTGAAATTGACGCTGCTTTTCAGATAGGCCGGAGCGCGCCCTATGGCCCCGATCTTGCCGTCCCAATTGAACATCGAGACATTGCCCTCGGTCGAGCCATAGAACTCCAAGACCTCAGGAATGGCGAACCGCTGGTTCATCTTTTCCCATACATCGCCGCGCAGGCCGTTGCCGAGCGCGAGCCGAAGATGGTGTTTGCGTTCCCCCTCAACGGGCTCCTGATTGATCAGATAGCGGCAGAGTTCGCCAATATAGACAAAGACCGTGCAGCGCTCTTCCACCACATCGTTCCAAAACTGGGTCAGCGAGAACCGCCGCCGAAGCACCACGGTTGCGCCATTCATCAGGGCTGCGCCCATAGCGCCAAACCCGCCCGTCGCGTGATAGAGCGGCAGGGTAATATAGACCCGGTCCTTGGCGTTCACATCGGTCGCACCGGCAAAGCCGCGCATATAGGTCTGGGTCCGGGCATGGGTGACCTTGGCCGCCTTGGGCAGGCCTGTGGTGCCAGAGGTGTAGATGTAGAGCATGGTCTCGCCCGCCGTCAGGCCCTTGCGGGTGCTGGCCCGGTCGGGGCGCAGGGGACTGCAGCTCTTCAGGGCTTGGGTCAGATCATGGCGGTCGCCCTTGGCCCCTTCCAGAACCCAGGCCTTGGTCGAGCGGGGCAGGTCGGCTTGGATGGCCTCGAAGGCGTCGATGGTTTCAGCATCGGCAATGATCTGATGGGCACCGCTGATCGACAGGCAGTGGGCCAAAGCCGGGCCGGTCAGGTTATTGTTGATCAGGGCCGTCTCAACCCCGACCTTGCTCAGACCGATCCAAACGGCGACATATTCGGCGCGGTTGGGCATGAGCAGCGCCACGCAGTCGCCGCGCACCAGGCCTTGACCCTGCGCCCAATGGGCAAAGCGATTGCTGAGTGCGTCAAGCTCGGCATAGGTCAGAACCTTGCCTTCGAACTGCATGGCCGGACGCGGACCATAGTGGTCGACGACCTTTTCGAAATCATCACAGAGCAGATTGAGGGATGAAGGCTCGATGTCCTTGATCCGGGCCAGAAGGCGCAGGGCCGATCGGATGAAATGGATATCGCGCTTGATCACACTGAACAGAGACATGGTCTACCCATCCCAAAATGAAAATGGCACCGCTCGGCCAGATTATGGCGCGTGCGGTGCCGTTATCTCATAGCGGGTTTATTTCAGTGGCACCAGAATCTCGCCGCCGCCTTCGCGGAATTTCCGAGCCATATCTTCCATCCCAGCATCGACATCGACCTTAGCCACATCGTTCTGAGCCGCCGCGTCAGCGCGAATATCGTGGCTGATCTTCATGGAGCAGAATTTTGGCCCGCACATCGAACAGAAGTGCGCGGTCTTGTGCGCCTCCTTGGGCAGGGTCTCGTCGTGATATTCCCGCGCCGTTTCCGGATCGAGGCCAAGATTGAACTGGTCTTCCCAGCGGAACTCGAACCGCGCCCGTGACAGGGCATCATCCCAGGCTTGAGCCCCCGGATGACCCTTGGCCAGATCGGCGGCGTGGGCGGCGATCTTA
>CANFKD010000108.1 GCA_947447115.1 Caulobacteraceae bacterium
GCCTCTTGCGACGACCAGACCCTGCGGGCCGTGCGGCGCAAATCGGTGGCGATGGTCTTTCAGCAGTTCGCCCTCCTGCCCTGGCGCACCGTGCGTGACAATGTCGGGCTGGGTCTCGAGTTCCAAGGGATGGCCAAGGCCGCGCGCCGACGTCTCGTCGATGAGAAGCTAGACCTCGTCGGGCTTAGCGAATGGGCTGATCGCAAGACCGATGACCTGTCGGGCGGCATGCAGCAGCGGGTCGGTCTGGCCCGCGCCTTCGCCACCGATGCCGATATCCTGTTGATGGACGAGCCCTTCTCCGCCCTCGACCCCCTGATCCGTAGCCGCTTGCAAGATGAGTTGCTGGGCCTACAGGAGCGGGTCCAGAAGACCATCCTGTTCGTCAGCCACGATCTGGACGAGGCGCTTAAGCTCGGTAACCAGATCTCGATCATGGAGGCGGGCCGCATCATTCAAACCGGTCAGGCGCAAGACATCATCCTGCGCCCGGCCAACGACTATGTGGCCCAGTTCGTGCGGCACATGAACCCGCTGTCGGTTCTAACCGGGGCCTCGGTCATGCGGCCCCTGTCCGACCTATCGGCCCCCAGCGACCAGACCCGCTATCGCTTAGAGTTCACCAAGCAAGGCGGGCCGTTCGCCGCTTGGGCCGGTGAGCAACACTTAAAGCTCATCCATAACCCTGCCGACCCCGAAGCCTTAGGATCCGGACAGATGGCGGTCTGCAGCCTTCACACCCCGCTGATGACCCTGATCAAGCTGGTCAATGCCACGGGCCACGCCGTGCTCCTGATCGACGACGGCAAGGTCTGCGGCATCTGCGGTCAGAGCGAGATCATCGCCGCCCTGTCGCGCGGCTAAGGCCTAACGCTGCGCCGTCTGCCAGTTGCTCGCTTCATAATAGTCGGCGTTGGAGGGCGGTAGAAGAGGCTTACCCAAGATGTGGTCAGCGGCCTTTTCCGCCAGCATGATGGTGGGTCCATTGAGGTTGCCCGTCGTGATCGATGGCATGATCGAAGCGTCCACGACCCGCAGTCCGCTGACGCCAATGACCCGGGCCTCGGCATCCACCACCGCCATCGGATCATCCTCGCGGCCCATCTTACAGCTGCAGGAGGGGTGATAGGCGGTCTCGACCTTATCGCGGATGAAGGCGTCGATGGCGTCGTCGCTTACAGCATCCTTGCCCGGTTGCAGCTCTTCGCCGCGATAGGGATCGAACGGGGCTTGGGCGAAGATCTCGCGGGTCAGGCGCACGCAGGCGCGCATCTCGGTCCAGTCGTCCGGATGGCTCATATAGTTGAAGTGAATTTCAGGCTTGGCGGAGGGATCGGCCGATTTGAGCCGCACCCAGCCCCGGCTCTTAGACCTCATCGGCCCGACATGGGCTTGGAACCCATGCTGCTTGGCCATCGACTGGCCATCATAGGTCACGGCCAGGGGCAAGAAATGGTACTGGATATCGGGATAGCGAATACCGGCCCGGCTGCGGATAAAGCCGCAGCTTTCGAAGTGATTGGTCGCGCCCAGCCCATCCTTGAATAGGATCCAGCGTGCGCCGATCAGGGCCTTGGCGATGGGGTTCATGGACGAATAGAGCGTCACCGGCTTCTTGCTGGCGATCTGGAAATAGAATTCCAGATGGTCCTGTAGGTTCTCCCCGACGCCGGGCCGGTCGCAGACGACGGGCAGACCAAACCGGGTCAATTCTTCAGCGGGACCAACGCCCGACAGTTTCAAGATCTGCGGCGAGTTGATCGCTCCGCCAGCCAAAATCACCTCGGCGCGCGCCTTGGCCACGACCTCTTGGCCGCCGCGAACATAGCGAACGCCAACCGCCCGCTTGCCCTCAAATTCGACGCGCAGCACCTGAGCGTGGGTCAGGACAGTCAGGTTCGCTCGCTTCATGGCCGGTTTGAGATAGGCATTGGCCGCGCTCCACCGCCGCCCCTCCCCCACCGTCATATCCATGCGGCCAAACCCCTCCTGCTGGCGCCCATTGACGTCGCTGGTTATGGGATAGCCCGCCGCCTCAGCCGCCTTCATCCATGCGGCATGGAGCGGGTTCTTTAAGGTGCCATATTGGGTCTTGAGGGGTCCGCCTTCGCCACGATAGGCATCCCCGCCCTCGGCCCAGTCCTCGGCGCGCCTAAAATAGGGCAGAACATCGGGGTAGGACCAACCCTGGGCCCCCTCCTCTTGCCAGCGCTCAAAGTCTAGGGGGTTGCCGCGAATATAGACCAGCCCATTGATCGAGGATGACCCGCCCAAGACCTTGCCGCGCGGAGTATGGATACGCCGCCCGCCCAAGGCCGGTTCCGGCTCGGCCTCATAGTCCCAAATATAGCGAGGTTTGTTCATCGGGATCGACAGGGCCGTCGGCATCTGGATGAAGATCGAGCGATCGCTACCGCCGCTCTCCAGAAGCAGAACCTTGTGCTTGCCATCCTCAGTCAGGCGATTGGCTAGAACACAGCCCGCCGATCCTGCCCCGACGATGATGTAGTCAAACTCTGCATCCATCGGACGGTCCCTCAATAGGGCGCGTCAATATCGCCAAGCGCGACATAGACACTCTTGAGCTGGGTATAGTGGTCAATCGCCGCGTGACCATTTTCGCGACCAATGCCTGACTGTTTGTAGCCGCCAAAGGGCAGTTCTATCGGGGTCACATTGTACTGATTGATCCAGCAGGTTCCGGCCTGAAGCTGGGCGATCACCCGGTGGGCACGGGTCAGGTCGTTGGTGAAGACCGCGGCCGATAGGCCAAAGTCTGTGTCATTGGCCCTCGCGACCACCTCGTCCTCATCATCAAACTCCAGCACGCACATGACCGGGCCAAAGATCTCTTCGCGCACAATGACCATCTGATCTGAGCATTGATCAAAGATGGCGGGCGAGACGAAATTGCCCTTGGCCAAGGCCCCCTCCGTCACCGCTTCACCGCCGCACAGCAGACGCGCGCCCTCGGCCTTACCGCGCGCGATATAGGTCAGGACCTTTTGCATATGGTCGCGAGAAATGAGCGCCCCGACATGGGTTGCGGGGTCTTGCGGATCACCAATGACCATCTTGGCGGTCCGCGCCAAAAGCTTTTCCAAGAAGGCGGCCTTGATGGTGCGATGGACGAAGACGCGGGTTCCGTTGGAGCAGACCTCGCCCGCCGAATAGAAGTTGGCCATCAAGGCGCCCGACACGGCATTGTCGAGGTTGGCATCGGCGAACACAATCAGGGGGGACTTTCCGCCCAGTTCCATGGTCACGGCCTTCAGGGTCGTGGCCGCATCGCCCATCACCTTCTTGCCAGTCTCGACTGAGCCGGTCAGGGAAATCTTCTGAATCTTCGGATGACGCGACAACAGCCGCCCGGTCTCGACCCCGCCCTGAACCACGTTGAAAACCCCGTCAGGCAAGCCCGCCTCGGTGAAGATTTCAGCCAAGCGTAGGGCCGTTAGCGGGGTCAGGTCTGAGGGCTTAAAGATCATGGCATTGCCGCAGGCCAAGGCCGGGGCCGCCTTCCAACAGGCGATCTGGATCGGGTAGTTCCACGCCCCGATAGCCGCCACCACGCCCAGCGGCTCGCGCCGCACATAGCCAAAGGCCTGCGGGCCAAGGTCTAAGTGCTGTCCGGTCAGTGTCGCCGCGATCCCGGCATAATATTCAAGACAGTCCGCGCCCGACAGAACATCGACCGCCGAGGTCTCTTGGATTGGCTTGCCCGTATCTTGGGTCTCGAGCAGAGCCAGTTCGTCATTGGCCGCTCGAAGCAGGTCGGCGGTCTTGCGCAGGACACGCCCCCGCTCAGCGCCAGTCATGTTCGCCCAGATCCGCTGCCCGCGCTCAGCGGCCGCAACCGCCGCATCCACCGTCTCTGGTCCTGCCATCTCAACGCGGCGAAGGACCTCGCCGGTCGCCGGATTGATCGTGTCGAAGCTTTCGCCAGACCCGGCGAGAAAGCCGCCGCCGATATAGCTCTGGTGCCACGGGGTCATGGATTGAACCTTTTTAATTACAGAGACTTGGCTGGACAGAGGGTGATCGACAAAGCCAGTGAGCCTTGCGCGCGCCGCCTTGTTATCGGCTTCCTTATAGGTCGCGCAGCTAGCGGTCTATCCGCCCTTCAGGGCCAGCGTCGCTTCATCGACACGCCGTTGCAAGATGGCCAACGCCATCTCCCTTGCGCGGCTCTCAGGGCGTCCAAGCAGGCTGCCAAGGGTGCCCCCGAACAGACCCGCGCCGAGCGCCATGCTGAGGCAAAGCAGGATGAAGTCCTCGACAACCGAAACCGGCATGCCGGTCTGCTCGACCATGCGTGTCGACAGCACGCTGCGGACCGCTTCACGCACCGTGGTCAGCCGTCGCGACTCTCCCGTCAATTCCAGCCACGCCGCCAAACGGGCCACGGGCTTTGCCTCAAAGGCGTCGAACAGCGCCTCCGTGCTTTGGGTCGCGAAGGCTGCGGGATCGGTGACTTGGTCGGTAACGGCGAGAATCCGACTCACCAGATCGGCGATCATGCGGGTCATCAGGGCGGCTTGAACCCCGTCGATGGACCCGAAATGGTGCAGAACCGTGGCATTGACCACACCCGCCCGGCGCGCCACCTCGACCAGTTTAAGGTTCTGAGGCCCTGATTCCACAAGGATTTTTTCGGCCGCCGCTAAGATATTATCTTGCGCACCCTCAGAGGTCCGGCGCAACCGTGCCCGCGGGGCGAGGGACGATGTTGACATTTTTGTCATTATAAGCGATCCTCCCCAATAAGAAGTCGATAGTAAACTCCACGCCGGGTGTCAAAACAATGCAAACTCCTATCGGACTTGCGGTTTCGCCGCGAGATATTCACTTTGCAACCGACCAAGCGCACGGCCGGGCTTGGATGGCAGGTGACCCCGTCGCCACGGCGGTGTTCAACGCCCTATCGCTGACCTTCCCCGACGGCGAGCGGCTGTTCATGGACGCGGTGCGCAACTATCGCGCCAACCTGTCCGGCAAGCTGCTCGAAGATGCCAAGGGCTTCATCGCTCAAGAGGCGATCCATACGCGAGAGCATGTCGGCCTCAATGCCGGACTGGACCGCAGCCACTATCCGATTGATGAGATCGAGGCCCACATCAAAGGCCGATTGACCTTCCTGCGCACGCGTGGCCGCGTGGCCATGCTCGCCGTGACCATCGCCATGGAGCATTTCACGGCCATGATGGCGGACCTGTTCCTCGAAGAGCCTGAATTTTGGGATGGCGTGCCCGAAGACCTCGCGCGTCTGTGGCAATGGCACGCCATGGAAGAGACCGAACATAAGGCCGTGGCCTTTGACGTGTTCCAAGAGATTTCTAAAAACTGGAAGCCAAGCCAGCGCTATGGCCTGCGCGTCCGGATCATGCTGATCATGACCGTGATGTTCGTGTCCAACATTACGACATTTTCCAGCATGTTGCTGATCGCCGACGGCATGAAGCCTTGGAAGGCCAGACTGAGTGTCCTAGGCTACCTGTTCGGCAAGCCCGGCCTCTTCCGCAAAAGCTGGAAAGCCTATTGGGATTGGTTTCGTCCCAGCTTCCATCCTTGGCACCAGGACAATAGCGCCACGCTGAAGGCTTGGCAGGACCGGTTCGAGGTCGCTCTTCCCCAGCAGTTTGCCGCAGAATAGTCCAAACCCATCTGAACTAAAAATCAGGGCAGAGCCACCGGAACCGGTCGCTCTGCCCTTTCCTTTGCAGCCCTAGTTATCCCACTGAATGTAGTCTTCACCAGGCTTGGTCGGCATACCGCTGGGGTGATCGATTGAGACCGGCCCTTGCAGAAGGGACGGCCACAGGGATTTAACGCTCTCGGCATTATGGGCCTTTAACAGGGCCTGCATGGCCACAACGCGCGCAGACTCTGAGGCTGCGAGATTGTTTTGCTCGGTCGGGTCAACCGCCAGATTGAACAGCCACAGCTTCTTCAGCGCGCCATTATACTGAAGCTTCCAATCGCCATCGCGGACAACCTCATACTGACCCGAGCGCCAGAACAGGGTCTGATGCGGACGGCCCTTGGCCGTACCTTTCAGGTACGGCATCAGATCGACGCCGTCGATAACCCGGTCCTTGGGGAGCTCTGCACCGGCTGCCGCCGCAGCCGTTGGCAAGATGTCGATGTGGCCGACAGGATAGGGGAACTGGCTACCGGCCTGAATGGTTCCGGGCCAGCGCATGAAGAAGGGCGAATGGATGCCGCCTTCAAAGAAGGTCGCCTTAAAGCCTCGGTACGGCCGGTTGATCTCAGGCAGACCGATATAGTGCGCCCCGCCATTGTCACTGCTCAGGATGATCAGGGTGTTGTCGTCGATCCCCTCGTCCTTCAGCTGCTTCAAGATACGCCCAACATTGCGGTCCAGATTGCGCATCATCGCGCCATAGACGCGCAGACGGTGATCCTTGATCTGCGGCAGGGCGTCATAGTCCTCCTTCTTGGCCTGTAGCGGGGTGTGGATCGCGTTAGGCGTGAAGTACATGAAGAAGGGACGATTACGATTGGCATGGATCGACTTGACCGCCTCATCGGTGAGGTAGTCGGTCATATAGCCCTTCGGCGCGAAGTTCTCGGAGCCGTTGAACTGCACCATGTAGGGCAGATTGGGCCACAAGAAGCGGTCGATCGGGTCCCAAGGCTGCTTGGAATTAACAACATTGGGGTCATTTTCAGGCAGGAACATGGATCCGCCGGACATGAAGCCGACGCTCTCATCAAAGCCCTTTTCCTCAGGACGCGTGCCTTTGGAAGAACCAAGGTGCCACTTGCCGAAATGCAGGGTGTGATAGCCCTTGGCCTTCAGCAGGGCCGGAATAAAGACTTCGCTGGTCGGTACGGCCAGATTGTTGACCGCCTGCGCGCCCTTGGTCGTTCCGGGCGGCATGTCTTTGACCCGGTCGGCAAAGAAGGTCGGGGCTGCGATCGAGCCCTCTTCCTTCTGGGTTCCAACCATCTTTAGGAAGGCAACGGGCGCTGGGGTGAACTCAAAACCAAACCTTGTCGCATAGCGGCCCGTCATGATCGTCGCGCGCGACGGCGCGCAGGTACCATTGCCGTCATAGCCGTTGACGAAATTAGCGCCCTCGTGGCCGATTGAGTCGATATTGGGGGTGGGCACGGCCCCCCCGGCAATACCGCCGCCATTAAAGGTGATGTCATTATAGCCCATATCATCGACCAAAATGACGATGATGTTCGGCGGACGCTTGCCCTCAGGCGCTGTTGCCGGGCCTTCAGCCCAACTTATCGGCTGATTGGGCGCGACCTTTGGAAGCTGTGAATGGGCGATCATCATGAAGACCGCTTCCTTGTGGGTGGCGACCCATCCAAAGGCTACCGCAATGACGAGAACAATCCCGCCCAACCAGGTCCAAAGCCGCATAGGTCCCTCCCAGAAAGATCAGCCTGCTTAGCGCTGCAGGCACATCATCGGTCATTATTGAACAGGAGCATATATTGACATTCTGACTGCCGCTAGTGGGTTCGGCGACCTAAATTCAAGGTCTGGTTTCGAGCCTAACACTCGGTCAGATTAACAGGCCCGCACTCAACTTTAACCAATCAAAAACACAGACCAGAGACTCGTTCCTGCGATCAATCCGCGTGAGCTGATCCAGACCTTAGGTGCTGAAGATGCGCGTCTCATGGTCACGGTCTTCCCGCCGTACATTGAAATTTCTGGCCACAAGACCGAGAACGAGCGACCGAAGGATGCCGAACCCCGATCTGCGAACGGAACCTGATCATGACCGCCGTGCCCATTGTCTATTTCTCTGACGTCCTGTGTATCTGGGCCTATTTCTCCGAGATGCGGGTGCGCGCTTTGAAAGAGGCGTTCGGCGAGCAGATCCGGTTTGACCATCGGTTCTGCTCCATCTTTGGCGACACCGCGCGCAAGATGAGCACCACTTGGCGCGATAAGGGAGGCCATGAAGGTTTTAATCGGCACCTCATGGAGGTGGCCAAACAGTTTCCTGAAGCGACCATCAACCCAAACATTTGGTTGACCACCAAGCCGGCCTCCTCGACCGGCGCCCATCTGTTTCTCAAGGCGGTTCAGTTGGATGAGGCGGCCGAACGCCTAGCCGCTGGAACTTTCGAGTTCAGCCTTCGAGCCATGCGCACCGCCTTCTTTCGCGATGCACGTGATGTTGGCCAATGGTCCGTCCAATGCCAAATCGGCGAGCAGACCGGCGTTGATATCGCCCGGATCGAAGCCCTAATCCACGATGGCAGCGCCTATGCCAGCCTTGCCAGCGACTATGAAGCCGCCGCCAGCATGAACATTCAAGGCAGCCCCACCGTCGCGCTCAATGAGGGCCGCCAAAAGCTCTATGGCAATGTCGGCTACCGCATTCTTGAGGCCAATATCCAAGAGCTCTTGCGCTCACCCACGCCCGATCAAGCCAGCTGGTGCTAGCCCAAATCAGTGGCTCGCCGTCCTGGGTACCGCCGGAATGAGCGCCACGTCGGCTTCGGTCACGGGCTTGGCATAGGCATTGCCAAAATGGGTGCGGACATAGGTCAGGACCTCTGCCGTCTGCTTGGCGCTTAGCGTATCGCTAAACCAAGGCATGGCCCCACGTCCGTTCACCACCATTGAAATAGGATAGGCTGCGATCTTGAGCTTGGGATTGTTGGCGAGCGAAGGAATAGAGCCAGCACCGACACCACCCTTACCGTCGGCCATATGACAGGACTGACAGACCATGGTGTAGACCTGCTCGCCCGAGACCGGAACCGGAGGCTTGCTGCCCCCCGGACCGGGTTCATCGGCCAAGGCGGGCACAGCGACGAGGCAAAGGGCAGCGGCAATCAGGCCTGCAACCTGTGACATTGGGCGCATGATCAAGCCTCCAGAGCGCGTTTGTGAAGACGAGAGATGGCGTCTAGCGAAGACAGGAGCGCGCCCTCCATCCAGCAGCCAACATAGGAGGCATGTTCTCCGGCCAGCACGATGCGGTCATCCATCGAGACGAGGGTCTGATAGTGCTCCTTGCGGGTCTCTTCGGTCCAACGGGCGCAGCAGCCGAGCGCCCAAGGCACGCGGCTCCAGGCCACAGACGCACCGTTCATGAACTCCTTGCGATAGCTCTCGGGGTGGAAAACCGAGCCTTGCTCGAGCACCGCCTCAATCCGCTGCTCCGGCGTCATACCCGCCAGTTGATAACCGCCCATGCCGCTCGCAAAGGCACCAAGCAGAACTGCCGGTCCATCCTTGAAGAAATTATTGTTGGGATAGGAGATCAGACTGATGCCCTGATTGGTGAAGCTGTGACCGCCATAGATCGAGGCGTCCTCTTCCCAGAAGCGCCGCTTCATCTCCAAACCAACCTTGACCGAGTTGGAATAGGGCACCGC
>CANFKD010000109.1 GCA_947447115.1 Caulobacteraceae bacterium
CCATGGGCCGCACGGGCCTTGGCAAAGCCAGCATCGACATCGTCATCGCTGGTGACATTGACCTTGCAGAACACGCCGCCAATGTCCGCGGCGACGGCTTCGCCCTTCTGTTCGTTCATATCGAAAATGGCGACGCGAACGCCGCGAGCCGCCAAAGCGCGTGCCGTGGCTTCGCCGAGGCCAGAGGCCCCGCCAGTCACGACGGCGGCAACCGAAGAATTAAGCTCCATTGGACGAGTTCCCTGTTGTTGCTTTTCATGATGAAGTCGTTGGACCGACCTGACTAGGGATGTACCGCTCATGGACGCAGAGTCCAAGTCTGACGCAAGGGCACCTTGGCCGGTTGATGTCATTTCTTACGCGAGGGGCCCTGTCCAAGGCCTTCGCGCCCGCCTCGGTTTAGGATTTTGCCTATGATCACCGCCCTTTGGCTGGTTTCTGCCCTCAGCGCGCTGGTCTATGGGGCGTTCTGGGCCTTGGCTCCGGTCTCGCCCCTGCGCACCGTGGTCAAGATTTTGCCGGTCGCCGCTCTGGCCCTGATCGCCTATCTGACCGGTCCTCGCCATGGGGTGGCCCTCTTGCTACCCGCCGCCTTGGGTCTCTCAGCGGTGGGGGATGGGTTCTTGGCGGGGGACCCCAAAAGGTGGCTGCCTCTGGGTCTGGTCAGCTTTCTGGTCGCCCATCTGATCTATGTCGCCCTGTTTTGGCGTGCGGGCGGACCGAGCGGACTGTCCGAGCCCGTCAGGCTGGCCCTGATCATGGCGGCACCCATCGGCGGCGTCGGCATGCTCGCTTGGCTGTGGCCCCATCTGGGGGCGATGAGGGGCGCGGTCAGCGCCTATGTCGCCGCTATCGTGGCCATGTTGGCAACCAGCCTGCTGCTGCCTTGGACCGCGTGGCCGGTGATGGTCGGGGCCTTGGCCTTCATGGCCTCGGACGCGATCCTGTCGGCGGATCTCTTTCGCGGCGCAAGGATTGCCGGATCAGAGCGATTGAGCGCCTACGCGATCTGGGCCCTTTACTATGGCGGGCAAGCCGCCATCGCCTTGGGTCTGATGCGGCTAGACCTCTAGGGCGGCGGCTTCAGCCTTGGCCTTCTTGGCTTCGCGCTGTTCGTGCCAAGTGATGATCAGGGTCGAGCCGACCACGATGGCGGCGCCGATCATGGTCACCGGACTGGGGATGTCATGGAAGAAGGCAAAGCCAAAGGCCACGGCAAAGACCAGCCGCGTATAGTCGATAGGAGCCATGGCACCCGCATCGCCGATCTGCATGCCCTTGATGTAGCAGGCCTGCGTTACCACCCCCAGCACCCCCATAGCGGCGAGCAGGGCCAGATCGACCGGACTGGGCCAGCGCCAGACCAGCAGGGCCGGTGGCAAAGCAAAGACCAGCCCCAGCACCGCCGCCCAAGCCAAGAGCGTGATGGTCTTGTGATCGCGCGTCATGACCTTCATGCCGGTAATGGTCAGGGCAAAGAGCAAGGCCGAGGCCAGAGCCGCCATCTGCGGGATGGTAAAGCCGCTATGCCCCGCCGCTTCGGGCCGAAGCATCAACAGGACCCCGCCAAAGCCAACGAGGCTGGCCCCGATGCGGAGCAGGCCAAGCTTCTCACGCAGGACAAAGGCGGCGAGCGGCACGAGCCAGAGGGTCCGCGTAAAGGAAAGGGCATTGGCCTCGGCCAGCGGCATCTTCTGCACCGCATAGAAGCCCATGGTCATGGCCACGACACCTGCGCCTGATCGAAACAGCAATATGCCCGGACGACTGGTGGCAAAGGTCCCGCGCCAATCCTTCATCATCATAGGGGCCAGCACGACCATGCTCGCCGCCTGACGATAGAAGGTCTGGAGAGAGGCCGGATAGTCGTCGCCAAGAAATTTGATCAGGGTGGTCATGGCCGTATAGGTCAGGGCCGAGACCAGCATCCACAGGGCCCCGCGCACATTCGGCGCGAGACCTTCGGCCCAGCGGACCGCTCTCAATCTTGGCGACAGACCTGTCATCCCTGCGTCGCGGCCATGGCCAGACGCATCTGTTCGGCCTGCTCAGGTGTAATGCCAAGCGCGACCAGCAGGGGCGATGGGGCGCTCTTGTCCCAAGAACTGCGGCCACCAATGGTGATACCGCCATCGACGACCAGATGGGTGCCGCTGACAAAGGCCGAGGCGTCGGAGGCCAGATAGAGGCAGGCCTTGGCAATATCATCCGGCATACCGCCCTTAGGCACGGGCTGGAAGTCTGGCGCGACCGAGGCGATCTGCGCAGCCATCTGATCGGCCACTTCACGCGGCAGACCGAAGGAGGCCCCAAAGATCGAGGTGGCAATTAGGCCCGGGCAGATGGCATTGACGCGAATCTTCTGCGGCGAAAGCTCGGCCGCGGCGCACTTGGTCAGGTGGATCACGGCGCACTTGGCTGTGGAATAGGCTAGCGGCCCCCAACCAGCCTGAAGGCCAGCGATCGAGGCCGTATTGACAATGGCCCCGCCGCCGCGCGCGCGCATCAGCGGAATGGCATGTTTCATGCCCAAGACGACAGACCGAACCAAGAGGTTCTGGACACTGTCCCAAGCCTCTGCGGTCATGTCTTCGACGCCATTGCTGGCCCCGCCCGCTCCGGCATTGTTGAACAGGATATCGAGGCCACCAAAGGCTTCAGCGGCGGTATTGATCGCCTTGGCAATATCGGCCTCTTGGGTCACATCACAGTGGACATAGCGCAGAAGGTCACCGAAACGGGCCTCGAGCATGGCACCCTTTTCATCCTGCAGATCGGCGCAAACCACCTTCGCGCCCTCAGCGATAAAGAGCTCGACCGTGCCAAGGCCAATGCCGGAACAACCGCCCGTAATGACCGCGACCTTGCCGTTTAGTGATCCCGTCATGTCCTGATCCTTCCCAATGTGATTATCTTATCGCTGTAAACCTAACGGCGCGGAAAACCTAGGTGGCACGCACGCCTTAGGGGGCATAGGCCCTGAAAAATCGCTTGGCGACGGTTTGCGCCAGATGGGCAATCTGATCTGGATCGGCGTTGACCTCCATGCCCATGAGAGCGCGAAATTGCCGGTGGCCTGAGCACATGCCGGCAAAGAACTCCGCCGCTTCCATCGGATCATCGACGGCCATCCGGCCCGCTTGTGTCTCTGCGGCCAGATAGTCTGCGATCAGGGCGCGGGTGGTGGCCGGTCCGGCTTCGAACACCGCCTTGGCCAGTTCCGGCATGGACCCGGCGCCTTGCACCGTCACCCGAATGAGGGAATAGGCCCGAACATTGGAGACAATCTCGATCAAGGTCTGGGCCAGCGCCGTCAGGGTCTCGATTGGATGCTCCGCCGCGCCGGATACACGCAAAGGAGCGGTGATGTGGGAGACGCGCCGAGCCACCAGCGCCTCAATCAGAGCCGTCTTGCAGCCAAAGTGATTATAGATGGTCTGTTTGGACACGGCGGCACGGCGCGCAATGGCCTCAATCGACGCGCCGAGCCCGCGTTCGCCCAGCACGTCCGAGGCGGCATCGAGAATGGCCTCGCTCTTGACCTGATCGATCTGGCCCACCAGCCGGGGCATTAGTGGTCCTCGACCGGTTGGGCCATGAACATGTTGGGGGCAGGTCGGACGAAGAGGGCGCCAAAGGCGGCGAAGAAGCAGCACAGCGCGAGGGCCGAAAAGGCATCGCCATAGGCTAGGGTCGCGGCATCTTTCATCAGCAGATAGTGGACGACCTTGCGACTGGCGGCGGTCGGGTCAGAGACCCCCATCTCGGTCATTCTCATGGCCATGCCCGAAAGCATCTCTTGGCCCTTTTGACTGGCCACGCTCATGCGCGAGGACAGTTCGTTCATGTGCAGTTTTGTTGAGGTGCTCAAGACCGTTGTGAGGACCGCCAGCCCCATCGCCCCGCCGACATTGCGTGACAGGTTGACCAGACCCGAGGCGGTCTTGATCAATTCCGGCTTCAAGGTCGACATGGTCACATTTTGGCTGGCGATCATGGCAATCATAATCCCGCAGCCTCGGAAGGCTTGGAGACTGGCCAGTTCCCAATAGCCCCACTGAGGGGTCACAGCATGGCCGAGCCAAAAGCCATAACCCGCACAGACAAACCCAAAGGCCAGAGGATAGCGCGGATCCATCAACCGAACCCAGCGGCCAAGGATCGGACCGGTCAGGAACATGGCCAAGCCGCCAACCACCATGGTGGTGCCAACCTCGCCTGATGAATAGCCTCGGATCCGTCCTAAGAACAGCGGCAGCATATAGGTGCCACCGAACAGACATATACCGGTGACAAAGGTCATCACGATGCCAACCGAAAAGTTGAGGTTCTGAAAGGCCCGCAGTTCGACGATCGGCTGCTTGTAGCTCAAGGACCGCCAGATGAAGATGGCGCAGCAGACGGCACCCGTGACCGCCAGCAAAAGGATGAGGTCATCCTCAAACCAGTTATTCCGCGCGCCCTCTTCCAAGACAAATTGGGTGGCCATGAGGAAGACGCCCATGAAGGCCAGTCCGATCCAATCAAAGCCCTTGGTCAGGGTCCGGTCGCCCTTGTCGAAATCGCCATAACGGCTGACCAAAAACAGGACCAATAGACCCGGCGGGACATTGATGAAGAACAGCCAGCGCCAGTTCAGCCACTCGGTCAGGTGACCCCCTAGAATGGGCCCGACCGTTGGCGCGAGGGTAATGATCATCCCCATGATCACACTGGACAACATCCGCTTCTCCGGCGGGAAGGCCGTGAAGGCGACCGCAAAGACCGTCGGGATCATGGCCCCGCCGATGAAGCCTTGCAGGGCCCGGGTGATGATCATGGTCTCGATGTTCGAGGACATGCCTGTGGCGACACTCATCACCACAAAACCAAGGCAGGAAGCCATATAGACCTTCTGGGTGCCCCAGATTCTGGACAGGTAAGTCGATAGCGGGATCATCACGACCTCCGCCACCAGATAGGAGGTTTGGATCCAACTGACCTCGTCGGCGCTGGCACTGATGCCCGCTTGGATCTGAGGCAAGGAGGAGGCCACGATCTGGATGTCGAGGACGGCCATGAACTGGCCAACCACCATCGCGCCAAACCCTAGAAAGAGTTTGACCCAGTCGACCGTGGCCGGAGCGCCGACGTCAGGCGCGGCTGCGCCGGGTTGGCTCACTGAGCCGCGCTCTTAGGATCCGCCGCAGGGGCTGGCTGCCGCGCCGCAGAACTGGCTTCAGCAAAGGAGGGACCGGTCTTGCCGCGCACATCGACCTGCACCTCGACCGACAGACCGGGGCGCAGGGCGCCCTTAAGCGGATCATTGGCTTCGACAACGATCTTAACCGGCACGCGCTGGACGATCTTGGTGAAGTTGCCCACCGCATTCTCGACGGGGATTAGGGCAAATTCTGAACCGGTAGCGGGGGCAAAACTGTCCACCCGTCCCCGGATCGGGGTCTTGCTAAAGGCGTCGGCCTTGATCTCGACCATCTGGCCAATCCGGATCCGGCCAACTTGAGTCTCTTTGAAATTAGCCAGAACATAGGTGTCCGTCAGAGGCACGACGCTCATCAGGGCAGATCCCGGACGGATATATTGACCCGGACGCACGGCGCGGGCACCGACAATACCGGCGACCGGCGCGCGGATGACGGTGCGTTCAACTTCAATCTTGGCCTGATCCATCGCCGCGCGGGCCGCTGCGGCCTCGGCACTGGTCTGGGCCTTGGCGGAGGTCAGGGAACTGGCGGCTTGGCGTTCAGCCTGAAGGCTGGCTTCGGCCTGAGCGACATTGGCGCTGGTCTGGGCCGCGGTGGCACCGACGGTCTGCAGACGTTGATCAGAGACCCAGCCATTGCCAGACAGGGCGCGGTATCGGTTCAGGTCCAGAGCCGCGCGCTGGGCATCGACCTTAGCGCTGGTCACGACCGCGGAACGCTGAGCAATCAAGGCCTGCTCAAGCGAGGCCTTATCATCCACGCCCTTGATCGCCGCCTCGAGGGCCGCGACCTTGGCGACCGCTTGGGCTAGCTTGGCCTGCGATTGCGAGGCATCCAGACGCACAAGGACCTGACCGGCCTCAACCCTTTGGTTATCGGCGACCAAGACCTCGGCGACATAGCCGTCGATCTGGGGGCTGACCGTGACCGTATCGGCCTGCACATAGGCATTGTCGGTCTTTTCATAGCGCTGCTTGTTGGTCCACCAGACAGCAACGCCCGAGATGAGGCCCAGGCCGACGATCGCGGCCACCAACAGTGGAATGAGTTTTGCCCTCGGCATGCGCCGGCCCCCGAACTTTTAATTTGAGCAGCCTGTCTATCGGGCTGTCTCTTCATACTCAACGGTCAAATGGACTGATGCGTCCAAAAATCAATGGCCGAGGCGCTACCAGCTTTCGGACCAGGGCCTCAGATCAAGCTCATGGGTCCAGCTATCCCGGGGTTGGGTGTGGAGGTGCCAGTAGTTATCGGCAATATGATCCGGATCAAGGATCCCGTCCTGAGCCTTGCGGGCATAGGATTCGGGGAAGTTTTCGGCGATCCATTGGGTATCGATTGGCCCATCAATCAGGGTGTGGGCGACATGGATACCCTTTGACCCAAGCTCGCGTGCCATCGACTGGGCCAAGGCGCGCAGCGCATGTTTCGCGCCGGAAAAGGCTGAAAAGCCTTCTCGGCCCCTGACGCTGGCGGTGGCACCGGTGAACAGGATCGTGCCCCTGCCACGTGGCTCCATGCACCGGGCCGCTTCCCGCCCCGTGAGGAACCCGGCAAAGCAGCCCATTTCCCAGACCTTGAAATAGACCCGTGCTGTGGTGTCGGAGATCGAGAACCGGACATTGGCCCCGATATTGAACACGCAGACCTCAATCGGGCCGATCTCGGCCTCGATCCGGTCAAAGAGGGCGATGACCTCTTCTTCCTTGCGGGCATCGCAGCCAAATCCGAAGGCCTTGCCGCCCTCGGCCTCGATGGCCTCGACCAGAGCGGTGAGCTTGTCCTGCTGACGGCGAACACCGACGGCGACGTAGCCTTCACGCGCGAAACGACGGGCAATGGCCCCGCCCAAAGCGTCCCCTGCCCCTATTACCAAGGCCACCTTCGCTGTCATGTCTCGACCCCAATCTATAGAATGATGATCATCATATCATGGGATCGGGATCTGACTAGGCTCCTCATCCTCTTGGCTATTGATAACCTGTTTTAGGGTCGCGACCAGCAGGTTTGGGTCTATCGGCTTGGCGAGAAAAGCATCGGCGCCGACCTCACTCCAGGCGAGGCGGTGAGACATCAAAACATTGGCAGTAATGGCGATAATGGGGGACTTGGCATTGAGGCCGCCGCTGCGGATGATCCTTGCCGCCTCAAGCCCGTCCATGATCGGCATCTGCATATCAAGGAAGATCACATCAAAGGGACGCGCCATCGCCAAGTCCACAGCCTCTTGGCCATTGACGGCAAAGGCCACCTCGCAGCCGATGGGATCAAGGAATAGGCCAATGATCTTGCGATTGACCTCATGATCTTCAGCGACCAGCACCGTCATGGGGTCTAGCCGCGCGGGTAAGGGCTCTGGCGAGAGGAGTTCGCGGGCCAAACGGCGGCGGTCATGGCTAAACTGCGGCCCCAATATCGGCAATAGCGGCAGGTCTAGGCGAAACACGGACCCGAGACCAAGCTGAGAGCTCACAGTCAAGGTCCCGTCCATCAGTTGGGCAAGGTTACGGCTAATGGCGAGGCCCAACCCACTACCGCCATATTGGCGCGTCGTGCTGCTATCGACCTGCTCGAAACTATTGAACAGCCGAGGAAGGGCAGCTTCGGGAATACCGCAGCCTGTGTCCTCCACCTCAAAACACAGACGCTCCCCCTCAGCCAGCCTGACCCGCATGGTGACGTGGCCGCGGTCAGTGAACTTGACCGCGTTGGAGAGCAGGTTGAACAGGATTTGACGCAGTCTTAGGGGATCGGCGCGAATGGCCTGCGGCACCTTGGGATCAAGGTCCAGATTGAGCAGGCAACCCTTCTCGACAATCTGCGGCCTCCACAGGGCCACCAGTGCGTTCAACAGATCATGCAGGTCCAGATCCGCATTGGTGATGGCCAGCTTACCGCCCTCGATCCGTGACAGGTCCAGCACATCATTCAGAAGACCGAGCAGCACGTCACTGGCATGGGTCAGCATGGACAGGTGGTTCATCTGTTCTTGGGTCAAGGATGTGCGTTTCAGGAGAAAGCCCGCCGACACCACCGCATTCATCGGTGTGCGGATCTCATGGCTGATGGTGGTCAGAAACTCGGTCTTGGCCAGACTGGCCCGCTCTGCAGCGGCCCTGGCGGCTTCTAAGGCCAAGGCTTCCGCATTGGCTTGGCGCACAGCGATGAACAGTTGAGAGATGAAATAGAGACCGCCGAGCGTGGCCATAAGGATGGCCAAGGGCCGGGTCGAGACCAGCTCCAAGGCCGGAAGCCCCAAAAGATAGAGGATATGGGCCAATCCTGCCGCGATCAGCAAGGACCGCTCGCGGCGCATATGCAGGCTGACATGCAATAGACCGCCGCAGGCCTGGATCATGGCAAAGGCCTTGCCGATGTCGCCGCCCGTTCGCCAAAGATAGAAACTGGTTGAGGCGTAAAGCGCGGTATTCAAGAAAACCACGAGGCAGCACATGGCCCGATAGGCCGACGACCGCCTATCGGTCGGGTCTCGGCGAAAGGGTCTAAGGACCAGGTGGTCCAGCCCTTGGCCGCAACAGACCGCGATAAACCAGTAGGCTGGCCACCAGGAGGGCGACACGACCGCCGCTGTGACGCCAAGGAAAGCCGCCAGCGCCAAGCGCACCACAAGCGTTCGAGCCCGCTCCTGTGCCACCAAGGCATAGCCCGTCTTTTCCTCCATGATCAAACGCAGCCTTAAGGGGTGAAATATTAATCACCTCCATACAGCCATGACGAGCAGGAGCAAATACTATTATTGGTCATCATTCAAAAGAAAACAGGCGAGCCCTGTGGGGCCCGCCTGCGATCTTGTCTTCAGTTTTGAAGTCGGTTTAGGCGCCGGCGTCTTCGGCTGGCACTTCACGCTTGGTCAGGTCCTCACCGGTTTCCTGATCAACGACCTTCATGGACAGCTTGACCTTACCGCGATCGTCAAAGCCCATGAGCTTGACCTTCACGATTTGGCCTTC
>CANFKD010000110.1 GCA_947447115.1 Caulobacteraceae bacterium
AAAGCCCCTTAGCCTTGGCGCGGCGCACCAGAGATTGGACCAGAACCGATGTCTCTGCCGAGGCTGAACGCAGGCTGTTCATCTGCACCAAGGTCCGCTCGAGCACGAAATCAGGCGGGGTCAGGCCCGCGCCCACATCCCGGCGCACAACCTCGCTTTCCTGATCCAGCACTGTGGCAAAGGCCTCCAGACGCGACAGATAGGAGTCGGCATCGGCGGCGGTCTCGATGGAATGTTGGCTGTCGAGGAAGTCAGGAACAGACTGATATGCGCCGGTCAGTTGACTGACCACATAGGGCTCACCCGTACCTGAGCCGCTAAAGCTTTTCAGACGGTTGGCCTCATCGGCCACCTCCATCTCGAAGTTCACCGTGTCATAGTTGACCGCGTCCATGCCGCTGAGGGCCTTAGCATCAAAGGCCCGCATCTTGGCAAGGCGCACGCCATTATCGACCCGGTCTTGAGCCCTCGCCGCGAGTGAGCGGTCCGCAAGCTTGCCCTTGGCCGCGGCCCTATCGCCCTTGTCCATGCCAAGACCCGTCAGCATCTCGGGCGAGCGGCGCATATAGTCCTGAACGAACCCGTCAAACAGGGCGTTGAGCTCTGCGCCCTTACCCTCGGCCGCCAAGGCGAGCTTTGGCAAGCCTGCCGTTACAGCGAGGGCACCGGCACCGGTTAGAAGGGTTCTGCGGCTAAACATGGCGGTCTTCCCGAAAGATCTATGACCTTCATAGACCTATCGAGGGCAGGCGAGACGCACAAGCCGCCAAGCCTGAAAATAGATTAGAACAGGGTTAGATTAGGACTTCCGCTCGTCCCAGCCATAGGCGACCCAGGAATGGCCACCGACCTTGTGGGCTTCGATGAGGCCATCATCGGCCACATCCGGCTTGGCACTGCGACGGGCGCGCAGGGCTAGGCCCGCAACCGCGACCAGAACGCTGGTGATCAGGGCGATGACCAGAACCGTGGCGGCAAAGACAAGCGCCAAGAGGGCGGCGAGACCAGCGGCAATGGTCGTGGCAATGGCACTGCCCAGCCAGGCCAGGCCCTTCCAAACCGAATGACCGGCACTGTTGAAACGAAGGCTTTCTTGCCCTGTCATGACCCTGTCCTCTGTCCCGAAAGGGGAACGATCCTTGTCCTGATTATGTCAGGCCTACCTTGCGCTTCGTCAATGGCGTCGGCCAGTTAAGTTTTGGACAGGAGGGAAATTATCCCCGGACTGCCTAGGCCTCGACCATCGCCCGCCGTTCGCGCATCACCGTGTCATAGGCTTCGTTAATTGCGGCGGATTTTAGGTGTGCCAGTTCGACAAACTCCGCAGGCAGGCCGCGCGACAGGGCCCGGTCGGGATGGGCCTCGGACAGGGCCCTGCGCCACGCCGACCGAACGGTCTCATCTGACGCATCGGCTTCAACCGCCAAGATCACATAGGGATCCTGAGGCCCCGCCCCCAGATGGGTGGCCTGGATGCGCCGGAAGGTCAGGGCCGACAGACCAAAAAGCCGCGAGACCTCTTGCAGATAGTCGATCTCGTGGTGCGTGACCACGCCATCGGACTTGGCGATGTGAAATAGTCCGTCCAGCACATCCTCAAGCAGTTGCGGGCAGGCGCGGTAGCGCTTGGCCAGACGTTTGGCATAGCCCTCAAAGCCAAGGGTCGTCTGGCGTGCAAGGTCATAAAGCCGCTGGATGTCGCGGACATTTTCGGAGGTCGGCTGGAAAACCTCGGAAAAGGCTTCAAACTCCATCAGATCGGCTCGCCCATCGGCCTTGGCCAATTTAGCGCCGAGCGCTATGACCGCTGTCGAAAAGGCGGGGTCCTGTCCGGGCTGGCTCTGCGGACAGTCATCGCAGTCCGCGGCGTTGACGCGCCCCGCTGCAAGTTTGACGATGTTGTGCCAGAAGCTCATGAGATGAGGATCACCTTAGTGACATGGCGACATTATGACAACCTCTGAGCCCCCTTCGCGCTGGACCTTTTGGATCGATCGCGGCGGCACCTTCACCGATGTGATCGGCGCGCAAGGCGCCATGGTTGTGCGCACGCTCAAGCTCCTGTCGGTCAGCGACGCCTATCCCGACGCCGCCGTCGAGGCCATGAGGCGCATTCTGGGGTTGGCACCAGCCGATACATTCCCCGCCGATCAGGTCGAGGCCATCAAGATGGGCACGACTGTGGCGACCAACGCCTTGCTGGAACGCAAGGGCGCGCGCACGCTCTTGATCGCCACCCAGGGCTTTGCCGATGCCCTGATCATCGGCGATCAAACCCGACCAGACCTGTTTGCGCTGGATATTGTCCGCCCTGAGCCTCTCGCTGAACGGACCATCGAGGCCACCGAGCGAATGACCGCGACCGGTGAGGTCCTGACCCCGCTCGACCGCGAGGCCCTCACCCTGCACTGCCGCGAGGCTGTGGCCGCAGGCCTGACCTCGGTCGCCATCGCCTTTATGCATGCTGACCTCAATCCGGTTCATGAGCGGGCCGCAGCCGAGATCGCCAGAGCCGCTGGCTTTGCCCATGTGGCCATGAGCCATGAGGTCTCGCCCCTGCCGCGCTATCTGCCGCGCGCTGAGACCACCGTCGCCGATGCCTATCTGACCCCCGCCCTTCGCGCCTATGTCGATCAGGTGGCCAGCGCGGTGAACGGGGCGGACATCTTTTTCATGACCTCGGCGGGGGGATTGGCCCGGGCGCAGGCCTTTCGTGGCAAGGATGCGGTCGTCTCCGGCCCTGCAGGCGGTGTGGTGGGCGTGGCGCAGACGGCGCTTCAGTCGAGCGGCGGCAAGGCGGCGCTGGGCTTTGACATGGGCGGCACCTCAACCGATGTCTGCCGCTTTGATGGGACCTTAGAACGGCGCGACCGAGCCCAGATCGCGGGGGTTCGTCTTCGCGCGCCCATGCTGGATGTCGAGACCGTGGCAGCGGGCGGCGGCTCGATCCTGACCTTCGACGGCGCTCGCGTACGGGTCGGACCGGGCAGCGCCGGAGCCATGCCAGGACCCGCCGCCTATGGACGCGGCGGCCCTGCAACCGTCACCGACGCTCAGATCGTGCTGGGGCGGCTCGATCCCGCCCACTTCCCCGCCGTCTTTGGCCCTGACCAAGACCAGCCCCTCGACGTCGCCGCCGCCCGCGCCCGGTTGCAGGCCTTGGCCGACGAGATGCAGGCCCCATCGGTGGAGGCCGCCGCCGAGGGCTTCATCGCCGTCTGCGTCGAACAGACCGATCAGGCGGTGCGCCGCATCTCGACCGAACGCGGCTTTGATCCGCGCGACCATAGTCTCGTGGCCTTTGGCGGCGCGGCGGGCCAGATCGCCTGTTGGGTGGCGCAGGCGCTTGGGATCAGCGAGGTCCTCAGCCCACGCCATGCCAGCCTGCTATCGGCCTGGGGTATTGGTCAGGCCCAACTCAACAGTCTGAAGGAACAGGGGCTCGATGCGCCGCTCAGCGACGCGGGCCTTAGCCTCGCCAAGGCCCGCCTTGCCCAGCTAGAGACTGAGGCGATCAGCGCCCTTAAGGCCCAAGGCGGCGCTCTGGGTCAGACGGTGCTGCGCCTTCGCCTGCGCTATGACGGCGCCGATGCGGTCTTGCCCGCCCCGCTGAGCAACCTTGCCTCTGTCCGAGCAACCTTCGAAGAGGCCCATCAGCGCCTGTTTGGTTTTATCGAACCGGGCCGCCCCATTCTGATTGCCAGCGTCGAGGTTGAGGCCCTGCAACGGGATGATCGCCCGCCCCTATCAGACAGCGGCAGGACCAGCGCCGCTCCCTCCCCCGCCCTGATCGGCGGCATCCATCATGCGGAAAGCCTAACCAACCCGATCACAGGACCGGCCCTGATCATTCGCGGCGACACCCAGATCGCAGTGGCCGAAGGATGGCAAGCCCATTGCGAGGCCGATGGCCTGATCCGGCTGATCCATCTGGGCCAACAGAACCAGACGGACGAGACGCTAGAAACCTTGCCCAATCCCGTGACGCTCGAACTGTTCAATCGCCGCTTCATGGGCGTCGCCGAGGCCATGGGGGCGGCTTTGGAGCGCACAGCCCATTCGGTCAATATCAAAGAACGGCTCGATTTTTCCTGCGCCCTGTTCGATGAAGACGGCGGCTTGGTGGCCAATGCCCCGCACATGCCCGTCCATCTGGGATCGATGGGGGCCAGCGTTCGGGCCGTGCGCGATCGTCACCCGATCCTTGCGCCCGGCGACGGATTTGCCCTGAACAATCCCTATGCCGGGGGCACGCACCTGCCAGACATTACCGTCGTCATGCCGGTGTTCTTGAGCCCTGAAGACAGACACGCCACCTTCTATGTCGCCGCGCGGGGTCACCATGCCGATGTCGGCGGTATTCAGCCCGGCTCCATGCCGCCCTTTTCCAAGACCATTGATGAGGAGGGGGTGATGCTCGACGCCCTGCCCATCATGCGCGCCGGACAGTTCCTCGAGGCAGACACCCGCGCGGCCCTCGGTGCCGGTCGCTGGCCTGCCCGCGCGCCCGACCGCAACATTGCCGACCTCAAGGCCCAGATCGCCGCCTGTCTTGCCGGGGCCAACGCCGTTCGCGCCATGATCGAGGCCTATGGCGGGGCCAAGGTCGCCCGCTATATGGGCTTTGTGCAGGACAATGCCGCCGACTGTGTGCGCAAGGCCATTGGCAAGCTGTCGAACGGTCAGGCCCGCGTGCCCATGGATGGCGGCGCTGAGATTGTCGTAACCAGCACGGTTGATGCGGTTGCCGGCCGCGCGGTTCTCGACTTTTCGGGTACGAGCGCGGTGCTGGGCTCGAACTTTAATGCCCCAACCGCCATCGTCCATGCCGCCGCCCTCTATGTGTTCCGCACCCTTGTCGACGATCAGATCCCCCTCAATGCGGGGTGCCTAAAGCCGCTGGAGATCAGGGTGCCCGAGGGCTCGCTGCTCGCCCCCGCCTTTCCCGCCGCCGTGGTGGCCGGAAATGTCGAGACCAGCCAGCATGTGGTCGATGCCCTCTATGCAGCCCTCGGCGTCTTGGCCAATAGCCAAGGCTCGATGAACAATTTCACCTTCGGCGATGAGGCCCGGCAATATTACGAGACCCTCTGCGGCGGGGCGGGGGCCAGCCATAGGGCCGCTGGAGCCAGCGCCGTCCACAGTCACATGACCAATTCGCGCCTCACCGATCCTGAAATCTTGGAACGGCGCTTTCCGGTACGGGTCGAGACCTTCGGGGTGCGCAAGGGCTCTGGCGGCTCAGGCCAGTTCAAGGGCGGCGACGGGGCGGTGCGCCGCATCCGCTTTCTGGCACCCATGGAGGCCGCGCTGCTGTCCAGCCGCCGGGTCAATGCCCCGCAAGGCCTGCAAGGCGGCGGTGCGGCCCTGCCCGGCCTTCAACGCCTGATCCGCGCCGATGGCACGGCTGAAGACCTGCTCGGCTGCTTTTCCGTCACCGTCGCACCCGGCGACATGATCGAAATCCAAACCCCAGGCGGCGGCGGGTTCGGCAGGGCTTAGAGCCCCCTACCCCGGCCGCGCCGACGGGGGCCATGTTTCACCCCTCACAATGACGCGGGTAAAAAAAAGCCCTTTCCCCCCTTGAGGGGGAGAGGGTTGGGAGTGGGGGGTGTTCATCCACGCCTCAGTGAAGGGATCTGGATCCCCGCCTTCGCGGGGAACGCGGAAAAAAGGGAAACAAGACCCCCTACCCCGGCTGCGCCGGTACTTCCCCCAGAGGGGGAAGATCAAAAGGCGGTAAATCTTCCCCCTCTGGGGGAAGTGGCCCGGAGGGCCGAAGGGGGCCTTGTTTGAACCCTCGCAATGACGCGTAAAAGATCACTCAATCCCCCACACCCGCGTTCCCCGCGAAGGCGGGGATCCAGACCCTTTGACTGAGGCGTGCAGACACCCCCTCTCCCAACCCTCTCCCCCTCAAGGGGGGAAGGGGCTTGATTAGAACCCCCTAATGGGCCTGCATGATCTTTCGCGGGCCTTCAGCGACCTTGGCACTGCGGGCGGAGGCCACCACGACGGGCGTGATGGGTACGGCCCTGTTGCCCCAAGAGGCGCGGACAAAGGTCAGAACGGCTGCGATCTCTGCATCGCTTAGATCGCTCCTAAAGCTTGGCATGCCGCCGCGTCCATTGAGGATGGTCGCGGCCACCACCTTGGGATCGCCCTTCACAAAGGCGTTCTTGGCCAAGGCAGGAAAGGCTCCGGCAATACCTTCACCCTTCGGCTGGTGGCAGGCCGCGCAGTTTTCGGCAAACAGGGCAGCCCCCGTCGCCGGGGCCGCCTGCGCGCCGGAAAAGCTGATCAGACTTGCGATCATGGGTCCTGCAAGAATGAGGGACTTCATCTTAGGGTCTCCTTCTAGGCCATGACGCGCCGGTGCAGATGGGCGATCTGCTGCCAAGCGGACTCGATGGCTCCGGCCTGCCAGCCGGTCATATAGCTAAGGTGCTCGCCCGCCAGATAGATGCGGCCGTCAGGCTTGCATAGGGTGGGATAATAGTCGCGGCGCCCGTCTTCCTTCCATTCGGCCCAGCCGCCCAGATTATAGGCGACCCGGTGCCAAGCCACAGAGAAAGCCGTCTCGAAGTTCTCGGCATATTCGGGGAAGATCTTCTGACCGGCAGCCACCGCATGGGCCGCGCGCTCGGCGGGCGTTTTGGCGCTGATCTTGGCCGCTTCGTTGCCAAACTGGTAATAGCCAAGGATCACGCCCTTTTGGCTCTGGAAGCCGGTCGAGGGCAATGACATTGAGCCGATATCGCGCATGTCGGTATGGACGTGACCGCCATAGATCGCGTGGTCCTCTTCCCAGAACCGGCGCTTCATCTGCAGACCGATCTTGCCCACCGGCGCATAGGCGACATTGTTCATCGCCTCCTTGAAGGGGGCCGAGACATTCATGTCGATCGATTTGAGCACCGACAGCGGAATGGTGCAGATGCAATAGTCACCCTTGACCACTGCGGGCTTACCGTCGGAGTCAGTATAGGCAACCTCGACCCCGGCATCGGACTGTTTGATCTTTTGAACCACCGAGGAATAGCGGATCAGGTGACCGACCTGCTTTTCAAAGGCCTTGGCGATCCGGTCCATGCCGCCGACCGGCTGGAACATGGTGCGCTGCTGCTCGTAGCCGGCCACCGAGGTCAGGACCGACCAGGTCTTAGAATGGAGCACATCGGTCATGCTGTAGGGCGTGGTCAGCTTGCCGGGACCCGGATCAACCCCTGCGCCGGGGTGGATCTCATAGCCGCGCCCTTCAGCGCCCGAATAGGCCAGATCCTTGGGCGACAGATAGCCCTCATTGACCAGATAGGCCACGAACAGGTCGCGGTCCTCCTGCGTCATGGGCAGGTCCAGACCACCCTTATTGACCACCTTGGCCAAGAGTTCCGCTGCATTGCCGCGCGCATCGGCGGCAATCTGACCCTTGCGGATGGGCTTGCCTGCCAGAGGGCCGGTGCCCTTTTCGAAATAGACATAGGAATTGTCGTTGTCGTTGACGAACAGTTCCAGCGGCACGCGGAAGGTCTTGGTGTAGTGCAGGGTCGAGCGGTGATGGTAGGGAATGCGCCACGGGCCGTGGTTGATATAGAGCCCGTCGTCGAAGTTGCAGGTCTGGGCCTGACCGCCCAACTCGGTGATCGTCACCCCCGCCCGGGCACTTTGGCAACGGCCACCGGCAAAGCTGCGGGCTTCGAGCACCGTGACCTTATAGCCGGACTTGGTCAGTTCATAGGCCGCGGTCATCCCGGCCAGACCCGCCCCCAGCACCACAATCGACTTGCCATTGCCCGATCCGGTTAAGACCGGCGGAGCGGCGTGGGCCGAACCGATCCCAAAGCCCAAGGCCTCCATCCCCGCCAGGATCATGGTGGTGCCGCCCACCAGACCCAATCGCTCGATAAACCGCCTGCGCGTCAGAACCCCTGCCGCTGGACCGCTTGTCTCATCCATCATCGCCATATCGAAATTCCTTGATCGTTCGGGCTGCGCCGTGATGACCGGCACAAGGGGGCTCACGGACGGTTCGCAAGAACCGCCTCGGGCCGAGATTTAGAGGTTAGATCGTCTGGCCCCGGAGGCGTCGCCGCCCCCGGACCTGCCGAGGTCAGGGCATCTTTGCCGCGATGACTTCGATCTCGACCAGATAGCCAGGGCCCGCCAAGGCCGCGACCTGGATGGTGGCGCGCGAAGGCTTATTGGGCTGTTCGGCGGTGCCGTAGAACTGGGTGTAGGCGGCCATCATACCGGCAAAGTCCATCTTGCCGCCGAGGTCAGGATCGCCCAGCAGATAGACATGCATATTGACCACATCGGCGGCGGTCATGCCGTGCGCCTTAAGCACATCATCGATCTTTTTGAGAACGCTCAAGGTCTGGGTCTTGGTGTCGCCGTAAGCCGCCTTGGTTCCTGCGGGAGCGGCAGGATCAGCAACAGCGGCCAACTGCCCGCTGACATAGAGGGTCTTGGCCCCGGCAGGCACGGTCACAGCCGTGGCAATCGGAGACTTGTCCGATCCAACCCGCGTCACACCGTCTGCCAAGACGGGAGTGCTCAAACCCAGCGCCATCAAAGACGCTATCATCATTTTCCGCACGTCGATCATCCCCACGATCAGAGCCTGCAACCAAGCCATTGCACTGAGGCTAGGTTGGGCCGCTGTCTCGGTTGGGACAAAGACAATCTGAGTGCGGGTTGAAGAAAGCCGCCGCCTGCCCAATCCGGTTCAAATTTGTGCTCTAGGCGGGGGTAATCTGTCGAAAAAAGTGGCGGGAGGACTGTAGAACCCCCACCCCGGCTGCGCCGACGGGGGCCTTGTTTCTCGCCTCGCAATGACGCG
>CANFKD010000111.1 GCA_947447115.1 Caulobacteraceae bacterium
CTGGCCGAACGAAACCTTATTAAACGCCAGACCATCCAACATCGGCGCTTGCAACACCGCAAAATCGCCGCCTAAATATCAACCCAAGATGAGACACGCTCTACGATAAAAACAAGCGCCTAAGGTCTCGAATGTTCTGACGACGTACAACCACATGCCACAGCACCGGCTTTGCCGTGCTGGCCGAGACGTCCCTTAAAGGCGATGCCTATAGGATGGCCGCATCGCCAGACCTTGCCTCCGTGGTTCAGGCCTTTATCGATTGGTACGACTACTCCGATGGCGACACCTCCGAGCTGGCCTTTGTCGCCGAAGCTGGACGCTTGGCCTTGGCCAAAGCCTTTGAGGGTCAAATTCCAGATCTTGGGAAAACCCAGCCATCACCTGCACAAGGCCTGACCACATGGCCCGACTTTGACGAGGACGGTTTGCCCAATGGGGCGGTCTGTATCGGTCAAGATGGCAGCACCATTGGCCTAGCCTTCGATAACCCAGGTGGCGCCTGCGCAGCCGTAACGGCCAACCTTTGGAGCATGGCGCAGGACATGCTGGAGGCCCTATCGGCCATGATGGTCTTTGACCATCGGGGTGTTAGAGACCTGATCCTGAAAAGCGGTCATCGCCATGGATGGACACAGGATGACTATGATCAGCAGCGAGCGGCCATCAGAAAGGCTCGCCGTATAATCGCTAAGGCCAAGGGTTTCAGTGATCGGAATTGACTCTTATGCGTAAATACACATAATAAGCTATGTCAGGCCCTAAAGACCTCTATTGGATCGCATCAGCCTATAAAGACCTGCTAGCCTTTCCTGACGAGGTGAAGGATGTCATGGGCTTTGCGCTTCATCGCGCCCAAATCGGTGAAAAGCATGACAAGGCCAAAGTTCTAAAAGGATTTGGTGGTGCAGGCGTACTTGAGGTTGTCGAAGACGGCCTAGGAGAGACCTACCGCGGCGTTTACACCGTGAAATTTAGTGACGCCGTTTACGTCCTCCATTGCTTCAAGAAGAAGTCAAAATCGGGAATTGCGACTCCAAAGGCCGACATTGACCTGATCACACTCCGCCTAAAAGCGGCCGAAGCAGACTACAAACAAAGGAACCCGAAATGAGCGATATTGAAATCACCAAGAGCAGCGGCAATGTCTTCGCCGATCTGGGCTTGCCTGATGCGGATACCCATTTCGTGAAGGCCAAGCTGGTGTCCCACATCCTCGACATAATGCGCGATCAGGGCCTGACCCAGACCAAAGCAGCCAAACTGATGGGCATCACCCAGCCGGAAATTTCTCGGTTCAGCAACGGTCATTTCCGGGATGTCACGGCAGAGCGGCTGATGCGTTTGTTGACCAGGCTGGGCTGTGAAGTGGATATCGTCGTCCAACCCAAGGGCCGCGCAGCCTATGAGCCTATCCACATGCAACCCGTCGTTATCTCCGCATAGTCGCAACAGCACGCACGCGCCCTAGCCCGTGACCATAGGGTTTGACGGTCTACGGCCCTCATTATGATGATCGAATGCTCCGCACATGAAAATCTTGAAATGGATCCAACCGCGACCCAAGGCCTGACGTGAATTCGTCAGGTGTGAAGCCTGATGCTGGCTGAAGACCACTAACGACGGTCTGTTGGTGCTCCTTTTGTTTTGAACCAGACCGAAGGCACTGTTGGTCCTTCGCGATAGTGTTTGGTGGTTGCGATCAAGTGCACTGACCCCAAGGGGGCTATCGAAGAAACGATCAAGAGGTCGTGCAGAGCTAGAGACAGTCATAGATCCTGTCACAGAGGGCGGTGGCGCGTGGATCGCCGACGATGCCGTCGCCCATCTGGTTCATCACATAGCCAATACTGACCCTTGCCTCGGTGTCGGCGCAGCCAAAAGACCCGCCCCAGCCACTATGGCCAAAGACATGGGGGTGAGGACCAAAGAGCCCCGGCTCGTTACCCGCAAAGCCGTTGCGCCAGTGCGGTGCCACCCCCAGCATCAGGTCAATCCGCGTCGTCTGGGTGGTCGACATGGCTGCAACGGTCTGTGGGCTCATGATGCGAACCCCGTCCAGACTGCCGCCATTGGCCACGGCCCCATAGAGCCTGGCCAATCCAAGCGCTGTCGCATGGCCATTGCCCGCCGGAACCTCTGCAGCGCGCCAAGCCCGATCATTCGGGATCAAGGGCTCCATGGCCGGATTGCTAATGGCCGCAATCGCTGAGGGGGCCATAGCGTCCAGATCAAACGGGGCCTCACGGCGCGGGCCGATCAAGGGCGCAACCCGGTCCTCGAGTGCCATCGGCAGACCGATATAGACATCGGCACCGAGCGGACCGGCAATCTGGCTGGCTAAAAACTGGCCAACACTCATACCGCTGGCGCGGCGCACCAACTCACCGGCCAAAAACCCAAAGGTCATGGCGTGATAGGAGTTTTGTGTGCCCGGGGGCCACATGGGAGCCTGCCGCTCGAGACGGCCAATAATGCCGGGCCAGTCATAGAAATCTTCAAGACTTGTGGGCTCTACAAAGCCGGGCAGACCGGCCTGATGGGACAGGAGCTGGGAGACCGTGATCTGGCCCTTACCCTGCTGAGCAAATTCGGGCCAATAGCGCGCAACCGGCGCGGCATAGTCCAGAAGGCCTCGGTCGACCAAGACCGCCACCGCGATGGCGGCAACCCCTTTGGTCGTTGACCAGACATTGGCTAGGGTCTGATCGGTCCAGGGCGTAGCGGTCTGGGCATTAGCCATCCCCGCGGACAGGTCCACCACCCGTTCAGCCCCGCGATAGACCACTAAGGCGGCACCAACCTCTTGGAAAACATCCTGCCGACTGAAGTTGGCAACAAACTCATCTCTCACCGGTTCAAATCCCGGGGCAACGTGGCCTTGAAGATTGAGGCTCATGGTCTTGGTTTCCTTAAGAGGCCGTTCTGGAACGGGGGACATCTCCGCGCCAGAACGGCCAATATTGAGATCAACTATTGGAACCGGTAGCTTAAGGACAGGCCATAGGTCGCTGGACGGCCGGTAAATCGCACCGTGGTGTCTAGGTTGCGGTTGGCGGCGGTCCAATAGTAGGCATCCCCGACATTGCGGCCCCAGGCCGACAGACGCCAAGTGCCGCTCTGGCTCTCGATACCCGCACGTAGGTCGACAAGACTATAGGCCTTCACATTGAGCGATGGCAGTTCGCCCAACTGGCTGTTGGTCTTGTCCTGGTGGGTCACCCCGCCGCCGACAAAGCCCTTTAGGGTTTCATTGATCGGCCACTCATAGTTGACGTCGGCGACGACCTGCCATTTGGGCGTATTGGGGAAGGCTTCGCCGCCCAGATTGGCCAAGACCCCGTCCGGATTATAGTTGACGAAACCATTGAGGACCTCGGAGTCGATGTAGGATCCACCTGCCGTGACGCTCAGCCCCTCGACGGGGAACCAGCTGGCCTGAAGCTCAGCGCCCGTAACCTTGGACTTGGGCACATTGATCATCTGCAAGAGCGGACCAAACAGCGGGTCTAGAACGCGACCAAGGATCTGCTTGTCCTGATAGTCATAATAGAACAGAGCGCCGTCGAGATGCAGCTTGCGGTCCGTCGTGGTGGTCTTGAAGCCGGCCTCATAGGCCACAACCGATTCTTGGACTGCTGGCAGATACTGGCTCGCCGCCGTGGCCCCAAGTGAGGGGAAGCCACCGGCCTTATAGCCCTTGCTGATGTTGGCATAGAGCAGGGTCCGCTCGCGCGGCGTCCACTCTGCCCCCATCCGCCAAGACACATTGGTCTGGTTCAAACTATTGACCACCAGCCCAGGTGCAAAGGCAGCGCTCGCCGTGACACAGCCGCCCTTGGCGATCGGCGCATTAAACGGCAGCTTCAAGGCTGGACGGATCGAGTTCCAGAAGGGGCCAAAGATCGAGGCCGCATTGCCGTCACCGGCATCAGCCGAGCACCCACTGAAGCGATTGTCAGACCGTGTATAGCGCGCGCCACCATAGACCTTTAGATCGTCGTTCAGCTGATAGTCGAGGCTGGCGAAGATGGCCGAGGTCTTTGACTTCTGATTATTGGAATCCACGAAATCGGCAAAGACCGGCAAGCCAAAGCCAGTAAAGAGTAGGGATTGGCTGCTCTGAACCAGAATGTTGAAGCTAGATTCGCGAACATCATCGTCGGCATAGCTGGCACCGACCGTGTAGTGGGTCTTGCTATTGATATCCCCTGCGAGCCGCAGTTCCTGAGACAGGGATTGGATCTTGCCGGTTGTGTGCCGGTTCAGGTTCGACAGGGTGGTGCCGTCGATATCCTGGAGCTGATTTTGCTTGAAATGACTGACGGCGGTCAGTGAGGTCAGGGACATGCTGTCTGACAGCTCATAGTCAATTTTTGCAGCGGCCTGAAGGAAGCGATTGTTTTTGGCGTAGTCATCCGCGGGATTGAAGTCAGCGGCCCGTGCATTGGCGGGGGCTAGCTTGTAGGTCAAGAGGCCTGGAATATAGGGGGCCGCCGCCGGCACGGACGGGGTAATGCCAATCAATTGACCGGCTTGGACGTCAGACTGGTCGTTGGAGCCATTGATATTGACCTGCACCTTCAGCCGCGCGCTTGGATCCCACGCGACCGTCAGGCGAGCATTTTGGACATTATCAGCCCCATTTTCGGCGGACTTGGTGTAGCTGCGCTGCCAAGGATCGGAATTGATCGTCTGGACGGCCAAACGTGCGCCCAGCGTCTCGGACAGGGGCCCGCTGATAAATCCGCTCAGGTCTGCCGCGTTAAAGGTGCCGTAGCTGGCATCGATACCGGCGGCGAAGCTTTTGGTCGGCTTGGCGGCAATGAAGTTGATCGCGCCGCCGGTGGCATTTTGCCCGAACAGGGTGCCTTGCGGTCCTTTTAGAATTTCGACGCGCTCGAGGTCCAGATTGACGCCCCGGCTCTCAATCGCAAAGGGGATCGGGGCCTGATCGATATAGAGGCTGACCGTTGAACGGCCGCCCAAGCTGATGTCGCTAAAACCGATCCCGCGGAGGGTATAGATCGGGGAGCCAACATAGGAATCGGCATAGTTAAAGCCCGGCGAGACCTTGACCAGATCGCGGACCTCATTGACCCCTGCGCGCTTGAGTTGTTCGCCGGTCACCGCTGTGATCGACATGGGCACGGCATTGACATTTTCTTCGCGCTTTTGCGCCGTGACGATGATTTCTGGAACAAGGCCGTCAGCAGGCGCTGAGCGCTCTTGGGCTTGCGCCAACCCGCCCAAAAGCGACAGGGTCGAAACGGTTGCGAAAACCACAGCGCGCAATCGGGTAGGGTAGGGCATTCGGATGCGGCTAGGTGTCAAATTCAACATGGATATTCTCCCCTAAGATTTTTGGTGCCGCTGTTTTCGCGGTTTGGGTATGCGCCGACTTAATTGCGGTCGATTTCTGATTTCTTCGACGCTAAAGAATGGCTATAGATCGTCACGTCGAAACAAGGTTGTCAAGTTTTTCGACACGAAATTATGCTAATGTGATGTTCTGTCAGAAAATTGGAATAGCAGCGACTTGTCCGGATCCGTAGACCCCAATGCGATGTCGCTAAGCGACACCCATGCTGACATGCCGCCGACTAAGGGCCGGGGTAGACCGTCTAAGCGCCAGCTCAAGCGTGAAGCCTTGCTAGACGGAGCCACCGCCCTGTTTAACAATCAGGGTATTGCCGGAACCTCACTGGCTGACATTGCCGAGCGCCTAGGTCTGGCGAGGGCGTCGATCTACTATTACGTCAATGACCGGTCAGAACTGGTCTTCCAATGCTATCAACGCGCCTGCGAGCGCACGGCCGACGATCTGGCCTTAGCCAGCCAAGAGCCCAATGGCTGGCAGCAAATCAAAACCTTTATGAGCATGTCCCTCGCGCCAGACCGTCCACCGCTGGCGGTGCTGAACGATCTGGGCGTGCTCGACGCCTCGCAAGCCGAGATCATCGGCCGCGCCATTGATCGCAACACCAACGGATTGATCGCCTTTCTAAAAGAGGGCATGGCCGATGGTAGCGTTCGTCCCTGCGACGGTGAGGTCGCCGCCCAATGCCTGTTCGGGATCACGGCCTGGGCCCAGATGACTCCGCAATGGGTGAGTGGCGATAGCAGCCAGAAATACCGCAGGCGGCTGCTTAGCGCGGTCCTTTCCATTATCGACCATGGCATCGCCATAGAGCGTGCGCCCATTATCTGCACCCTCGACGCCGATAGCTTCCTACCGGGCCCCATCAACGCCTTCGATCGGCGCGAGGCGGCGGAATTGAAGGTCGAACAGCTGCTGCGAACGGCCTCAGATCTGTTCAATCGCTATGGGATCGAGGCGACCTCTCTGGATCAAATCGTCTCAGCCCTCGGCGCCTCGAAAGCGGTGATCTATCACTATCTGAAGGATAAGTCGGACCTTGTGACCCGCTGTTATGAGCGCGGCTTTGATCTTTTTGAAAAGATAGCAGAGGCCGCGCGGACAGGCGGTAAGTCCGGCCTCCATCGCGTCCTTATTATTTCGCATCTCAACAGCCAAGGTCAGGTGGGGCTGCTCACCCCCCTCATGCCGCAGCCCGGGCTTGAGGCTCTGGCAGACGACCATCGCGGAACCCTAACCCGCCGCGCCCGGGCTCTCAGTCGCCTAGCAAGCCAGTTGATTGACGAGGGCATAGCCGACGGTTCCTGCCGCCCCTGCGACAGCCTGATGGTGGCCCAAATTAGTGCCGGAGCCTTTAGCCGTCTGCGCAAATGGGTTCCCGACAATGATCCGCGCACGCCGCGGCAGTTGGCTGACGAAGTCACCACCTTCCTCGGCTTGGGTCTTGCAGCCGATTTTCCAGGCTAGTCATTAGAACGCAAGGGCCGCAGGACGAACCTTTGGGTAATCGACCTGACAGACGTTACCGAAAGGCCTTCTGGGCCTGAGTTCTTATCCTTGGTAGCTCGATCAAAACCGTTGACCCCAAGGGGGCTATCGAAGAAACGATCATGAGATCGTGCACACCATATGCCAAGAGGAATTGGTCGCTCCGGTCTTTGACGTTGTATGGAAAATTAATTGGCGGCTCAGAGTACCAAGTTGCAAGCCCTCAACAACGCGAACGGATGGTGTTTATACTCGAGTATATTGTGATGGTGCCGCCAAGCACCTACCCAGCTTCCAGATCACCTTTGCCGAAGGCATCCGGATCAAACCATCAACGGCTACGCTCGATGGTTAGGATAATCCCCTGGGCCAATCATGGAATGGTCCAGGGAAAAGGTCACGACGACTTGCGGGCCCTCAGCATGCCTACAAGCTGCCAGAGCCAGGCGGTCACTATGGTGAGCCAGGCCAGGCCGTGAACGGAGTACTTGATCGTGTCACAAAGGGGGATCAGCCAGTAGAGTGTCGACAGCACAAGGCCGTCCTGAGCCGGATAGTTGAGGATAATCACCGGCATCAGGCTGTTGGCGATGAGGACGGACACGAAATAGACGAACGCCATTGCATCACAAAGGGTCCGCACGACCTGTGACCGAACCGTTGAGCGGTAGACGCTCATCAGGAAACAACAGAAGCCGGGAGGGGCCAGCGTGTCGGCGCCCAGCTGGAACTGGGCATACAACTTGCGGCCGCCCTCATTCAGGGCCTGAGCGAACTGGACGATTTCGCGCTGGTGGTAGCCAAATTGCGCGTCCAGCGGCGGGATGCCGCCTGTAAGCGCTGTCAGCACCTTCATCTGAGATGTCACAAACCAGAGCGAGGGAAACAGCGCCGCTGCTGCGATAACAATCCCCAGTGGGTTGGACAGCAACCTCTTCCCCGTTGACGAAAACATCAAAAAGAGCGTCAGTAGGGTCCAGGCCAGTCCGATCAGCGAAATGCCTGAGTAGAGCGAAGGATCGAACAATGCGGTCATTTGCGCGCCTTTGCTCCGCTTGGATCAATGCAGATCACTTCTGTCTCATTGCCTTCCAGTGCCGCATTCAGGATCGGACTATTGGTCGTACAGGCCCACCCGGACGCCGTGAAGGTGAAGTCGCGCGTGAAGGTGCCGCGCAGTGGCATGGGGTAAACGATGAACCGCTTTTCTTTCGGCAGGAAACGATAGACACGGTCCGTCAAGGTCTCGTTGATCCAGACCTCCTGCGTGACGGGGTTGATCGCAAGGGCATAGGGGGCCGGGCGATAGCCTGCGGCAAATTCTGGCATGGGATAGACCTCGCTCTTCATGCTCGCCGGATCAATCTTGGCGATCATGCCGTCGCTGTAGCCGGTTACCCAAAGCTTACCCTCGGCATCGAAGCGAAGGCGGCGCGGCCCTTCAACCGGCGAGTCAAACTCCGTCACCGCAAAGGTCGTGGGATCGATGGCGCCAAGCTTGTCACCCCATAGGCGCGCATACCAGATGCGCCCATCTACAGGGCTGATATCGATGCCGTAGGGCAGGGTTCCACCCGCTCCACCCAGTGGCTTGAGCTTCGGCAGGAAGATCAGCTTGATATCACCGCTGACCGGATCAAGTCGGCCCACCTGAGACGACGCTGCCAGCGTAAACCAGATGATGCCATCGCGGCCAACGCGGATTGTGTGGGGGTAACGTGCAGGCTCAGGAAGCACGAATGAGGCTTTCCACGTCCGGGTCTTCGGATCGAAAACGCCAATCTCGTCGGACCCGGCATTGGTGGTGTAAAAGTACCCGGTCTTGCCCAGCGCCAAGGAATGTGGCCCCGGTTCCTTGGATCGTGAGGAGTAGCTGTTGCCTTCGCCAACGGCGGGACGCGCCGA